>NZ_JBVIKC010000004.1:0-314891 GCF_055581065.1 Streptomyces sp. NPDC031479
GATCTCGGCGGAGAGTCATATCCTCCCCCCCCCCTCCCCCCCCCCCCCCCCCCCCCCCTCCCCCCCCCCCCCCCCCCACCCCCCCCCCCCCCCCCCCCCCCCCCCCCCCCCACGCTCGTATGGCCGCCACCGATGATCATGTGCACGGTGCCCTTGGCGGTGTCGGCGACATCGGTCGTGGTGGAGACCGGAATCGGGGTGCGGGTATCGTTCGGCAGGGTGCCGCGGACCGGCAGCGAGGACGATCCAGTCGATATCGGTGGCGGCTCGCGCTGACTTCAACTCCCTTTCCAGCCAGCGGCGTTGTGCGCCGCCGGAGTATCCGCGCAGACAGATGTCGCCGGTGTCCACGATCGCCACGTCGTCGTTGGCCAGACTGATGAAACGGACGGCGCCGACGGTGAAGGCGTACCACAGACCACGGGTCTCGGGGTCGGTGGCGGTCGTCGCGCCCGGCAGCGTGAAGTAGGTCCGGTAACCCGTGAGGCCCAGGGGGCCGTTGCCCTTCTCGGTCTCGCCGTTGCCGACGCAGGGCATCCAGGGGCGCAGCCGCGCCGAGCGGCTGTTGCCGATGAACCAGTCGACCCAGGTCGCGACACGGTCCTCGCCGATCGCACCGGCCACACCCGCGTAGCACAGGTCGCCGTTGACCAGGTGCGATCGGCTGCCCTCACGCCTGCGAGGAACACTCTTGAACGAGGTTTCCGGCGGCCACCGCTCCCGATCCGCGCGCTCAGCCGGCTGCGGCGCCGAACCACGAGGACAGGCGCCCGAGGAGTTCCCGCTGGTCCTCGCCGACCCATGCCACGTGGCCGTCGGGCCTCAGCAGTACGGCGGGCACGTCGAGTTCCTCGCCGACGTCGATGACGTGGTCGACCCGGTCCTCCCAGCCGGCGAGCGAGAGGCGGCCGGTCCGGTCGAGCAGAAGACCTCGGCCGGTGTGCATCCGTTCGTAGAGGCGACCGCGCTTCAGTTGCAGGTCGCGCATCCGTCGGCCGAGCAGTTCGTGGCCCTCGCCGAAGTCGTAGCGGACCCCGATGGCGGTGATCTTCTCGATCAGGTGGCGGTTCACCTCCTCGACGTCCATCAGTTCCGCCAGCAGGCGGTGCACCGACTGCGGGCCCGGCTCGGTCGACATCAGCTGGATCTGCGCGCGGGTGTTGTCCAGCACGTCGGCGGCGACCGGGTGCCGTTCGGCGTGGTAGCTGTCGAGCAGTCCTTCCGGGGGCCCGGCCGACGACCGCGGCGCCCAGTTTCCAGCCGAGGTTGAAGGCGTCCTGGATGCCGAGGTTGAGTCCCTGCCCGCCGGTCGGCGGGTGGATGTGCGCCGCGTCCCCGGCGAGGAACACCCGGTCGACGCAGTAGCGCTCGGCCTGCCGGGTGGCGTCGCCGAAGCGGGACGGCCAGCGCGGTGAGTGCGCGCCGCACTGCGCCCACCGTCACAGCCGACGAAGAAGCGCGCACGCAGCTCGCTGCCGTCGCCCAGCTCGACGCTCACCCCCCGTTCGTCCGGGCTCAGCCCGACCACCTCGCAGCCGCGCCGGATCTCGGCACCTTACGAGTAGCCGCACGATAATGACGCGATCTTGATCGTGTAGAAGCCCCGCGACTTGAGTGCTGGTATTTGGCGGCCCTGGCCTACAGGATCGGCTCGTGATCAAAACCTCGGTGACTATGCGCGATCTCGTTGTCGGTGACTGCCACGCTGTACATGCCTTCGCCAGCCTGCCGGAGGCTTGCCGATACCAGGCGTGGGGGCCGAACACCGAGGAACAGACGCGGGACTTCGTCCAAGGCGCGGTGGATGCCCGGTTGCAGTCCCCGCAGACGAGATTCGTGTATGCGGCCTGCCTCGACGGTGAACTCGTCGGTATCGGCGAGCTGAAGGTCCGTAGCCTGGCCCACCGCCAGGGCGAGATCTCCTACCTCGTCCATCCTCGGGTGTGGGGGCGAGGCGTGGGCACAGCCATCGGCGGGGAACTTCTCGGCAGAGGGTTTGGGCTGAGAGGACTGCACCGGATCTATGCGACCTGCGATCCTCGCAACGTCGCATCGGCCCGGGTGCTGGGCAAGCTCGGCATGGCCCACGAGGGCCGACACCGGCACACTGCGCGGATCCGGGACGGCTGGCGTGACTCCGAAGTCTTCAGCATCCTCGACCAGGAATGGGTGCACCGGCCCGGGCCTGAATGATCGGGGTATCGGCGGTCAGGCTCCGGCAGCCGCCCTGGTGCCGGAAGGCGAAGAGCCGCGCGGGATCATCTGGAGTGTGAAGTCAAGTTGGGCCCGCGCGGCCTGCTCTGATTCTGCCCTGTGCGGGATCTTCGTGGACCGGGTGCTGGTGACCTTGGTGGTGTTGCGCTGGGCGCTGTCACACAGGGTGCTCGCGGCGCGCTGTTCGGAGTCTCGCCCTCCACGATCGGCCGGGCGGTCGCGAGGTGCGCCCGCTGCTGGCCGCTCGCGGCTTCGCGGTGCCGGATCGGCCCGGGATCAGGCTCAGGACCCTCGCGGACGTGTTCGCCTATGCCCAGGCCGAGGGGATCAGCCTGCGGATCGACGGCACCGAGGTGCAGGTACGCCGCCCGCAGGCGGGGCGGCCGGGCCGTAAGGCGTTCGTGTCGGGCAAGAAGAAGCAGAACACCGAAGGCCACGATGATCTGCGACGAGCAGGGCCGGGAGCTGTGGCTCGGGGCGATCCGCCCGGGCCGGATGCACGATGCCACCGCAGTACGCACTGAGGGCATCGAGGAGCAGCTGCGGCTGCACCCGAACGTGAAAGCCGAAGTCGATTCCGGCTGTGCCGGCCTTGCCCGCGACTTCCCCGGCCAGGTCAGCGCCCCGCCGAAGAAACCAGCGGCGGACGCCGGGCCGTCCGAGCGCAACTTCTACGACCACGCGCGCCGCTGCCAATCCCAACGGCGGATCACGGGCGAGCACGCCAACGCAGAGGTCAAGCAGTGGCGGTCGCTGCAACGCTGGACCGGCGAGCGCGACGACCTGCCCGGGGTCATCGCCGCAATCGGCGCCCTGGTCTCCGACCGCAGCGCAAAGCGCCCAACCCGCAGCAGGCCGAGCACGGAACTCGACCTCGTCCGCGCGACGGCCTGCTGATCCACGCCCAAGCCGGACGGCCAGGCCAGCACGTCCCAAGCCCTATCGTGCGGCTACTCGTTACCGAGACCGGCGAAGAAACCACCGGCCGTGACATGTCGTAACCGTCATTTGCGATCAATCAGATGTTCGACGCAGGACCAGGCAGAGGAACCCGAAGCTGTCCCGGTACCCGTGCAGCCACTGCGAACGCTGAGCGGCGGCCGTTTCCAGCACCTGTGCGCCGGCCGGATGATCTGGGTGGTCCAGGGCCCATGAGGCCAGCGAGCCCCAGCAGGCCCACTCGTAGGCGTCCAGCTCCCCGCGGGTACTGACATGGCCGTGGACGGGGGTCCATCCGTCGGCGACGACGCGGTCCACCGTGGTCGCCAGGTCGTCGAGGTCACCGAACATCTCGACGGCCGCCGGCGAAGGGGCACGCTCCCAGTACGACTCACCGATCAGGACGCGGCCGCCGGGGGCCAGGTGCTTGCGGGCCGCCGCGAGGGTGGGGAGAAGACCACCGAAGGCATGCGTGGCGCCGACGCTGATCACCAAGTCGAACGGCTGTGCAGAGACGAAGTCCACGGCCTCCCGGTGGTGGAGGACCAAGCGCTCGTCGACCCCGAGTCCGCCCGCTGCCCGGCGGGCCTGCGTCAGGGCGACTTCGGAGACGTCGACGCCCTCGGCGTGCAGGTGCGGGCGCGCCGCAAGGGCGCGCAGAAGCCATTCCGCCGTGCCGCATCCGAGGTCGAGCACCCGCTCGTCGCCCCGCGGGAGGCCGCGTTCGAGCAGCCGGCTGACCGAGTCGTCGTCGAGCGGAGATTTTATCGGGTGGCCGGTGTGGGCAATGCCGGAGATCTGTTCGCGGCTCGGCGGTGCGGCACGGGCGGTGTCGGGGAGCAGCTTCGCGGCCACCGCCGTCCCGTCGGTACGGAGCGTGCCGGCCGGGACGGCGGCGGTCGGGTCGGGGGTCTCGGACTTCTTCATCGGACGTTCTCCTCGGGGAGCGGTCGGAAGGAGAGGGGAGCGGTCAGTTGGCGGGCAGGTCGAGTTGGTATTCGTGGGTGCTGCGGTGGAAGCGGAAGCCCAGTCGGCGGTTCACGGCGAGCATGTGCGTGTTGTCCTGAGCGTTGTCGGTCTCGATCTCCCCGATTCCGGGGTGCTCGGCGCGGAGCCTGCGCACCATCTCGGCCTTGACCCACAGCCCGAGCCCGTGGCCGCGGTGAGCGTGCACCACGACGGTGTCGTACTGCAGGGCCCGGTGGGTCTCCCCGGCCCGGATGACGATCTCGGTGTACCCGGCCACCTCCCCGTCGCGGAGCGCGGCGGTCGTCAGCAGCAGGTCACCGCGGTCGGCCAGCACTTCGGCCATGGCGCGGACCCGGTCGGCGGTCCAGGCCTGGCTGCCGTAGTCCATGTCGCCGGTCGGCATGTCGTTCATCGCGTTCTTGGCCGCGGCGAACGCCCCGGCCAGCCCGTCGGGAACCGTGCCGGTCCAGCCGGCCAGCTCGTAGCCGGGGTGCTCGGCGTCGGCACCGGAATCGTCGGCGTGCGCGACGTCGAGAAGCAGGTGGTCCAGTGCCAGTACGCGCCGGAAGCCGCGCGCGGCGCAGAAGGCGCCGCTCGGTCCGTCACCGGGTGCGGCTGCCACCAGGCTGCGACGCTGCTCGGCCCGTGCCGCCTCCACGGCCGTGGCCAGCAGGTGCGAGCCCACTCCCGAGCGCCGTCCGTCCGGGGCGACGTGCAGCTCCAGTTCGGCCAGGTGGCTTTGACCGGGCGAGGTGAACAGCCGCAGCCCGGCCACACCGAGCACCGCGCCGTCGGCCGCGGTGGCCAGCCACAGCAGCCGGCGGTTGTCGCGCCCGGTGACGGTGAGTCGGGCGTGGACCTGCTCGAAGGTGGGCCGGGGCTCCTCGGGCAGATCGCCGGCGAGCGAGGCCGCCACGACCGCGTGCCAGGCGGTGGCGTCTTCGGTCGAGACCTCGGTGAGGGGGACGGCGGTGATCATGTGGGACTCCTCGGTGGGGATGGTTCGCATTCCTTCGGGCGCCGGCTGGGGCCCGGTTCGGGCGGTCTGGCCTTGACGTGTCATCGCCGGGCCGGTTCAGGCGGTCCGGCCCTGACGTGTCATCGCGTACGTTCAGGTCTTCGCGTGCTCCCAGTCGGTGTGGCGCACGAGCGGCCAGTCGATGTCGATGCGCGACGCCGTGGCCAGGTAGTTGGTGAACACGCCGAGCGCCACGTGGGCGATGACCTCGACGACGTGCCCGTCGGAGAGGCCGGCGTGCCGGGCTGCCGCCAGCTGCGCGTCGGAAACGGCTCCGTGGTTCCGGACCACCACGGCGGCCAGGTCGAGGACAGCCGCGGCCCAGGGGTCGTCGGCCTCGCCCCGCCGCGCGCGGGTGGCCTCGGCCGAGGTCAGCCCGGCCACTCTGGTCCCGCGGAACGCATGCACGGACAGGCAGTAGTCGGATCGGTTCTCCTGCGCCACCAGCAACGCGATGCGCTCGCGCACCTCCGCCGACAAGGTCCCCTCCGCGCTCAGGGCGGTAACGACGTCCACGTATCCCTTCAGCACGGCTGGGTTGTTGGCCATCACCTTGGCCAGGTTGGGGACGACTCCCAGGGCCTGGTGCGTGGCGGTGAACAGGGTCGCGGCTTCACCGGTCGCCTTTTCCGGCTCGATGGTGTGGAGTGCTGGCATGCCGGCAACCCTGCCGGTGGATCTTGATACATTCCCGATGCTTCTTCGATGCACGCGCTGGTGACCCCCGGAGTGACGGTATGCGGTTCACGATCCTCGGCCCGGTGGTGACCCTGGCCCCCGGTTCGGAGTCGCCGGGGCTGGCACCCCGTCATCGAGCGGTACTCGCCTACCTTTTGCTGCACGCCGGGGTCGCGATCAGTACGGACCGCCTGATCGACGCGATGTGGGGGCCGCTGCCGCCGGACTCCGCCCGCGCGCAGATCCAGACCACGATCGCCGCGATCCGACGGATGCTGCGCGCTTCGGGAGCCGACCGGATGCTGTCCACCCGGCCGGCCGGGTACGTGATCGCTCCCGAGCCGGGACAACTCGATCTGCACGAGTTCACCAGCCTGATCGCCCAGGCGTCGGCCACCTCTGACGACCCGCGGGACACCGTGGACCGGATTCGTACCGCCTTGGCGCTGTGGCGGGGAGAGCCGCTGGCCGACGTCACCGCCCATTACGTCCAGAGCGCCAGAACACGCCTGAACGGGCAGCGGCTGACCGCCGTCGAGCGCTTGGCCGACCTGGAACTGTCCCTGGGCCGTCACGACGACCTCATCGACGAACTGACCGTCCACGCTGCGGCCAACCCCTTGCGGGAACGTCTGTGCTGCCGGCTGATGCTCGCGCTGCACCGCGCAGGACGCCAATCCGACGCGCTGCACGTGGCCAGGGACTTCCGGGCGGCCCTGGCGGAGGAGCAGGGACTCGACCCCGGCCGCGCGTTCGTCAAGCTCGAACAGGACATCCTGCGGGACGAACCCGCCCTGCAGCCCCCGGTCGCCGTGCCGGCGAAGACCCGGCGGGTCAACTTCCTGCCCTTCGACGTCCCGGATTTCACCGGACGCGAGGGCGAGCTCGACGGGCTGGCCCGCCTGTGGACGAGCAACAACAGCGGGAGCGTGACGATCGCGGCGATCGACGGGATGGCCGGGGTCGGCAAGACGACCCTCGCGGTCCATGCGGGACACCGCCTCGCGGACCACTTCCCGGACGGGCAACTGTTCGTCGACCTTCAGGCGCACACCGCCGGTCAGGAGCCGCTCGACGTCGGTGCCGCGCTAGAGATCCTGCTGGGCCAACTCGGCGTACCCGCGGCACACGTCCCGGCATCGGTCACCGACCGCGCCGCGCTGTGGCGCTCCGAACTCTCCGGTCGTCGCGTGGTGGCCGTGCTGGACAACGCCCTCGGCGCCGACCAGGTGCGCCAGTTGCTGCCCGGCGCCTCCCACACCCTCGTCCTCGTCACCAGTCGCCGGCGGCTGACCGACCTGGACGGGGCACACGCCCTGTCCGTGGAAGTGCTGCCTGCCGCGGACTCCGTGGAGTTGTTCACGGCGATCGTGGGCGACCGGGCGGCCGCCGAACCGCTCGCCGTCCTCGACGTGCTCCAGTTGTGCGGGTTCCTGCCGCTGGCCGTCCGCATCGCCGCCGCCCGGCTGCACCATCGCCCCCGCTGGACCGTCGAATATCTGGCCGCCCGACTTCGCGACCAGCGCCGCAGACTGTCCGAGCTGGCCACGTCGGAGCGAGGCGTGGCCGCCGCGTTCACGCTGTCCTACCAGCAACTGACCGCCGATCAGCAGCGCATGTTCCGGCTCCTGGGGCTGCAGCCGGGCCGTGACATCGGCCCCGAGGCGGCCGCCGCGCTGGCCGGCCTCCCGAGCGAGGAGGCCGAGACGCTCCTGGAAGACCTCCTGGACGCCCACGTCCTGGCCCAGCACCAGCCGGGCCGCTACACCTTCCACGACCTGCTGCGCGAACACGCCCTGGCCACCGCGGCCGCCCAGGAACCCTCCGATGTCCGGCGCGACGCCGTCGGACGAATGTTCCACCACTATCTCCACACCGCGAGCACGGCCGTCGACCACCTCTACCCCGAGGGCAAGAACCGCAGACCACTCATCCCCGCACCGGCCGCGGAAGCCCCGCTCCTGCTGGACGAGGCCGATGCCATCCGGTGGCTGGACGCAGAACGCGCGAACCTCATGGCGGTCGCCCGGCACGCCGCCGAACACGACTGGCGCCCCTACCCCAGCCGACTGGCCGCCACCTTGCACCGGTACCTGCTGGGCCACGCCCACCACACCGACGCACTGGACCTCCACGGCCTCGCGCTCCGGACGAGCCGACGAAGCGGTGACACGGCCGCCGAGGCACGCACGCTCCTCGACCTCGGCGAGGTGCACTACTGGTGGCACGGCGCCTACGAGCAAGCGGCCGACTGCTACCTGCGCGCCCTGGACCTCTCGCGCGACGCCGGCGACCGGGGCGCCACGGCCCGCGCCCTGCAGAACCTCGGCACCCTCCACTCCCGGCGCCGGGAGTACGACCGGGCCCACGACCACTGCCGGCAGTCCCTCGCGCTCTTCCGCGAACTCGGCGATCGCGCCGGCGAAGCCAGATCACTGACCGAACTCGGCATCATCCACGAGCGCCGAGGGCGATTCGAGGACGCCCACGACCATCACCGCCAGGCACTCCAGCTGCACCGCGAGAACGGATCGCGCATCGGCGAGATCGTCGTCCTGAACAACATCGGGCTGCTGTACCAACGGCAGGGCCGCTATGGCGAGGCCCGGCGCCACCATCACGATGCCCTGGAGCTGAGCCGCAGCTTCGACTTCCCCGGCGACGAGGCCGAATCCCTCAACGCCCTGGCCGAAGCCGCCCGTTCCCTGGGCGACCTCGCCCGGGCCGCGGCCGAACACGACACGGCGCTGACCCTCGCCCGCGAGTCCGGCTACCGCCCCGAACAGGCCCGCGCCCACGCCGGCCTGGCGCACGTCCACCGCGACCTCGGCCGAACCGACGCCGCCCACGACCATGCCCGACAGGCCCTTGACCTGTACACCGCCCTCGCCGTGCCCGAGGCCGAAGAGATCCGCACCTTCATCACCGAGCTGCCGCCGACCGCGGAGGGGCCCGAACCGCCGGAGACGACGGGCCGGCAGCCGGTTCAGGCACCGTGACTCGGGGATGAGCCCGGTGAGCCGCTCGGCCCGCCGGTGATGACCGAACCCTGACCCGCCCGGCCAACAGCGGTTCGACGACCCGGGCCGAATGCGGGGCGTTCCTCCGGTGTCCGGAGCCCGGGTCCACTCCGGCCCGGCAGTTGGCATACTTCGTCCCCGTGGACCAGTTGATCGCAGCAGACCCGACCCACATCGGCCCCTACCGTCTGATCGCCCGGCTGGGCGAGGGCGGCATGGGCCTGGTCTATCTGGGCCGTTCCGAGGGCGGGCGCACCGTCGCCGTGAAGGTCGTGCAGGCCGAGCACGCCGGGCACCCCGAGTTCCGCAGGCGCTTCGCCCGCGAGGTGGCCGCCGCCCGGCGGGTGGGCGGGGACTGGACGGCAGCGGTCCTCGACGCCGACCCGGAGGCCGCCGTGCCGTGGGTGGCGACGCAGTACATCCCGGGGCCGGACCTGCGCACCGTGGTCGCCGAGGACTTCGGGCCGCTGCCCGACCACTCGGTGCACACCCTCGCCAACCGGCTGGCCGTCGCCCTGCGGGCCGTGCACGGGGCGGGCCTGATCCACCGTGACCTGAAGCCGTCCAACGTACTGGTCACCGTCGACGGCCCCCGCGTCATCGACTTCGGCATCGCGCGGGCGATGGACAGCCTCACCGGGGACAGCCTGCACACCCGCACCGGCATGCTCATCGGCTCCCCCGGCTTCATGTCCCCGGAACAGGTCCGCGGCCGCGAACTCACGCCCGCCAGCGACGTCTTCTGCCTCGGTGCCGTCCTCGTGTACGCCTCCACCGGACGGCTCCTCTTCGGCGCCGCCGACTCCGGACTGAACGCCCACCTCTTCCGGGTCGCCGAGGAGGAACCGGACCTCACCGGCGTTGCGCAGCCGCTGACCGGGCTCGTACGCGCCTGCCTGGAGAAGGACCCGGCCGCCCGGCCCACCCCCCAGGAGATCGCCGACCGGACGGCGGTCGAACAGGCCGGGGAGTGGCTGCCGGGCACGGTACTGGCGCAACTCGGCCGCCGCGCCGCCAGGTTGCTGGACTGGGCCCCCGAGACACCCGCTGCGGAGCCCGCCGCGCCGCCGGACCCCCGCCTCCCCTCCGTGCCGCGCCAGCACCAGCCGGTCCCCGCGCCGCCGCCCCCGTTGGCGCCCCCGTACGCGCCCCCGTACGCGCCCACGGCCCCGGCCGCGGCGCGGTCCGTCCCCGCGGAGGGCTTCGGGCCGCCCCCGACCGCCCTCCCCGACCCGGCCGCCCCGCACCCCAGACGTTGGTGGGGGCTGGGCGTGATCGCCCTGACGCAGCTGCTGGTACTGCTCGACGTGATGGGTTTCAGCTCCGCCCTGCCGACCGTCCAGGCCGATCTCGGCTTCGCCGACGACGCACTGAACCCGGTCACCGCCTACGTACTCGCCTTCGCCGGGCTGCTGCTGCTCGGCGGGTACCTGTGCGACCTCGTCGGCGCCAAGCGGGCCCTGATCACCGGCATGGCCGGCTTCGCGGTGGCCTCCGCGCTCTGCGGCTCGGCCGGCGACTCCGGCCTGCTGATCGCGGCGCGCGCCCTGCAGGGCGCGTTCGCCGCCTTGCTGACACCGTCCGCGCTGTCCCTGGTGTCCACGGGTTTCACCGACCCGAGGGAACGCGCCCGGGCCTTCGGGATCTACGGGGCGGTCGCGGCCGGCGGCGGGGCGCTCGGGCTGCTCGCGGGTGGCTGGCTCGCGGAGCTGGCGTCCTGGCGGATGTCGCAGTACGCCTCCGTCCCGCTGGCGGCGCTCGCGCTGACCGGCGCGGCCACCCTGCTGCCGGGCCGCCCGCCCGGCGGCGGTGCCCGCCCCGACCTGCTCGGCGTGCTGCTCGGTTCCGCCGGACTCGCCGCCCTGGTCTACGGCATGGACGAGGCCGGGCGGCTCGGCTGGACCACTCCCCCGGCCCTGGGCCTCCTCGCGGTGGGCGTCCTCCTGCTCGCGGCCTTCCTGTGGCGGCGGACCAGGACGTCCGGTGCCCCGTCGGCCGGGTACCTCGGCGGGGACCGCGACCGCCTCGGCTGCGCCCTGGCGATGAGCCTGACCGGCGCAGGGTTCCTGGCGCTGCTCCCCACGCTCACCGGCTACATGCAGTACGTCTTCGGATACGCCCCGGGCATGACCGGGGTGATGCTCCTGCCGCTGGCCGCCGCGGCCGTCCTCGCCGCCACACAGGTCTCGGCGCGCCTCCAACACCGCACCGCGCCCCGCGTGCTGATCGTGTCGGGACTGGTCACCGCCGCCGCCGGGACGCTGCTCCTCGCCGCCCTCGACTCCGGCAGCGCCTACGGGCCCCATGTGGTGCCCGGCATGGTCCTCGCCGGTTTCGGCAGCGGTCTGGCCTCCGGACCCCTCTTCGCCACCGCCACCTCCGGCGTCGCCCCGCAGCACTCCGGCGCGGCCTCGGGGGTCGTCGTCATGGCCCAGCAGGTGGGCGAGTCGATCGGCGCGGCACTGCTCGTGACCCTCATCGGCGCCCGTCTGGCCGCTTCGTCGGAGGAGAACCAGTCCGAGCAGCTGATACACGGCTACACCGACACCCTCTGGTGGGCGGCCGGCGCCCTGCTGCTGGCGGCCCTGGCCGCCGGCCTGCTGGTCAGGGCCGGGGCACCCAGTACGGCCGGCGTCAACGCCCGGTGACCGGCGCCCCCGGGCCTCCGAGACCCAGTCCATCGCCAACGGACGCGCCGCCATGCAACTGGCGGCGGTGGACAACCTGTCTGCCGCAGATGCCGCGAAGTATCCCGGTGACGTCATGGATCAATTCGGGCTCAGCTCGAACCATGCGGGGCGCGCCGCCGATGTCCTCGCGTCCGGTGCGAACGCTGCGTCTCTCAGGCGGCGTGTGCAGCCTCGGGAACGAGCCGAAGACAGCTGGCGGTGCCTCCTGGGCTGCCGGTCAGGGCGTGTCCGGCCAGCGGAAGGGACGGGATTCGCCGGGGGCGAGCCGCATGGCCAGGGCGTCGGTGAGGACTTTCCCGGACCGGGGCTCGTCCGTCGTCGTCGCGGGCGGCTCGATGCCGGTCGCCCGGTAGAGGCGGATGCGGTGCACGGCGAAGGCGTCGCAGACGTGGGCGCAGTAGGCCTCCGTCCCGGAGCGCAGGGCCCTGTTCGCGCCCCACGCGCAGACGGCGCAGAGCGCGACCCAGAGGGACTTCGCAACGAGTCCGGGCAGCAGGAGGCCCCACCCGGCCGCGGCGACCGCACAGATCAGGGCCTGGGTCCTGCCGAGCACGCGGGTGGCCGAGGCCATCAGGCGGTCACGGGCGGCCGTGTCGAGGCATTCGACGAACGGACCCCAGCACACCGGCAGCTCGAAGCCGTAGTCGCGCCGGATCTGCTCGCAGACGCCGACAAGTGCGTTCCCGACCGAGGTCGGCCGCAGGTCCGCCGCGCGCCTGGGGTAGTGGGACCAGCTGCGCAACGCCCGGTCGCGCCGCCAGGCACTCTGCGCCTGCCAGGTGACCTGCGCCTGCGGATCGTAGCGGGCCGGCGCGGCAGCCGCACGGCTCCGGGCGTCGAGTACTGCGCGGCGCCGTGCGTGCCGGGCGGTGCGGTGCCGCGCGTACGCGACGACCGGGGCGGACGTGCCCCACCTCCCGGCCAGCACCTCCAGCACGGGGGAAGCGACGGCCGAGAGCGCGACACCGGACAACAGCACCGCCGCCGCGAGCGCGGCCGCCAGCACGACGGCGCCGGGCGCTCCCTGCTTCGCGACCTGGCACCCCGCCCGCGCCAAGTACCCGGGCTTCGCGCAGGCGTGTCCCGGGCCGCCGCGCTGGTGCAGGTGGATCAGGGCCCCTGAGAGCCACAGAAGCAGCAGGGGCCCGCTCATCGAAGCCGTCCAGCGCTTGGCGAGCGGCTCCACCATCCCCTTGACGAGATCACCCACGGGGCAGCACCGGCTCGAAGGCCTGGTGGGGGTGGTCCGGACAGCAGTCCTCGTCGTACGGGGCCTTCGCGTCGCCGGTCGTCTCCCGCGCGCACCCGGGCTCCGGGCACTTCCAGGCGTACTCGGCTCTGCCCGAGCCGGGGAGCCTGCCCAGGATGGGCTGACGGACCTGCGTACCGGGTCCCGCCGGGCGGAACGCGACCCGGTCCTCCGGGCCGGGCCCGCGTGCGGCGTCACCGGGCAGCGGCAGTCCCCGGCCGTGGTGGACGAAGGCCGCCCAGCGCGCCGGGTCCTCGGCCCGGGTCCGGGCCGCCGGGCCGCCGCCGGCACCGCGGCGTCGGGCACGCTCCAGCATGCGCAGCTGCGCTTGGCGCAGGGCTTCGGCGGGCGCGAGTCCGTCGAGGTTCAGGAAGTGGTGGTACTCGGTCATGAGCTGCGCGGTGTCGGCGTCGCCCACGGCCCACAGCGACCCCACGACGGCCGCGGCTCCGCGCGAGGCGAAGGCCGTGGCCAGGCTCAGGGCCTCGTCGTAGCGGGCGCCGGGTACGGCCGTGGCGCATGCCGAGAGGACGACGAGGCTCCCGGGCCCGGGGCCCGTCGCGCGGGTGCCGTCGGCGAGCAGCCGGCCGGCGCTCAGGCGCTGACCGCCGGCGAGCAGCAGGTGCGAGTCGGCGGCGGGCACGCAGGTCCTGGCGTGGCAGGCGAAGTGGGCCACCGGCGGGCGGGGGCCGCCGGCACCGGGGTGCAGGGCGTCGAGGACGGCCCGCGGAGTGGCCGGGCTGCTGCCGGGCTCTCCCGAGCTGCCCAGCCGCGTTCCCTTGGCGTAGTGCCAGCGGTGGATGTCGGCCGCCTCCCGGCGGGCGTGGGGAAGGTCGCGGAGCGGGTCCATCACGACGAGGCCGCCGCCGTCGAGAGGGGCGAGGGTGCGAGCGGCGAACCACTCCAGGGCCCGGGCGGACGGCGCGTAACTGATACCGAGGTCTTCGAGGGCGTACCGGTGGCCCCGGGTACCGTCGGGCAGTCCCACCTTGCGCCGCGCGGCGTGCCAGGGGACGAGGCCGAGCACTCCGGTGGGGACGAGCACGACACGGGGGACCCCTCTCCGGCCCACACCGTCCTCTGGGACGAGGTGACCGGCCAGGTCGCGCATCGCCGCCGTCCACGCCCAGTCGCAGACGGCCCGCAGGGCCCGCCCCCAGCCGGCCGGGCCGCTGCGGGGGTACCGCAGAAGGTGGTCGTGGGCGCCCACGAAGGTGCGCAACGCGTCGGCCCCCACATGAAGCGAGGGCAGCCGCAGGGCCGAGACCGGGCCGGCCCGGTGCAGCACCAGCGCCCAGCCGGACCGCTCCCCGTCGCCGGGGAGCAGGTGCACCACAGCGTCCGCGCCGATCTCCCGGCAGAGCTCGGCCGTCCTGTCCTGCGTCGTCGTGCCCGTGAAGTCGCCGACGACGGGGTCGGTGTCCGCGGCACCGGAGAGCGCTTCGAGGACGAGGGGACGCAGCTCCGCGGGCACCGGGGCGTGGGCCGGAGCGGCCGAGCCGGCAGCACGCAGGACAGCAGCGCCCCCGGGGGCCTCTCCGCGCGACGCCGGCTCCACGGCCCGCAGCCACCGGGCACGCAGCCCGTCCAGGCCGAGCGAGCCCAACTGCCGTGCGACCGGAACCGTTTCGGTGGCGGCGCGCAGGGCGAGGGCGCGGGCGGATTCGACGACCGCGAAGGCACGGTCGGGAGCCCCGTCCTCCAGGAGCCAGGCGGCCAGCTCGCAGGCCGCGTCGAGGTTCCGGCGGGCGGACCGGTGGGCGTGGCCGGGATCCGGCTCGGCGAGGAGCTCCCAGAGCCGTTCGTCGAGCGCCTGGCGGGCGAGTTCGCCGCCGCCCGCCGGATCCCCCAGGACGCGCCGCAGGCGGGCGCGTTCGAGGAGGACGGACGGGTACGCGTCTGCGGCGGCCACCGCGCGCAGCCGGTTCGCCAGCTCGCCGAGCCTGGCGTCCAGCGCGTCGGCCCTCGCCCCACGCAGGGGCGGGTCATCGAGGAAACGGCCCAGCCGGCGCAACGTCCCGCAAAGGAGTACGACCGCTTCGGCCTCCAGCTCGGGGGCCGTCCCGGCGATCCCGCCCGCCTCCTCGAACAGCTCCGCCGCCGAGGTCAGCGAGTCGATCCCCATGCCCGGGAAGAGGGCGAGGAGCGCCCGCCCGAGACCGACCAGGAGGAGGGCGTACGCGGGTGTTCCCGCGCGCGAGAGCCGTCGTGCGACCGTCAGCAGGTCGTGCGCGGCCTGTGCGTCGGACCGGACGCCGAGCGTCTCGTGCCGGGACAGGCAGTAGGCCGCCAGGTCGTGCAGTGCCCCGGGCAGCAGCCGGCGGTCGGGCAGCTGCCCGACCCCGGCGATGCCGTCGGCCACGGCGCCGTCGAGGGCCTCGAGGTCCCCGCTGCGCAGGAACTCGGCGTGCAGCGCCGCCGCCCGCTCGGAGGCCCACCGAGTTCCGCCGAGCAGCGCGCGGGAGGCGCGGAGGTCGTCGGCCGCTCCCGTGAGCTCGTGACGGCGCAGCAGCGCGGCCCCGAGATGGGAGCGCAGCTCCGGCGTGTCGGGGTGCTCGGCGGGGAGGCGGCGGAGGGACTCGCCGAACGCGTGGACGGCGTTCTCCACGTCCCTCGGCGCGCCGAGGGCGTCGTAGCGCATGCAGAGGGCGTTGCCGAGTACGGCCTGCCAGGTGGCGGCACGGTCGCCCACCGGTGCTCCGGTCCGGTCGAACACGCTTGCCGCCATGGCGTGTTCGATGGCCGGGCCGAGATCGGAGGAATCGCCCGAGCGGACGAACCGGAGGGAGAGGGCGCGGGCGAGGTCGCCGTGGGCGGTGTCCTCGAGGCTGTCGGGGGCGGCGAACCGTACGGCCTGCTCCAGCAGTTCGACGGCCTCGTCCAGATCCTCCGGACCTGACGTGCGCTCGTACCGCGTGAGCAGGATCAGGCCGAGGGCGGAGCGCGCCCGGCGCAGGCGCAGCCGGTCCGTGCCGTCGCGGAGCTCGCTGCGGCATTCGGTCTCCAGGGTCCGCCGGTCGGTGTCGTCGTCGGTGTCCGCGTCGGAGGATCCGTAGCGGGAGAGCACCACCGGGGGACACACCCGGAAACCGGCCGGGCCCGAACCGTCCGCCGCGGCCCTCTCGGGGGTGCCGTCGAGGAGGCTCCGGGCGAGTCCGATCAGCTCGGCGTCGTCCTCGCCCTGGTACGCGTGAGCGGTGTCGTCGAGAGCCCGGCTCACCATCAGGGACTCGTCCGCGACCTGCCACAGGGGCCGAGCCTCCGTGCCCGGGCGCAGGACCAGGGCGGTGACCGCCTCGGCGGGGGGAGCGCCCGGGCCCTCGGGGCGGGGCCGTGCCGTCACGGTCTCCGCCACCCGCAGGGCCAGGGCGGCCCACTGTTCGGCGGGGGCGTCCCGCGGCGGGATCACGGAGGGACCCCACAGGCCCAGGGCCAGCCGCTCGATCGCGGCGTACACCTCGTCACTCACGGCAACAGCCAAGCAGGAAACGTGGCGCCGCGCGGGGTGTTCGGCCATGTTGTTCCGATGGCCGGCATACCCGCACCGCATGGTGGGGCCGCGACGGAGAGCGCGGCGGGTGCCATGGATACGGACACGGCCGCAGCCCGCCTCAACGTCCTCCGCCGGGTGGCCAATTCACCGCGGTCGACGACGCCGGCAGCGGGCGGCAGGAGTACGAGCTCGACCCGGCCGGGAGGGTCACCGCGGTCCGTGCCGCCGACTGGACCGGGACGTCGATGAAGACCAGCCGGTGCTTTGCACCAGCGCCAAGAGCTCGCTTCCGCGGCCTGGACCCCAGCCTTGCCCGGTGCCGTTCGTGCCATGACGAGCCTACCTCGGCCACGGGTTCCGCGATCACAACGGGCGACAGCCCGGTGATCCTCCGGTCTCGGTGATCGCCGCACGAGAACCGTTCCCCCAGTTCCGGCCAAGTGAGTGGCGGTGCCGGGCGGTTGGCGGTGACTCCGCTTCGAGATGCCCGAGGGGACATTATCGAACATACCCCTGATGGGTCGTCAGGTTGGTGGCGGCAGGTCCGCGGGGGCGTGGAACATGGCCGTGGACTACGCGGCCGCCCGGTGCAACAAGGACACCTCGACCTGCTCGTGGTCCACGACCGGCCAGACACCGCCGTTCACGCTGCCGGAGATGTGCGTCTCACCGATCTGGTTCAACGACACCTCGACCACGATCCCGTGGGAGTTCTCGCTGAACACCTCCACGGGGTGGAGCAACACCATCGGCTTCAAACTGGGGGGAAGCCTGTCTGCCAGTGGCATCGGTCTCGCCAAGCTCACGCTCGAAGTCACCGCCGAGGTCAACGGTGCGACCACGGTGGACCTCAAGCAGGAAATGGGCAACAAGCTGACCGTGACGTGCCCCCACGCCAGTACGGGTGGGTCGCGTTGTCCGAACTGGCCGCCAAGGCCACCGGAACCTGGACCTTCGACACCCAAGGCTTCCCGTGGACCGCTGACGACACCATCACCGTGCCCCTCAAGTATGACGTCAACGGGGGCGCCAGCATCTACAGCGCCCGCACCCGGGCGACGTTCACCAACTGCGCCGGAACCTAACAGCGCCGGGTTCGGCCTGGACGCGGTGGCCCGACCAGGGCCGACACGCCGCGCCCAGGCCGGTGGTAGCCGAAGGGGTGCTCCTGGAACCTGGTTGAGGGGGTGTCAGCGGGCGCGCGAGGCCGGGACGGTGGCCGGGAACGGTGGTGTGACCGGGGCGGCGGGCGTGGTCTCCGGTGGAGCGGGAGTGCGGTGCAAGCTCTGCAGCACTGCGCTGATGTGCCGGGCCTGGGTGTCGCGGACCGCGGCGGCCTCGCCGATGCGGCGGGCACGGTCGTAGATGTGGCCTGCGCCGTAACGGCATTGTCGGCTATTGAGGTTTGGGCGTGCTGACCTGGGGATTCGGCTGGTGGGGTGAGTCAGCAGGCCGTCATGCTGACGAGCACGAGTTCGGTGCTCGGCTTGTGGCGGGTGGCCCGTCGGGCGGCGCGGTCAGAGACCAAGGTGGCGATGGCCCGATGGGTAGCCGGATAGTGCTCGCGGCGCCCGAGGAATCCTTGCAGCGGGCGCCACTGCTTGTGCTCGGCGTTGGCGTGCTCGACGCAGATCCGCCGTGAGGACTGGCGGCGTCGCTGCTCACGCCAGGCGTACCGCTCGCCGAGTGGGGCATCGTCCTTCGGCTTCTTCGGCGGGGCGCTGATCTGGTCGGGGAACTCGTTGGCCAGGCCCCGGTAGCCCTCGTCGACCTCGGCTTTCACCGTCGGGTGCAGGCGAAGCTGTTCGGCGATTCCCTCGGTGCGCATCGCGGTCTGATCGTGCATCCGGCCGGGCCGGTCGGCTCCGACCACAGGGTGCGGCCCTGGCCATCACTGATCGTGGTGGTCTTCATGGTGTTCTGCTTCTTCTTGCCGGAGACGAACGCGCAGCGGCCGGGTCGATGGGCCTTCGGGCGGCGGACCTGGGTCTCGGTGCCGTCGATCCGCAGCTTGATCCCCTCCGCGGCCGCGTAGGCGAACACGTCGGCCAGGGTCCGCAGTCGCAGGCCGGGCCGGTCGGGGACGGCGAAGCCGCGCTCGGCGAGCAGCGGGCGGATCTCGCCGATGGCCTCGGTGACGGTGGAACGGCCTACGTCGTACAGCTCGGCGAGTGCGGCGTGCGGGAGCTGAGTGCGCAGGTGGATCAGTGTGACCAGCATCCGGTCGGTGAAGACCAGCTCGTGCTTGCGTCCGGCCCCGGCGGCACGCCGACGGTCTCCGCCGCATCGCTCCTGCAGCGCAGACTCCCGTCGCGTCTGCCATGCCGGGGCCAACTCCTCGATCAAGCCGCCGAGATGTGCACGGGAGATGCCGGTGAAGGCAGCATGGGACAAGGCCGCACGGGCCCACTTCGTCTGCACAGCCGAAGAACTTGTGCGGCCCGCATCACGTCACGCCTGGTGTACTTGGTGCCGACCGGTCAGATCAGCTCCTCGGCAAGCAGATCCATAAGCAGTCCGTCCTGCCAGGTGCCCGTCCGGTGGTCGCGCCAGTAAGCGCGCATGATCCCCACGGGCTTGAACCCGACCTTGCCGTAGCTGCGGATCGCCGCGGTGTTGGCCGCGGCGGGGTCAATGGTCAGCCGATGATGGCCGCGTTCGTGCACCAGCAACCGAGCCAGGGTGCGTACGGCGTCGGTGCCGAGTCCCTTCCCGTGATGGCGCGCTGTCAGGAAGATATCGATGCCGGCGTGCCGGAACTCGGGGTCGGCTTCTTCCTCGAACTGGATCGCTCCGATGACCTCGCCCTCGAAGACAACGGCGAGCATGCCCTCGAAGTCGTCCGGGGGCGACCACCACGCCGCGACTTCCGGCTCCCGCACGATCCTGTCAAGGACCTCTCCATCGCCGACGGCCACCGGTCGCAGCACGACCTTGTCCCCACGCAGCTCCATGCCCCTCAGTATCCCTGGGAGATGGAAGCGCGCTCAGAAGCATGACTCGCTCAATAGCCGACCACGTCGTAACGTCCGACCTCGCGCTCGGGGTCGATCAGCCTCCGCAGACGCCGGATCTGGAAGTCGACCGCGAGGGGGAGGACGGGGCGAACCAGCTGCACCGGCCCCCTGGGCGGCGCGCCTGCCGAGCGGCGACCGCTTCCACCGTCCGAACACCGGAACCGGTGTGACCGTCCGGCTCCCGAGCCGCCGCAGTCAGGCCGAACACCCGGGGCCGCCGTCTAAGGCACCGGTGGCCGAGACGGACGTATGCCGGCCGGCCGGCCAGGTCGGTGGTCGGTCGTATCACCGGCCAAGCACATCGGTTTCGCCCCGGGGAGCTGCGACGTCAGCCGCTCCAGCCGGGTTGGCGAGTGTGTCGACGCGGCCCGCAGCAATCACCCTTACCACTGTCCACATCGCCCAAATCGCCCGCAAGTGAACGATTCGCGCCTGCTGGTGGCCGGCCGAGAGGAATCGCCCGCCGTGCCCTTCACCCTCGCTTCCGACTACTGCGGTGGCCCCGACACGGGCTGGGTCCGCACCGACACCCTGCAGCACACGGCCCCCGCGCTGATCGGACGCGACCTGACCGTGCAGTCGGCCGTCGCCGTGTCAGGAGCGGCCTTCGCCTCCGCGATGGACACCCAGACGATGTTCATGGAGCGGCTGCTCGCCCTTTCCAACGTGCGGCTGGGCACCTGGGTCCCCAACCCGCTCTACCTCGCGGAACTGGCGAAGTACGGGCCCTGCCGGATCATGCCGCGGCTACCACGGGTACGGCGGCTGCGGTACCAACTCCAGGAACTCGTGGGCTGGTACTCGGATACCACTCCCTTGCTGCTGTGCACGGACGGCGGGCACTTCCACAATCTCGGTCTGGTCGAAACGCTCCGGCTCCGCTGCCGGACGATCTACGTCATCGATTCCCCAGGGGACACGCCGCCGCTGGCCACCACCCTCGCGCAGGCGGTCACGCTCGCCTACGAAGACCTCGGAGTGAAGATCACCTTCAAGGACGAGGGGCAGAACCTGCTGGACCTGGTACCCGGCAGCGCCCCACCGCTCCCGCCCGAGACACCGATGGCGGCGCTGAACGCCAGGCTCTCCGCCACCAGCGTGGTGCGCGGCACGATCGAGTACCCCGAGCCGGTCGAGTTCTCGCCCGGCACACCGGCCGACACGAAGGGGACGATCATCTTCGTGAAGGCCACTCCGACTCCCGACATGCCGTACGAGCTGCTCAGTTACGCCCTCAGGGAGAAGGCCTTCCCCCGCCAGCCCACCTTCGACCAGTGGTTCGACCATGCCCAGTTCGACGCCTATCGGGAGCTCGGACACCGCATCGGCACCCAGGCCCGGGAAGTGCGTGCTGCCAGGTGACATCGGAACGTCCATCCTTGGCGACATGGGCCGTAGCAGTGGCCTCCAGGGGCTCCGGCTTCCTGACCGGCTGTCCAGCCGGCCGCCGACCGCTCCATGACGGAACGGGTCAGGTGGCGCGGGAGGATCGGTGGGAGAGGGTGGGACGGGGATCCAGGAAGCGGCCGGAGGCGGAGAAGGCGGACGCGCCGAACCCCTCGTGCCGCACGTCAACCGCGGGGAACTCCTTGCAGGCGGTCTGCGGCTGGGCGGTGGAGTCGTGGAACCGGCAGGCGACGCCCGTGAGCCTGATGGTGATGAAGTCCGCGATCTGGGCTCCGAACTCGATGGGCCTCCCGCCGATGGTGATGTCCCCGACATCGAAACCCTTGTCCTGGGGCACTTCGTAGACGGCACGGACACGGTGTTCCGAGTCGCCTCTCACATAGGTCCAGTAGCTCTGGGGATCGGAGCCGTCCGGGGTCTCCCAGCCGTCCGTCGACAGGCCGTCGAAGTACAGGCCCACGGGGTCGGCGAGGCTGATGTCGGCCTTCTGGCGGGCCAGGGCGTTAACTCCTGCGCCGATGTGGGGATCACTGTTGCGCTCTGCGGCACCGTACTTGCTGCAGTTGACGAGTTCCTGCTCAGTGCTCAGCTCCTGGCCGTTGACGACGCGCCGGATGGTGGCTGCCGCGGCCAACTCGATCTCTGCGCCCAGGGTGTTGTTCGGCTGAATCAGGTGCATGGCGCCGTGGCTCGTGGAGTCGTTCCACTTGTTGCGCGGCTGGTACCTGCCGCTGGGGGAGAACAGATCCTCCTTGCGCACGTCCGGACTGATGAAGCTACGGTAGAGGTCGACCACCTTGTCCGGGTTCGTCTGCGCCAGGATCTCCCAGTACTCGGGGCCTTCACAGGTGAACACCACCCGGGTGATCTTTCCCGAGCCATCCCGGGTGACGCTCCACTCGCAGTACTCGTCCTGGACGTCGCGGCTGGCGTCGGCGCGCTGCCATCGCTGGAGGTCACCCACGGAGGTGATCTTGATAATGCGGGGGAAGGCGGTCCATGTGATGGAGGCGCGCTGGACGTCCGAGGCCGTGTCCGTGCTGGTCAGGTTGTAGAACTGCGGTCTCGGACTGTCGTTCAGGACCTGACGGGGATCGGGGCCCTGAATGGCCTCGTCGACCGTGTCGGAGATGAACACGTTCCAGGCCTTGCGGCCGAAGTCGTCCAGATCGTCGAGGTTGCCGGGAGGCCCGTAAGCATCCACTGTGGCCATGGCGCTCGTTCTCCTTGCTCGTGAAGACGGAGGGGTGGAAAGAAAGCAGCGGTCGCTGGTGCCGCTGAAGCCGATGCCGTGCCGGCTGATCAGGGGCGGCCTCAGGTCAGCTCCGCAACGGTGGCGTCCTCGCGCATCGCCAGCAGCGGCGCACCGGGGGGAATGCTGGTGACCGGCAGGGTGAGCTCGAACTCATTCAGTTTCATGAGGCGAAATTGCCGACGCCGCGACTCGGCCAACCGGACGTAGTCGTCGAATCCGGATGCGGTCTGGACCTGTTGGGTGACCTTGCGCAGATAGGCGTCCACGCGCTGTCCGAACACTGATCGCCAGGCGTCTTCAGGCACCTGCCAGTGCGCGGCGAAGCGGGCTTCGGGACTGTCGGCGGGCAGGTTCCGCGTTCGCGCGGCGTCCAAGATAGCCTGGGCGACCTTGTCACACAACTCCACGGCCTTGGTCGCAGTGGTCGGCACGTACCGCATGAGGAGACTGCGGGCAGGGCTGAAGACCGGGTTCGGAAAGTCCACCATCAGCACGCAGGCGGCGAACCTGGCCGAGATGAGCCCCGTGCGGACCATCTGGCGGACCACCTCGTTGTCCTCGTGGGCAGCCTCGGGGACGACGAAGGCGAAAAACGTGTCACCTGGCTGGGAGAAGCCGCTGAACTTCTCCTCCAGCCGGAAACCGAACCGCGTCAGGCCGGCCAGGTACGCGTCGGCCTGTGCCCTGGGCGGAGCGGCCTGCACGAACAGTCGCAGGTCGTCGAACAGGACGTCCTGGTTCAGCCAGAACCCCATGGGCAGCGTCAGCTCTCCGCTGTCCGCCGTGATGGTGCTGCTCTGCCGGTCTGTACTGGTGAGGTTGACCGTTGTGCCGGTGAACAGGTGGCGCAGCAACCGGTCGGGGTGGTCCACAACGCCGTTCGCGGTCACCTCGGCGAGGCGGGCAGCCGTCCACCGGGTGACGAGAAACCTGACCGTCAGTTCCAGCCGCTCGGCTCCGATGACCTGCTGGAACAGCTGGTCATGGCGGAGCGGGTCATCATCGGCGAGCCGGATTGTGGCCCGTTCTGACTGCCAGTTGATCCAGGGGATCCTCAATTCCTTCATCACGGCGCAGCCGTTGATGTGGCTGTCGAAGCAGCCCTTGCCCCGCGAGTCCGGCTCCAGGGAGTGCCAGGAGTTGCCCGCCCACACCCAGCTCGATTCGAAACGGGCATAGAAATTGAAGACCCTCGCTACAGAATCCCACGCCGCGACCTGAAGAAATCCGTTCTCGGGGTCGCCGCCGGCCTGGGTGCTGACCAGAAGGTCCACCTGATTGCCGTCCACGGCGGTGGTGATCGCGAACCGCATGTCGCGCTCGCCGATGGCAACCGGTGAGATGTGCCCGGCCTCGCTGACCAGGTACACCTTGCGTGAGGCGGCTGCCGCGGTGGGGAGTTCGGACAGCAGTTCCTGCACGGTGGTCGGGAACCTGCCCGTGCGGAAGAACGTGACCGCCATCGGGTCACCCAATGCCGCCAGTTCCTCATCACTGACGGGCCGAGCCCGATCGTCACGGCCGCTGATCCTGCGGTACAGCCCTCCCGGCTCCAGCGCAGTGGAACCCGGTCCGCAGCCGCCATCGGAGACGTCAGGCTCCAACGGGAAGTGACCGGAAGGGTCGCGCAAGGCAGCTGAGACGCGGGCGGCGTCGCCCTCCTCGACGGCAGTCGCACTCATCCAGGCGGTCGCCCGCCGCAGCTGCGCGTGGTCGGGCATGGCAGTCCGCTCCTACGATGGGTCATTCTTCAGTGGCACTGAAGCCGATGTGCACATGCATACCCAGGCATGCGACCCCGCTCCGGCGGCAGCCGCAGATCCACTTCAATGGCCGTACCTGCCGCTGATTCGATGAGACGGCGAGAGTCTGGTGCTGCCCTCATCCGCATTCTGCGTGCGCCTGACGCAGCGCCCGTCAGGTCCGGCACCGTGATCGTGCGTTTCCCGATCCGATACCGATGGGGCGGCAACGCGGGCCGCCCCGGTTCGCCGACGCGGTGAAGGCGCGCTCCCGGGCCGAACGGGATTCCGGGAACAGCCGTGCGAAGACCACCCTCGCCCGCCGGCCAGGTCGCCTTTGGCCGGCCGGCGAGGGTGCTGTGGGGCCTTGGTCCCGGTGGTGTCAGAAGGTGATGGTCCGTCCCTCGCGCTCGGCCGGGGGGACCGGTGTCGTCAGCGGTGTGCCAGGCCTGGGGCTGGAAGGCCAGGAAGATCGCGACCCAGCGGTTTTCGGCGGGTAGGTGCACGAACAGGGCGCCGTCCTGCCAGACGCCGTTGTCGGAGCGGAAGCGGCCGCTGTTGCCCTGGTTCATGTGGATGTCGTGTACGCCGTTGCCGGGCCGGAAGCCGAACACCTTGTCGGCGATGTTCGCCTCGGGGCCGAACCTCTGCCCGAAGACGTAGAGGGTGGCGGTGGGGTCGGCGATGGCACGCTGCACGTAGTGGTCGAGCAGGTCGGCCGGGTCGTTGTCGGCGCCCTCGACATCGGGTGGGAGCATGCGCATCGAGGCGGGGTCGAACATGTTCCCGCGAATGAAGTCCCGGCTGGCCTTGCCCGCTTGTGACACCAGGGCCGTCCATCCGCTGCCGGCCGGCGGGGGCAGCTCGGTCACGGGATGGCGGAAATCGTCGTCGGACAGGTATAGGAGCTCGGAGGGCGCCTGCTGTGACTCCACGTTGACGGCGGCTCGGTAGTGAGTGCCGGCGTTGTCGGTGAGGTGGATCTGGTAGTGCGGGGTATCTCTGGATCCTTCGCGGCGCCGGTCGACGGCGCGGGCGGCCAGGACGTGCAGAAGTTCGTCGTGGGAAGCTCTGAGGAGCGCGCGGAGCTCGTCACCGATCTCATCCGCGCCGGGGTGCACCGGATCCTCGGCGGCGAGGTCGTGGAACTTTCGGCTACCGGGCAGATGCGCGGTCGGATGCGCAGACGCGTCGGTGAGGTCGACGACCTGTGGGAATCGACAGCAGACGGCCTCCGTCTCAGCGGGGCCGGGAAGAACCTGCGCCTCGCGCTCGAGAACGCCGTCGGGCGGGCCGGGTGGGCCCACCAGTCGCCTGCCGCACCGCCACCGGCCCTCATTGCGGCCATTCCCACGAGTCAGATGACATATCGGCGTTCAAGCTCCGAGTAATGTCCAAGCTGTATAGCGCGGGTTCGGTTCCCGGCATCCGCTCCATGGCAAAGCCCCCAGGCCAGCGACCTGGGGCTCGTCCATTCTCCTGGGCCGGCGGGGGGTGCCCCCGCCGGTGGTCAGGCGTGCTTGTCCGCAGGGCGGTGGGTGGGCTGGACCGACCAGGTCGGGGGCTCGTCGTTGCCCGAGTCCTCGTCGCGTTCCGCGTCGGCGAAGGTTGCGTGGATCTTGTCCGGGGCGTGGTGGACCGGGGCGTAAACGGCGTAGAGCTGCATGGGCTCGTCGCCGGTGTTGGTGACGTTGTGCCACGTGCCGGCGGGCACGAAGACCGCCCAGCCGTCCTCGACCTCCTGGTCGAAGTCGAGGCGGTCTTTCGCGCTGCCCATCTGAACGCGGCCGCGGCCCGCGTCGAGCCGGAGGAACTGATCGGTCTCCAGGTGTGCCTCCAGGCCGATGTCCTCGCCCACCGGGATCGACATGAGGGTCAGCTGGAGGTACTTCCCGGACCAGGCGACCGAGCGGTAGTTGGCGTTCTCCAGCGTCGCCTGCTCGAGGTCGAAGCTCTGAGGTTCGGGCCCGATATCCTTGATGGTCATGCTTCTCTCCCGGTCGACGGAGGTGGTACGCGTTCGGGCGCAGGTTTGCACCGGGCCAACCCTTCCAGACTCACCGGGGTGTTGTGGCCCGACACCAGTGACACTCGAGCCGGGCGGTCACGGGCGCCAGGACGCGGGGGCGGCCGCGCCCTCGCCGCGCAGCCGGGCGGGGGCCAGGCAGGAGTCGTCGCTCCGGGCGGGAAGGTCCAGCCCGGTCATCACCTCGTGGATCACGGGCGGCAGTTCGGCGTCGGAGTGGAGCGGGAGCCGGTCGACGTTGATGTCCCACTGGGTGAACCGCTCTGTGATCGCGGTCGAACCTGGCTTCTTCACGGCGGTTGCCTGGGCCGTTGTGGTCCAAGAGGGTCGAGTACTGCTCGTAGAGCGAATCCGACGCGAACCGCAAGGGTCACTTCCCGGGGCGTGAATGAGCCATCGGCCATCAGGTGGTGGTAGGGCACACAGGACGGCATCTGATTGTGATGGCCCGCCACATATGCCGCTGACCTGGTGGCTTCTACGTTGTGGCCACACCCGACGTCCCCGCAGACCCTCTGGAAGTGGTGCACATGGTCTCCCCCGCAGCGAGCAGAACGAGCCCGTCCGGCATACGCAGGATCGTCGCCGCGAGCCTCATCGGGACCACCATCGAGTGGTACGACTTCTTCCTCTACGGATCCGCCGCCGCGCTCGTGTTCAACACGCTGTTCTTCCCCTCCAGCGACCCTCTTGTGGGCACCCTGCTGGCCTTCCTCACCTACGCCGTCGGGTTCGCCGCGAGGCCGCTCGGCGGGATCGTCTTCGGGCACTACGGCGACCGGATCGGGCGCAAACGGCTCCTGGTGCTCAGCCTGTTGATGATGGGCGGGGCGACCTTCGCGATCGGGCTGCTGCCGACGCACGCGAGCGTCGGGGCCGGGGCGCCCGTGCTGCTGACCGTGCTGCGGCTGGTGCAGGGGTTCGCGCTGGGCGGGGAGTGGGGCGGGGCGGTGCTGCTGGTCGCCGAGCACGGGGACGACCGGAGGCGGGGTTTCTGGGCCTCCTGGCCGCAGGCCGGCGCACCCGGCGGGAACATGCTCGCCACCGGGGTGCTGGCGTTGCTGGCCGCCGTCCAGTCGGACGAGGCGTTCCTCGCCTGGGGCTGGCGGATCCCCTTCCTGCTGTCCGGGGTGCTGGTGGTGATCGGGCTGTGGATCCGCGTGTCGGTCTCCGAGTCGCCCGCCTTCCTGGAGGCGCGGGCCCGGGCCGAGGCCGAGGAGGCCGCGGGGGCCAGGCAGCGGCCGCCGGTGGTCGAGGTGCTGCGCACCGGCCGGCGCGGAGTGCTCACCGCGATCGGGGTCCGGCTCGGCGAGAACGTCTCGTACTACGTCCTCACCGCCTTCCTCCTGGTCTACGTCACCGCCCACCTGCACCTGCCGAAGGCCGACGCCCTGAACGCCGTACTGATCGGCTCGGCCGTCCACTTCGTCGCCATTCCGGCCTGGGGCGCCCTGTCCGACCGGATCGGCCGGCGGGCGGTGACCCTCGTGGGGTCGGTCGGCATGGCGGGCTGGGCGTTCGCCTTCTTCGCCCTGCTGGACTCGCGCTCGTTCCCCGTGATCGCCGTGGCGGTGACCGCGGGGCTGCTGCTGCACGGGGCGATGTACGGTCCGCAGGCGGCCTTCATCTCGGAGATGTTCGACACCCGGGTCCGCTACTCGGGTGCCTCGATGGGGTCGCAGCTCGCCTCCATCGTGGGCGGGGCGCTCGCCCCGATCATCGCCGTCGAACTCCTCAAGGACTACGGGTCCTCCGTCCCGGTCTCCCTGTACGTGTGCGCGACGGCGCTGGTGACCACCGTGACGGTGCTCTTCGCCCGGGAGACCAGGGGGCGCAGCCTCACCCGGTCGGCGTCCGGACCGGCGTCGGGGTCCGGATCCGCGTCCGGACCCGTCCGGGCCGGCCTCGGCGGCTGACGGCGCCCGAGCCCGCGCACGTAAGCTCACCGGCATGACGGACCCCACCGCCGGACGGACCGCCCTGCGCGACCTGCTCGGGCTGCTGGCCCGGGGCGCGCCGGCGGAGGACTTCGCGCGGCCGGCCGCGGCCGCCCGCTCCGCCGGTGCGTGCGCCGCGGAGCTGGCGGTCGTGGAGGAGGCCACGGCGGTGGCGCTGGAGGTGCACCGGACGCTGCTGCAGCACCGCACGCGCGAGGCGGAGCTGACCGCGCTGTTCGACACGGCGGGCGACCTCGCGGCGCTGCGGGACCTGGACGCGGTGCTGCGGGCGATCACGCACCGGGCCAAGCAGCTGCTGCACACCGACGTCACCTACCTCTCCCTCAACGACGAGGCGGCGGGCGACACCTTCATGCGGGTCACCGACGGTTCGGTGTCGGCCGCCTTCCAGCAACTGCGGCTGGGGATGGGCGAGGGGCTGGGCGGTCTCGTGGCCCAGACGGCCCGCCCGTACGCGACCGGGGACTACCAGAGCGACCCCCGCTTCCGGCACACCGGTCCCATCGACAGCGCCGTCGCCGAGGAGGACCTGCGGGCGATCCTGGGGGTGCCGTTGCGGCTGGGCCCGAGGGTGATCGGGGTGCTGTTCGCCGCCGACCGCAGCCCGCGCGCGTTCTCCGCGCGCGAGGTGGCCCTGCTGTCCTCGCTCGCCGACCACGCCGCGATCGCCATCGACGGCGCCCGGCTGCTGGAGGAGACGCGTCAGGCCCTGACCGAGCTGAACGCCGCGTCGCGCACCATCCGGGAGAACAGCGACGCGCTGCGGCGGGCCGAGGAGGCGCACGACCGGCTGACCGGTCTCGTCCTGCGCGGCGGGGACATCACCGAGGTCGCGGCGGCGATCGGCACCCTCCTCGACGGCGGCACGCTGATCCACGACGCGGACGGTGTGGAGCTGGCCCGCGTACGGTCGGTCCCTCGGCCGCCGACCGCGCGGGCCGTGGTCGCGTCGCGGAGCAGCGGGCGGGCGGTGCCCCTGGAGGGGACCTGGGTGTGCGCCGTGCTGGCCGGCCCCGAGCTCCTGGGCAGCGTCACCCTCACCGGCCGGGCCGGTCTCGACGACGCCGGACGGCGCCTGTTCGAGCGTGCCGCGACGGTCACGGCGCTGCTGCTGCTCCTGCGTCGTTCGGTGGCGGAGACAGAGGACCGGATACGCGGGGAGCTGCTGGGCGACCTGCTCAGTCCGTCGGCGGATCCGGCGGGCCTGGCGGTGCGGGCGCGTCGGCTGGGGGTGGACCTCGGACGTCCGCACGCCCTCTTCGTCCTGCACAGCGCGGTGGCCCCGCGCCCGCGGCTGCTCGCCGCGGCGGCTCACCGGGCCCGTGAGCGCAGGGGTCTGGCGGGGGTGCACCACGACCACGTCGTGCTGCTGGCGCCCTCGGATTCGCAGGGTGCGGATGCCCCGGCGCTGGCCGCCGCGCTGGGGCGGGCGGTGGGCGGCCCGGTCACGGTCGGGGCGGCGCGCGCCGACGGCAGTCCCTCGGCCCTGCCCGCCGCGCACGCCGAGGCCCTGCGCTGCCTGTCCACGCTGCGCGCGCTCGGGAGGGACGGGGACGGCGCCGCGCTCGCGGAGCTCGGGTTCCTCGGCGTACTGCTGGGCGACCGGCCGGACCTGCCGGCCTACGTCCGGGACGTCCTCGGGCCGTTGCTGGAGTACGACGCCCGGCGCGGCAGCGACCTCGTCCACACGCTGCGGGTCTACTTCGCCTGCGGCATGAGCCAGGCCAGGGCCAAGGACGCCCTGCACGTCCACGTGAACACGGTCGTCCAGCGCCTGGACCGCGTCGGCCGTCTGCTGGGCCCCGGCTGGCAGTCGCCGGACCGGAGCCTGGAGCTCCAACTGGCCCTGCGCCTGCACCAGGTGTCCGGCGGGGCGGCCGCGGAGCCGTCCCCGCAGTCTCCCTCCTGACCTCCTCGACAGCGTGTTGACAGGGCTCCCCCCTGAGTCCATGATTCCACTAGTTATCTAGTGGACTGAAGGAAAGGGGGAAGCTGTGCGAGGCACGACCACCTCCGGCGCGGCGGACGCCCGATGGGCCCTCGAAGCGTGCGGGCTCGGCAAGAAGTACGGGCGGCGCTGGGCCCTGAAGGACTGCTCCTTCCGGGTCCCGGCGGGCCGCATCGCCGCGCTCGTCGGGCCCAACGGCGCCGGCAAGAGCACCCTGCTGAACCTGGCGACCCGCCTGGCCGAGCCCTCGGCCGGCGAGCTGCGGATCTTCGGCGCACCGGCCGACGAGCCCGGCACCATGGCCCGGTGGGCCTACCTCGGGCAGGACAAGCCGCTGTTCAAGAGGTTCACCGTGGAACAGACCCTGCGGATGGGCCGGGAACTCAACCCGGGCTGGGACCAGCAGGCGGCCGAGCGGATCGTCCGGTCCGGCCAGGTACCGCTCGGGGCCCGGGTCGAGACCCTGTCGGGCGGCCAGCGCACCCGCGTGGCCTTCGCGCTCGCCTTCGGAAAGCGGCCCGAACTCCTGCTGCTGGACGAGCCCATGGCCGATCTGGACCCGGTCGCCCGGGACGAGATCGGCGCCCTGCTGCTGTCCGAGGCCGCCGAGCACGGAACGACCGTCCTGATGTCCTCGCACCTGCTCAGCGAGATCGAGGACATGTGCGACTACCTCCTCGTCCTCGCCGACGGCCGTGTCCGCATGGCGGGTGAGGCCGACGAACTGGTGCCGATGCACACGCTGGTGACCGGAGTGACCGATGAGGGCACCCTGCCCGCGGCCCTGAACGCCCACACCGTGATCGAAGTACGCACCTCCGGGCGGCACTTCACCGCCCTGGTCCGACGTCAGGGACCGCTGGAGGGCGCGTGGCAACTGTCCGAACCCGGGATGGAGGAGGTACTGCTCGCCTACCTCCGCTCCCCCGCGGCCCCCGCACTGCTCTCCCCCACCGCCGCCCCCGACCACCGAGAGGAGTCCGCCGCATGAGCACGCTCACCCAAGGCGCTTCCGGCAGGCGTGCCGCGTCCGTCCCGACCCGCAGGCTGCGCGGACTCGCCTGGCTCGTGGCCCGCCAGCACCGTACGGCCCTCATCGCGTGCGCCGCGGCCACCGTCCTCGGCGCGGCCTGGATCGTGTACCAGCGCGGAGCGATGCTGGACGCCCTGCACGGCGCCGGCTGGCCCGGGAAGCCCGGGGCGGAGATCGACGGAAACGTCGTCAACGCGATCACCAACGACCTGAATTCCGCGGGCAGTTCGCTGGCCTTCCTGCCCGTGCTGCTGGGCGTGTTCCTCGGCGCGCCGCTGATCTCCGCCGATCAGGAGAACGGCACCGCGCGGCTCGTCACGACGCAGTCACTCTCCCGCACCCGGTGGCTGGTGTGGAAAGTGGGCTTCGCCCTGACCCTCGCCGCCGTGACGACGGGCGTCCTGGGGCTCTTCTACGCCTGGTGGTGGCGCTCCGCCGGCCCGTTCGCGGCCAACGACTGGCTGAACCACCCGGTGTTCGAGGTCACCGGCCCGGCCGGGGTCGCCACTGCCCTGTTCACCACCTCCCTCGGGATCCTGGCGGGGGCGCTGCTGCGCCGCACCGTGGCCTCCATGGCCGCCACCTTCCTGGTCTCGGGCGTCGCGGTCATCGCGGCGGGGGTCTTCCGGACCCGGCTCGACTCCCCCAGGCGGCTCACCTACCCGCTCACCGCCGAACGGCCCGCCCTGCTCGACCACGTGGTCGTGGTGGACGAGTGGTTCGCGACCGCGTCCGGGAAGCTCTACGGCTGGGGCACCTGCGCGCACGACAGCGCGCCGGAGAACTGCCGGAGCGCTCTCGGCATCGTCAACCGGGTGGCGGACCACTACACCAAGGACCAGATGGCGGGCATGCAGTGGGCCGCCGCGGCGGGGTTCGTCGCACTCGCCGCCGCGCTCGTCGGCGCGCTCCTGTGGCGGGCCCGGCGCCGCGCCCTGTAGGCCGCCGCGGGCCGGGGACCGCCGCGGGCCGCCGCGGCGGCGTCGAAGCCCTAGGCTGGAAGAACCCACGAAGGATCAAGGAGGCGGGCACCGTGGTCGTGTTTCGCATCGAACGCCGCAGCGGCATGCCCGCCTACCTCCAGATCGTCCACCAGGTGGAGCAGGCGCTCCGCATGGGCGCCCTGACCGAGGGGGACAAGCTGCCCACGGCGGCACAGGTCGCCGCCACCACCAAGGTGAACCCGAACACCACCCTCAAGGCCTACCGCGAACTGGAACGGCTGGAGCTGGTCGAGGTGCGGCAGGGGTCGGGCACCTTCATCACCCGCTCGCTGGCCACCCCGCAGACCGCACCGGAGTCCCCGTTGCGGGGCCGGCTCGGGGAGTGGATGCGGGAGGCGCGGGAGCAGGGGATGACGGCGGACGACGTCACGACGCTGTTCGACACCGTGCTCGGGGAGGCCTACCCGGGGATCACGCCCCGGCCGGCGCACATCCCCACGAGCTGACCGGGCAGAGGCCTCCGGCGGTGCCGGATCAGTAGGTGTAGCTCAGGCCCGACTTGTACGGGGTCAGGGTCCGCGAGCCGACCACGCCGCGGAACTGGTACCAGCCCCACTTCTTGCACACCGTCTGGTAGCTCAGGGTGTTGTAGGACCCCGAACCCACCCGCACGCGCGGGTAGATGACGTTGTCGCCCCAGTCACCGCCGGCCGGACCGCTGGAATAGGCGTCCACCGCCCAGTAGACGCCGATCACGGACCCTCCCCCCGGGCAGTTCCAGTCGCCGAAGTTGACCCAGACGTTCCCGCCCGACCAGGCACTGGCCGGAGCGGCCGTCAGCCCGACCACCCCCAGCGCCATGGCCGAACCCACCAGCACTGCACGGGATTTACGCAGCAGTGATCCACGCATGAGACCTCCCCGGTGACGGATGCGCGCGCTCTCGCCTCGCGTGCGCAGCAGACTCCCACACGATCCGGCCGATCGTCCGACTTTCGATGGAACACCGCAGAAGTCGAACCATCAGCCGACAAATGGGTGTTCGGTACCAGCTGGTTTCCGCTGGTCAGACCGCCAGCGCGGTGGTGACCACCAGGGGCGGCCGCTCGCGCTCCGCCGTCCAGTGGCGGGCGCGCAGGAGGTCCGGGTCGGCGAGGGACTGCGCCTCCTCCACCGTGGGGTGCTGCTGGACGACCTCGCGGAAGCCCGCGCCCTCCAGCAGTTCCGGATAGATCCCGGGGGGCCAGGCGTGATTGCGCACCTCCTGCCAGGTCCCGTCCGTGCGCCGCAGCCGTACGGTCAGCTCGTCGCCCGGTCCGTACACCTCGCCCGGCTCGCCGATCCTCAGGGAGGCGTACTCCCGGCCGGTGCAGGCGGGATCGGTGGCCAGCAGGACGCAGGGGGCGCCGGGGCGCAGCAGGCGGCGGATCTCGGTGAAGACGCCGAGGACGGCCTCTTCGTCGGGCAGCGACGCGATCACGTGGTTGCACATCACCGCGTCCGCGCAGCCGTCCGCCAGGCCGGTCGCCCGCCCGTCCTCGACCAGGTGGAACTCCACCACGGCGGTGTCCGCGGCCCGGGCCAGCGCCAGCATCTCGGGCGAGGTGTCCACTCCCACCACCCGGGCTCCCAGCACCCGGGCCGCGCGGTCGGCGACCGTGCCCGGGCCGCATCCGTAGTCCACGAGGACGTCACCGCCGCGGATCCTGCGGGCGAGGGCCCGGAAGACGAACGGATAGCCGAGCAGCCAGTCCGTGGCCGCCTCCACCGCCGCGAAGGCCTCCGCACCCGCCCGTCCGGACCACGCGGGGTCCCCGGTCCCGCCCGCCTGTCCCCTCTTGCTCGACCTGTCGTTCACAGCCCCACTATCGGCCCATCGGGGCCGCGCCGCCGGGCTACGACACGGTGTCCCCTACCGGCGGCGCCGTCCGGGCGAGCAGCAGGTCGCTGAAGTGCTCCATGGCGATGCCCCCGCCGTGCGCGTCCAGCACCCCGGCGGTGTCGGCCAGGACCCGCTCACGGTGGTCCGGGGCCAGGACCCGGTAGCGGGAGAGGGAGGCCAGGTAGCCCAGGTAGCGGTCCGTGTCGTAGTAACGGTCCTCGCGGAAACGGACCTCGCACAGGTCCGTGAACCCTCCGTGGGCCCGGCACTCGGCCGCCGGCCAGCCCGGCGTCCCGGCCCAGTCGCCCGGTGCCCGACCGTAGGAAGAGGCGAGTTCGCCGTGCGGCGCCCCCGTCATCCCGTGGCGGGCGTCGACCTCGGCCAGCGCCGTGTGCAGCCGCGGGTCGCGCACCCCCTGCGGGTTCCAGAACAGGGCCAGCGCGCCACCCGGGTCGAGCGCCTCGCGGGCCAGGTCCAGGCGTCGCGCCGGATCGAGCCAGTGCCAGGAGGTGGCGGCGTACAGGAGCCCGAAGCGGCGCCCGTCGCGCCGCCATTCCTCGAACCCGCCGGCCTCGACCCGTACCCGGGGGAAGCGGGCGGTGTTGCGGCGCAGCACCTCGGCCATGCGCGGATCGGGTTCCACGCAGACCAGCGCGGTGCCCGCCTCGGCGAACGGCACCGTGGCCTTGCCCGTGCCCGCGCCGACCTCCAGCGCCGGGCGCTCCCCCGGCTCCGCGTACTCCAGCACCCGGGCCACCAGCGCGTCCGCGTACCCCGGGCGGGAGGCGTCGTAGAGTTCGGCGACCTCCCCGAACACCTGGGCACGCGCCCTGTCGACCCGTCCCTCCCTGTCCGGCCCCGCCCCGGTCTCCTTCGCCATCCCCATCCCCGTTTCCGTCCCCATCCCGGTGCCCGCTCAACTCTGCCGATCGGCAAGGCGTCACCCTGGTCCCAGGGTGCCGGGTCGGATGGTGCGCGCGACCATGGGGGTATGGACACGGCCCTGAGCGGGATCAGCGTCCCGGGGCGGCTGGCGGCCGAGGACGAGGACATCGGGGCCGAGGAGCTGGCGCTCGCCGCCCGCAACCACGGGCTGCCCCTGGAGGCCCTGCGCTACGAGGTCACGCCGGCCGGCCTGCACTACGTACTGGTGCACTACGACATCCCGGCCGCGGACCCCGGCGCCTGGCGGCTGACGGTCGGCGGCCGGGTCCGCCGGCCGCTGGCGCTGGACCTGGCGGCCCTGCGCGCGCTGCCGGCGGTGACGCACCGGGTGACGATGGAGTGCGCGGGCAACGGCCGGGCACGGCTGCTGCCCCGGCCCGTCAGCCAGCCCTGGCTGGTCGAGGGGGTGGGCACGGCCGACTGGACCGGGGTGCCGCTGCGGACGGTGCTCGCCGAGGCCGGGGTGGGGCCGGAGGCCGTCGAGGCGGTGTTCACGGGGGCCGACCACGGCGTGGAGCGCGGGGTCGAACAGGACTACGCGCGCAGCCTGCCGGTGACCGTCGCGGCCGGCACGGACCCTGAGGTGCTGCTCGCCTACGCGATGAACGGCGAGCCGCTGCCGCCGCAGCACGGGTTTCCGCTGCGGCTGGTGGTGCCGGGCTGGTACGGGATGGCGCACGTGAAGTGGCTGCGGGAGATCACGCTGTCCGACGTGCCCTTCGAGGGCTTCCAGCAGGCGGTGGCCTACCGCTACCGGCGCGACCCCGAGGACCCCGGGGAGCCGGTGACGGTGATCGCGCCGCGCGCCCTGATGGTTCCGCCGGGGTTCCCCGACTTCATGTCCCGCCTGCGCGTCGTGCGCGCGGGCCCCGTACCCCTGGAGGGGCGCGCCTGGTCGGGGCACGGGCCGGTCACCCGCGTCGAGCTGAGCTGTGACGGGGGCCGGACGTGGGCGGACGCCGCGGTGGAGCCGGGTGTGCGGGACGGCCGGGCCCGCGGGGCGTGGCAGGCCTGGCACGGCGTGTGGAGGGCCGTGCCGGGCCGGTACGTCCTGATGGCGCGGGCGACGGACGCCGCGGGCCGCACCCAGCCGCTCGGACAGGTGTGGAACCGCGGGGGCTTCGGCAACAACGCCGTCCAGCGGGTGCCCGTCCTGTGCCGCGGGTGAGCGCCGCGGCGGGCGCCGGCCTCACTCCTCGGGGCCGTCGAGGGTCCAGGCGGAGTGGTGCGCGGTGAACCCGACCCGGGGGTAGTAGTCGACGGCCGCCGGGGCGGCGAGCAGGATGATCGTGGCCTGCGGGGCGGCTTCGCCGGTGACCCGGATCAACTCGCGCCCGACGCCCTTGGACTGGTGGGCGGCGTCGACGGCGAGATCGCTGAGGTAGGTCGCGTACGCGCCGTCGGTGACCGACCGGGCAATGCCGATGAGACGTCCCTCGTCGGTGCGGGCCGTGACGACCAGGTTGGCGCCGGCCAGCATCCGCGCGAAGCGTTCCACGTCGTCGACCGGGCGGCGCTCGGCGAGCGTCGACGCCCGGTAGAGGCCGATGACCTCATCGACGTCGAGGGCGGATCCGACGACGCGTTCACAGGACCACATGCGGCTGACTCTCCTCGGTGCACGGCGCCCGCGCGGGCGCGGGCTTTCGATCATGATCGTACGAGCTGCCGGCCGCGCCCGGCATCGCCCCCCCGGCCGCCCCTGACGCCCCTGCCTCAGAGCAGACGGGCCATGCCCACCGACGCCGGCGCCGGATCCACGAAGCCGAACTTCGCGTAGAGGTGCCGGGCGTCGCCGTCGGCCATGAGGGACACGTACGTCCCCTTGGGCGCGCGCCGCTCCAGTTCGGCGGTGAGCTCGGCCATGATCAGCTTGCCGAGGCCCTGCCCCTGGTGCTCCGGGAGGACACAGATGTCGACGACCTGGAGGAAGCAGCCGCCGTCGCCGACGATCCGCCCCATGCCGACGGTGTCGCCGTGGTGGGCGACGGTGACGCAGTACCAGGAGTTCGGCAGCCCGATCGCCGAACCCTCGACGCTCTTGGCGCCGAGCCCGGTCGCACCGCGCAGCATCCGGTAGGTCGCGACGTCCGGAACGCCCGGCAGGATCTCGTAGGCGGCGTTCTCGTTCCCCGTGGTCATGTCTTCGCCTCGCATGTGTCCGTGAAGGTGCGGATGGGAGTTGTCGGTCGTGGCGAGCGTCTCACGGAGCACTGACAACAGGCTGGGCCGTCTCCGCCGGCGCCGGACGCGCCTTCGTGGCGGGCCCGCGCAGCCGGAGGGCGAGTGTCGCGCCGAGGGCGGCGGCCACCGCGATCAGCGCCCCGGCGAGCAGCGTGGGCCCGTCCGGGGAGGCCGGCGGTACGCCCCTCTGCGCCTGCCGGACGAGCAGCGCCAGCACCGCCGCGCAGGTGGCGCCGGCCACCAGCGTCAGCCGCAGCCGTACGCGTTCGTCGCGCAGCCGTGCGTACCGGGCGGCGAGCGCCGTCAGGAGCAGGACGAACAGCGGCAGCAGCTGGAGGGCGTGCATCCCGAAGAAGTGCGGGACGCGCAGGTCGCCACCGGTGGTCGACCATCCCGTGAGCGGCATTCCCGGCCCGCCGTCGGGTACGCCCACCGCGTGCGCACCGGTCACGGGGGGCGCCCCGTCCCGGGCGGCGGCCAGCTGTCCGGGAGTGGCCGGGGTCATCAGGAAGCCCACCGCGGCCCCGGCCAGGGCGAGGAGCGCGGCGATCCGGATCGCCCAGGCGACGGCGCGGTCGGCGAGGGGTGCCCGGAACAGCAGAACCGCGATCACCAGGGTCGCCGTCCACAGCACCACGACGGTCCCGGCCATCGTGTCGTACAGGCGGGCATCGAAGGGCGTGGCGCGGTTGAAGTGGCTCTGGCGGCCGCGCACCACCTGCCAGGTGATCAGCACCATCTCCACGGCGCTGGCCGCCGCCACCACCGTGCCCGCCCAGCGGGCCGGCCGCCGCAGCCGGGGCCGGGCCTGCTCCAGCAGGGAGATCATCCAGGCCAGGCTCAGGGCGTAGGCGACGAAGGAGAGCGCGAACTTGAGGGGCTTGGCCCAGATGGGGGCGCCCAACAGGACCCGGCCGTCGACGAGCAGCCCCACGGTCGAGCCGACCGCCCAGACGGCCATCAGGCCCGCGAAGAGCACCAGCGGGCGGTGCCAGGTCCTTAAGGAGGAGAACGTCATGGAAACCCCAGAAGAGAATGGATAGCGGCACTTACCGCTATCCGGTAGCGCCACTATCTATGATTCGGGGGACGGCGGCAAGGGTTCACGACGGAGGGACGGCGCGAGGATGCGCATCGGCGAGCTGAGCGCACGGACCGGGGTACCGGTACCGACGATCAAGTACTACGTACGGGAGGGGCTGCTCCCGGCCGGTGAGCTCAGCAGTCCCAACCAGGCGAGCTACGGGGACGCCCACGAGCGCAGGCTGCGGCTGGTCCGCGGCCTCCTGGAGGTCGGCGGGCTCTCTCTGGCCGCCATCCGCGAGGTACTGGCGGCCGTCGACGACACGGAGCGGCCCGTCCACAAACTCCTCGGGGCGGTGACGGACCGGCTGGTGCCGGAGCACGGAGGGGAGGCGGACGCCGAGACCGTCCTCGCACGCGAGCGGGTGGCCCGGCTCATCGAGGCGCGCGGCTGGCGGGCGTCCCCGGACTGCCCGGCCGGCGAGGCCCTCGCCGCGGCCCTGGCGGCCCTGGCGCGGGCCGGGCACGCCGGCTTCGCCGGAGTGCTCGACACCTACGCCGAGGCGGCGGCGCAAGTGGCGGGCGCGGATCTCGCGTCCCTGTCCGGCAAGACCTCCCGTGAGGACCTCGTCGAATCGGTGGCCGTGGCCACGGTCCTGGGGGACAGGATGTTCGCGGCGCTGCGCAGGCTGGCGCAGACGGACGCCTCCGCCCGCGCCCAGGAGGCGTCCGGGGTCAGCGGGTCCGGGTGACCACCGGATCGTCCAGGAGCCCGGGGCCGTTGTTGCGGACGCTGTTGACCGCGGTGCCGACCGCGCGGACCTCCAGGCGGCCTTCGGCGGGGGTGGCGAGGAGGGTGCGCAGGGCGTGCGGGTCCCGGTGCCCGGGGTCCAGCCAGGCGTCGTAGTCGGCGGGGGCGAGGGCCAGCGGCATCCGGGGGTGGACCCGGCCGGCGGCGTCGGTGGCCTCGGTGGTGATCACGGTGCAGGTCGCCCACCAGGCGGCCGGGTCGTCCCCGTCCGTGACGGCGGGGTCGCGCCAGAACTCGTACAGGCCGGCCATCGCCATCACGGTGCCGTCCTGCGGGCTGATGAAGTAGGGCTGCTTGTAGGCCTTGGCGGTGGCGGTCGCCGGGACGGCCTGCCACTCGTAGAAGCCGTCGGCGGGCAGCAGGCAGCGGCGTGTGGCGTAGGCGCGGCGGTAGGCCGGCTTCTCGGCGACCGTCTCGACACGGGCGTTGATCATCCGCGCCGCGCCGCCCGGGTCCTTGGACCAGGACGGCACCAGCCCCCAGCGCAGCGGCCGCAGCCGGCGTTCCAGGAGCCCGGTCTCGCGGTCGGCGCGCTCCAGTACCGCCCACACGGGATCGGTCGGGGCGACGTTCCAGCTGGGCGGGACCACCGCGTCGGGGCCCGGCGCGGCGGCCCCGAACAGGCCGGTCAGGTCCTCGGGGCTGCGGGTGGAGACGTATCGGCCGCACATGCCTCCAGCCTGCCACGCGGACCGCCGCCGGACAGGGCGGCGCGGAGCCTCACTCCCTTCGGAATCTCGACTCCGGCCGCTCCCGGGCGACCGGGCCCGCGTCCCCCGGTGGGTGGGGCTATGCGGCGGCGACGGCGGGCAGGACGTCCAGGCGGGCCGCCCGACGGGCCGGGCGCAGTCCTGCGAGGACGCCGGCCGCCGGTCCCGCCAGAGCGACCACCGCGAGCTGCGCCGGAGGCGCGGTGAAGGCGAGGGCGTCGTCCCCCGCGCCCGCCGAGGCCGTCACCAGGACCCAGCCGAGGAGGACGCCGAGGAGCAGGCCGCCCGCCGTGCCGAAGGCGGCCACCAGCACCGACTCCCAGCGGACCATCGCCCGTAGCTGGGCCCGGGTCTGGCCGACGGCGCGCAGGAGTCCCAGTTCGCGGGTGCGTTCGTGCACCGCGAGGGTGAGGGTGTTGGCGATGCCGAGCAGGGCGATGAGCACGGCGAGGGCGAGGAGGGCGTAGACGAGGGTGAGCATCATGTCGATGCCGCCCGCCGAGGAGGCGGCGTACTCCGCCCGGGTCTGGACCTCCGGGCCGCCGTACCGGGCGGCCGTACGCTCCACCGCGGCCGCGCCGTCCGCCGCGGACACCCCGTCCCGGAAGGTGACGGCGACCAGGGTGTCGGAGTCCTGGGCGCGGTGCGGGGCCCAGGCCGCACGGGTGATCAGGTAGTCGCCGGCGAGGTCGGGGCGGTCGTAGACGGCACGGACCGTGAACGGGAGCTTCTGCCCGTCGGTGAAGGCGAGTTCGAGGCCGCTGCCCGGCCGCCAGCCGTGCCGGCCGGCTTCCTTCGCGCTGACCGCGATGCCGTCCGTGCCGAGGGAGTCGAGGCGTCCCTCCACCGTGCCGAGGTCGAGGCCGACGGCGAGGGCGGCCGGGTCGGTGACCGTCAGGGCGCGGCCGGAGCCGTCGACCTCCGCGACTCCCCTGCCCAGGCCCACGGCGCTCCGCACCTCGGGCAGGGCCGCCACGGCGGGCGCCAGCGCGGGGCTGAGGCCGCTGCCGCCCGCCCCGAACGCGGGGGTGCTGATGGCGACGTCACCCGCGAAGGAGCGGGACACCGTCCGGTCCATGGTGGCCTTGAGGGAGGCCCCGAAGACGGTGAAGAGGCTGACGACGGCGACTCCGATCATCAGCGCGGTCGCGGTGGCCGCCGTCCGTCGGGGGTCGCGCGCGGCGTTGCGTCCCGCGAGGGCTCCCGGGACCCCGCGCAGCCGGCGCAGGGGATCCGCGAGGATCCGTACGGCGTACGAGGACGTCACCGGTCCGAGGACGACGAACGAGGCGGTCGCCAGGACCGCCCCCGTCCCCGACAGCCACGGCGACGGCGCGGCCGGGACCCCGGCCAGGATCGCCGCGAGGGCGGCGGCGCCGAGGACGGCGCCCGCGAGCGTGCGGGCCCGCGAGGCCCCGGAGCGGTCCACCGTGCTCTCGCGCAGGGCCGCGAGGGGTGCCGTGCGGCCCGCCCGTACGGCGGGTGCCAGCGCGGAGCCGAGGCAGACGGCGACGCCGACGCCGAGCGGGAGCAGCAGTGAGGTGGTGCTGACGACCAGGTCCCCTTCGGGGAAGGGGAATCCGAGGGCCGGGAAGAGCGCCCGGAGGCCGGCCGCGACGCCGAGGCCGCCGAGCAGGCCGCCCACCGAGGCGAGGACCCCGACCACCGCGGCCTCGGCCAGGGTGCCGGCGAGGATCTGGCGGCGGGCGGCGCCGAGGGCGCGGAGCAGGGCGTTCTCGCGGGTGCGCTGGGCGACGACGATCGCGAAGGTGTTGTGGATGCCGAAGGTGGCGACGAGCAGGGCGATCCCGGAGAAGACCAGCAGCAGGGTGGTGAACAGGCCGAGGAACCGGCCCGAGATCATCTCGGTGTTCTCCTCGACCGCCTCCTGCCCGGTGATGGCCTCGACGCCCTGCGGCAGCACCGGGCCGAGGGCCTCCACCAGTCGGCGCTGGGTGGTGCCGGGGGCGGCCCGGACCAGGAGGGAGGCCGCCCGGCCGGGGCCGGCGGTGAGGTACTTCTCGGCGTCCGCGCGGGTCATCGCGGTGTACGTGACCTGCCCCATGCCGTCGGCGCCGCCGAAGGTGGCCAGGCCGACGACGGTGACGCGGACCGGGTCGGGGGTGCGCAGCACGGTCGTGTCGCCGACGGCGAGGCCGCCCTGTACGGCGGCTCCCCGGTTGACGACGACCTCGCCGGTGCGCTGCGGTGCGCGGCCCTCGGCCAGGCGGTACGGGTTGAGGCGGGGGTCCGCGATCCAGTTCCCGGCGAGGGTGGGCGGGCCCTGACCGCCGACCGGGCGGCCGTCCTTGCCGACGAGCTGCCCGGCGCCCTGGATGTCGGGCTCGACGGCGGCCACGCCGGGGACGGCGCGGAGCCGGTCCGCGAGGTCGGCGGCGACCGTCTGGCGGCTGCCCTGGGCCTGGCCGGGGACGGTGACGACGCGCGAGCCGCGCACGACCGCGTCGGTGCCGCTCGCCGCGCCCGCGAACATGCCGTCGAAGCTCGCGCGGAGGGTGTCGCCCATGACGAGGGTTCCGGCGAGGAAGGCGACGCCGAGGAGGACCGCCGTGAAGGTTCCGGCGAAGCGGCGTCTGCGGGCGCGCAGCGAGGCGGTGGCCAGTCGCAGGGTGGTGCGGGCCGCGCTCATGACGTCCGCCTTCCGGGGCGGGCGACCGCGCCCGTGCCGCTGCGGGTGCCAGTGGCGCCGAAGGTCTCCGACGTGTCGGAGGCGCCGAGGGTGTCGGAGGTGTCGGAGGTGTCGAAGGCTTTGAGGCGGTCCAGGACGCGGTCGGCGGTCGGGGCCGACATCCGGTCGACGAGGCGGCCGTCGGCGAGGAACAGGACCTCGTCGGCGTGGGCGGCGGCGACCGGGTCGTGCGTGACCATGACGACCGTACGGCCCATCTCGCGCACCGCCCTGCCGAGGAGGCCGAGCACCTCCTGGCCCGCGCGGGAGTCGAGGTTCCCGGTCGGTTCGTCGGCGAACACCACCTCGGGGTCGCCGGCGAGGGCGCGGGCCACGGCGACGCGCTGCTGCTGGCCCCCGGAGAGCTCGGCGGGCCGGTGGTGCAGGCGGTCGCGGAGCCCGACGACGTCGATCAGGACGTCCAGCCGGGCGGCGTCGGGCCGGGTGCCGGCGAGGTCCAGGGGGAGGGTGATGTTCTCGGCGGCGGTGAGGGTGGGAACCAGGTTGAAGGCCTGGAAGACGAAGCCGATGCGCTCACGGCGCAGCAGCGTGAGCCCGCGGTCGTCGAGGGCGCCGAGTTCGGTGCCTCCGATGTGGACGGAGCCGGAGGTCAGAGTGTCGAGTCCGGCGGCGCAGTGCATGAGGGTGGACTTGCCGGAACCGGACGGTCCCATGATGGCGGTGAAGCGGCCGGCCGGAAACGTGGTGCTGACCCCGTCGAGGGCCCGCACCTCGGTGTCGCCGCGGCCGTAGACCTTGACCGCGTCGACGACGCGTGCGGCGGCGCGTTCGCCGCCGCCCGGTGCGGTGGCGGTGGTGGCGGGGCTCATGCCGCGCCGTCCCGGAGGGAGCGGCCGAACTGCTCGTCGAGGACGGACAGCCGGCGCCAGTACTCGTCCTCGTCGATCTCTCCGGAGGCGAAGCGCCGTCCCAGGACCGCGATCGGGGAGTGCTCGCCGTACGCGGCGGCCCGGTTCTGCCACGGTCCGCGTCGGCCACCGCGCCACACGGTACGGCGCAGCACGGTGACGACGGTGATCACGACCGCCGCCCACACCAGGGGGAAGAGCAGCAGCCAGGGGGCGGGCCCGTCGTGGGCGAGGGTGGTCAGGGTGGTGTCCATGTCGGTTCGGCTCCTCGGAAGCGGGGGTCTCGTCTTGCTTCCGAGCCTCGCTCCGGGAGGGGGTCCGGGTCGTCGTACGGCCGGCTGCACCGGGGGTACTTCCCGGGGAGTACCCCCGGCGCCCGGCGCCGACGGGGTGGGCCGGGCCGTGGGCCGTAAACCGGGCAGTGGAGCTCAGCCGAGCCAGCCGGGCCGGACCAGCCCGGACTCGTAGGCCAGGACGACGAGTTGGGCGCGGTCCCGGGCGCCGAGCTTGACCATGGTCCGGCTGACGTGCGTCTTCGCGGTGAGCGGGCTGACGACCAGCCGACGGGCGATCTCCTCGTTGGACAGCCCCATGCCGACCAGGGCCATCACCTCGCGCTCCCGCCCGGTGAGCCGCTCCAGGCCCGCCGCGGAGGCGGGCTGTCTGGAGCGGGCCGCGAACTCCGCGATCAGACGGCGCGTGACGCCGGGGGACAGCAGGGCGTCGCCGTCCGTCACCGCCCTGACCGCGCGCAGCAGTTCCTCCGGTTCGGTGTCCTTGACGAGGAAACCGGAAGCGCCGGAGCGGATGGCTTCGAAGACGTACTCGTCGAGTTCGAAGGTGGTCAGCATGACCACCCGCACGGCGGACAGGGTGCCGTCCCCGGTGATCGACCGGGTCGCGGCGAGTCCGTCGACGCCCGGCATCCGGATGTCCATGAGGACCACGTCGGGGCGCAGGGCCCGGACCAGCCGCACCGCTTCCGCGCCGTCCGACGCCTCGCCCACGACCTCGATGTCGCTCTGGGCGTCGAGCAGGGCCCGGAACCCCGCCCGGACGAGCAGCTGGTCGTCCGCGAGCAGGACGCTGATCACGGTTCCTCCTGGAGCGGGGCGGCCGTGGGCGGGAGTCTCGCGATCACCCGGAAGCCGCCGTCCGGGCGGGGACCGGCCTCGATGGTGCCACCCAGGGCGGCGGCCCGCTCACGCATTCCTGCGAGGCCGTTGCCGCTGCCGCCCGCGGGGTTCCCGGTGGCCGGGCCGTCGTCGTCCACCCGTAGTTCGAGGCCGTCCGGCCGCCAGGTGAGGAGGATGCGGGCGGTGCGCGAGCCGGAGTGCCGCACCACGTTGGTCAGGGCCTCCTGGAGGATGCGGAAGGCGGCGAGGTCCGCGCCGGGCGGCAGGGTGCGGGGCCGCCCCTCGGCGGCGGCGGTGACGGTCAGGCCGGCGGCCGCGGCCTGTTCGAGGAGTTCGGGGAGGCGGTCCAGGCCCGGGGCGGGCGCGCGCGGCGCGGCGCCGGGGGCGCGGAGGGTATCGAGGACCTGGCGGACCTCGCCGAGCGCCTCCTTGCTGGCCGCCTTGATCGTGGTGAGCGCCGTGCGCGCCTGCTCGGGGTCGGTGTCGAGCAGGGCCAGGCCGACCCCCGCCTGGACGTTGATCACGGAGATGCTGTGGGCGAGGACGTCGTGGAGTTCGCGGGCGATGCGCAGCCGCTCCTCGTCGGCCCGGCGGCGGGCGGCCGCCGCCCGTTCGAGCCGCTCGCGGGACCATTGTTCGCGGCGGACGCGGACCAGTTCGAAGACGGCGAGCATGGCGAGGATCCAGGCGGTGATGCCCAGCTCCTGCGTCCAGGGCGCCGGGCCGTCCCCGGCGGGCGGCAGCCACCGGTAGAGCCGGTGCCCGATGAGCAGGTGGCCGGTCCACAGCAGTGCCACGGCCCCCCAGGCGGCTCTGCGGTGACCGGAGACGACGGCGGCGAAACAGGCCACGGCCAGGCTGACGAAGACGGGGCCGTAGGGGTACCCGGCTCCGAGGTAGACCAGGGTGACGGCACTCACCCCGTAGACCACGGCCACCGGGTGGCGGTGGCGCACGACCAGCAGGGCCGGCCCGAGCAGGAGCAGGATCCTGGCCCACACGTCGAGCGGCATACGACCGCTCTGCGCCTGCGCCGCCCATCCGGACCCGACCTGTGCCAGGACGGCGACGAGCAGCGCGGAGCGCAGGCCCGAGCCCCGCCCGGCTCCTTCCGCCCATCGTCGCCACGGCGGACCGTGGCGTTCGCGCTGCTGTTCCATGACCGTCACGCTAGACGTGGGCCCGCGTCACCGGCGTCACCCCGGCGTAGCGTCTTCGGCGTACTCCCCCGGTAGTACGCCCGAGTACGCCGCGCCCCTCCCCGCGCGCCCCGCGGCGCAGCGCGATCCGGCCAATCCCTGATGTGCACATGACATCTCAAGACCCCTGTGGGACATTCCGTGACGCACTCCGCACCGGCCTCGCACCACACCCCCACAAGGACGTGTCAAGGAGGAGCGACATGCTGCACCTCACGCAGCCCCACCGGAAGAAGCTCGGCATCGCCGCACTGGCGCTCGCGGCCACCGTCGCCGGCGTCACGACCGCCACCGCGTCACCCACCGCCGACCAGAAGGTCGACGGTGTCATCGTCGTCGCGGGCAACACCTGCGGCTGGACCAACGCACGGGCCGACGCCAATCCCCCCGCCGCCCTCACCGTCGACCGCACCAGCATCAACAAGCCCGGCGGCAACCTCGCCTGCGACGGGAGCATCACCGCCTCCCTCAACAACAACCCCGTCTTCACCTTCGACGACACCGCCGCGACCGCCCGGACCGACCTGATCGACATCACCGGGCAGCAGAGCTTCATCTCCTGCCGGTACAAGGCCACCAACATCATGTGGGACCGCGACGGGACGACCAGGAAGTACGTCAACCGGGCCTTCACCGCCACCAAGACCTCGGGCAGCTTCCTGTGCCCGGGCTCCGTCACCACGGCGGCCGGGGGCGCCTCCATGCTCTTCCACTGACCGGCGGCCGGGCCCGCCCGCACCCGCTCGGGCCGGTACGCCGCCGGGGCGGGCGCGAGCGGGCCCGGACCGGGACCCTAAGGCAGGACCGGGACCGTACGGCCGGACCGGACCGTACGCCCGGATCGGTACCCCGCACCGCCCGAACGCTACCCCGCACCGCCCGGACCGGAACCGTGCACCGCAAGGGCCCCCGCCCCGGGGTCAGCCCAGCGTCGCGGGCGTGGGCCCGTCGGGACGCACCGTGATGCTGTACGCGGCCCCCTCCGGGACGGAGCGGAAGCGCGGTGCGCGGGCGGGCAGCAGGTGCTCCAGGAGGACGGTCGACTCCAGGAGGGCGAACCGCAGGCCCAGGCAGGCCCGCGGCCCCATGCCGAACGGGAGGTAGCTCCCCGGATGGGCGGGGCGCCGGCCGGGGACGGTGAAGCGCGCCGGGTCGAACCGCCCGGGATCCTCCCACACCCCCGGGTCGCGGTGCGTGAGGTAGGGGCAGACCAGGACGTCGGTGCCGGCCGCGATCCGGTACCCGCAGAGGTCGTCGTCGCGCGCCGCGCTGCGCGGCAGCATCCAGGCGGACGGGTAGAGGCGCAGGGTCTCGTGGACGAGGGCCTGGACCGCCTGCCGCCGCTCGGGCGAGCCTTCGGGGCCCGCGGCCAGGGCCCGTTCCCGCGCCCGCGGGTTCCGGTCCAGCAGGAGGTGGAGCCAGGTCAGGGTGGTGGCGGTGGTCTCGTGACCGGCGACCAGGAGGGTGACCAGCTCGTCACGGACCAGCCGGTCGGTGTACTCGGGGCGCGTTCCCGCCGCGTCGAGCAGCACGTGCAGCAGGCCCGGGCCGTCGGGTCCGGCCGTGCCGTCGCGGGCGGCCTCGATGGCGCGGCTCGCCACGGCGTCGATCCGGGCCAGCTCGGCCGCGACGGCCCCCCGGGCGGCTCCCCCGTCGGCCGGCAGGGTGGGCAGCTCGGCCACCACGTGCGCCACGGCGCCCAGTTCGCGCTCGGTGACCGGGTCGAGGGGATGCCCGGTCAGGGACCGCCAGATGGTGTCCAGGGCGAAGCGGCGCATCTCGTCGCCGACGTCGAAGACCCGGCCGGTACGGGCGTACCCGGCCCAGCGCCCCGCGGCGGTCCGGGCGGCCCCGGTGATCCGCCGTTCGTAGCGGCGCATCCCCGGGCCGGTGAACTGGGACTGCAGCAGCCGCCGTTGCCGTTGCCACGCGTCGCCGGTGGCGGCCAGGACCCCGTCGCCGATCAGCAGCCGGGCCCGGTGCGAGCGCTTGACGTACCGGTCCGGGCGGAGCGCGAGCACGTGCTGGACGGCCTGCGGCCCGGTGACGAGGACCGCCGGCCCGGAAGCGGCGCCGAGGTCCAACGCCGCGATACCGCCGAGCCGTTCGCGCGCCAGGGTGAAGAGGTCGATCGGTTCCCCTCCCCCGGCCCTCCACTCGGCGACGAGGGCGGGGTCGAGCTCGGGAACCCGGCGGCCGGCCGGGGACGGGACGGGGAGGCGGCCGGGGCCTGCGTCGGTGGCCACGGTGGGCTCCTGTTCGGCGGGTGTGCGTCGTCACGTGCCGGGTGCGGACATCACGCACTGTAGGGGAGCGCGGGCTCCCCGCGACAGGCCGCCCCCCGACGGGGCCGGTTCGTGCCCTTCCGGGTCGCCGTCTGGCCGAACTCCGTCGGAATCCGGCTGCCGTTCGCCTGGTGTATCCGCTGCCGTCACGTCAGGCTCCCTGTCCGGTACCCCGGCCGCGCTGTGCTGGGGGCGCTCAACCACCCTCAACCACAGAGGTCGTACCGCCATGGCAGAACTCAACCGCCGCCGTTTCCTGCAGCTCGCGGGCGGCGCCGCCGCCCTGACCATGCTCGACGAGAGCATCGCGCGGGCCGCCGCCATCCCCGCGCAGGGGAGCACCGGCACCATCGCCGATGTCGAGCACATCGTGGTCCTCATGCAGGAGAATCGTTCCTTTGACCATTACTTCGGCGCGCTGCGCGGCGTCCGCGGCTTCGGCGACCCGCGCCCGGTGACCCTGCCCAGCGGCAAGTCCGTCTGGCACCAGTCCGACGGCACGAAGGAGACACTGCCCTTCCGGCCGCCGTCCGACGACCTCGGCATGGAGTTCCTCCAGGGCCTCAACCACGACTGGGCGGGCGGCCAGAGCGCCTTCAACAAGGGCCGGTACGACAACTGGGTCCCCGCCAAGACGGCCACGACCATGGCCCACCTGACGCGCGAGGACATCCCCTTCCACTACGCCCTCGCGGACGCGTTCACCATCTGCGACGCGTACCACTGCTCGTTCATCGGCTCCACCGACCCCAACCGCTACTACCTCTGGTCGGGCCACACCGGCAACGACGGCACGGGCGGCGGCCCGGTCCTCAACAACGCCGAGGCGGGCTACGGCTGGACCACCTACCCCGAGCGCCTGGAGGCGGCCGGGATCTCCTGGAAGGTCTACCAGGACATCGGCGACGGCCTCGACGCGGCCGGCTCCTGGGGCTGGATCAACGACGCCTACCGCGGCAACTACGGCGACAACTCCCTCCTCTACTTCAACAGCTTCCGGGGCGCCAAGCCCGGCGAGCCCCTGTACGAGAAGGCCCGGACCGGCACCGACGCCAAGGCGGGCGAGGGGTACTTCGACCGGCTGCGTGCCGACGTCGCCGCCGGCACACTGCCGAAGGTCTCGTGGATCGCCTCCCCCGAGGCCTTCAGCGAGCACTCCAACTGGCCCTCCAACTACGGCGCCTGGTACATCGCGCAGGTGCTGGACGCCCTCACCTCCAACCCCGACGTGTGGGCCCGTACCGCCCTCTTCATCACGTACGACGAGAACGACGGCTTCTTCGACCACGTCGTCCCCCCGTACGCCCCCGCCGACGCCTCCCAGGGCCTGTCCACCACGCCCACCGCCCTGGACGTCTTCCCCGGCAAGCCCGGGTACGTCGCCGGACCGTACGGCCTCGGCCCGCGCGTCCCGATGCTCGTCGTCTCCCCCTGGAGCACCGGCGGGTACTCCTGCTCCGAGACCTTCGACCACACGTCGGTCATCCGCTTCATGGAGCGGCGCTTCGGGGTGCGGGAGCCCAACATCTCGCCGTGGCGCCGCGCCGTGTGCGGAGACCTCACCTCCGCCTTCGACTTCGCCCGCAAGGACACCGCCTCCGTCCGGCTGCCCGACACCGGGGCCTGGTACCCGCAGGACCGCGACCGCCACCCCGACTTCCGGCCCGCCCCGCCGGCCGAGGGAGCCGTACCGCGCCAGGAGAAGGGCCTGCGCCCCACGCGGGCGCTGAAGTACGCCCCGTACGTGGACGGCGCCGCGCTGACCGGGGAGGGGAAGTTCCGGCTGACCTTCGGCGGCGGCCCGGACCTGGGCGCGCAGTTCCACGTCACCTCCGGCAACCGCACCGATGCCCCCTGGACCTACACCGCCGAGGCCGGCAAGTCGATCGCGGACGTCTGGAACACGCGGTACTCGGCCGGTGTCACCGACCTGACCGTGCACGGCCCCAACGGCTTCCTGCGCGGCTTCCGCAACCCCGGCACCACCCCCGGCCCCGAGGTCACCGCCCGCCACAACGCCACCACCGGGAACCTGGACCTCACCCTCACCAACGCCGGGGCCTCGGCGGCGATCCTGACGGTCACCAACGCCTACGGGGGCGGCCCCAAGCGCCTCACCGTCGCCAAGGGCGCGACGGTCACGTACGCCGTCCCGCTGAGGAACACGCGGCGCTGGTACGACGTGACGGTCACCGCGTCCGGGGCACCGGACTTCCTGCGCCGCTTCGCGGGCAAGGTCGAAACGGGAGCGGCAGGCCTGTCGGACCCCGGGATCCTGACGGACCAGTCCTCCTGACGCCCTCCCCGAGCGGTCGCCCGGCGGGCGGCCGCTCGGGTCCGCCCCGCGCCCGTACCCCTACGCGGACTCCGGCTCCGGCTCCGGCAGCCAGTCGCGCGCCGGGTCGTACTCCAGCCAGCGGCTGCGCCCGGCCTCCTCCGCGAGCCCGGCCAGCAGGGCGGGGAGCCCCGGGTGGGGGTCCGCGGCGCGCCACAGCAGCGACCAGGCGTAGAGCGGGGTGGGCCGTACCAGCGGCACGGACCGGATGCCCGGGGTCCGCGGGAGCGGCACGTCCGCCGGCATCAGCGTGAAGCGCCGCGGGTCGCCCCGGAGCCCGGACAGGAAGTGGTCGGGGCCCAGGTTCGGGCTCTCGGCGTGCTCGGTGACGCCGAAGCGGCGGGCGAAGCGGTGCAGGAAGTCGAGGCGGTCCAGCGCCCCGGGGGTCCACAGCACTCCGCCCCGCAGTTGTTCGGGCCGCAGCTCGGGCTCCGCCGCCAGCGGATGGTCCGCTCCCAGGACCGCGTCGACCGGCTCCAGGCGCACCAGACGGTGCGTCAGTCCCGCCGGCAGCGGCGGGTGGACGCGCCCGAACGCGGCGTCGACGTCCCCGTGCAGCAGCGCGGCGGCCACCGCCGGCAGGTCCCGGCCGTGACCCGGTTCCAGGGCCGCCTCCCCGGCGGCCGCCGCCACCGGGGCGAGCGTCCGCATCGGCGCGTACAGGTGGCCCCACACGTCGACCCTCAGCGGCCGGTGCCCGTCCCGTACGGCGGCCACGGCGCGGTCGGCGGCGGCCAGGGTCCGGCGCGCCGGTTCGAGGAACCGGCGGCCCGCGTCGGTCAGCCGGACGCCCTGGCCGCCGCCCCGGTCGAACAACGGCGTGCCGAGGGCGGACTCCAGGCGGGCGATCCGTTTCGACAGGGCCTGCTGGGAGACGGAGAGCCTCTCGGCGGCCCGGCCGAAGTGCAGTTCCCGTGCGGTACCCACGAAGGCGCGCACCTGCGCGAGATCAAGATCCACGCCCTCACCTTAGGCGACAACCCCTGGTTGTCGTCCCCTCCCGCGGGTTGTTGGACCGCTCCGCGGGCCCGCCGGTTCCATGACGGGCATGAGGAGACTGATTCCCACGGGAGATCCGGCACGGCCGGTGGAGTTCGTCGAGGACGTCCAGCCGGTACCGGCCGACGGCGAGGTGCTGGTCCGTGTCGAGGCGTTCGCGCCGAACCGCGGCGAGACGTTTCTGCTGGAGCGGCCGAAGCCCGGTCTGCTCCCCGGCAAGGACGTCGCGGGGCTGGTGGTGCAGGCGGCGGCCGACGGTTCCGGCCCGCCGATCGGGACCCGGGTGGTGGGCCATCCGCCGCTGGGCGGCTGGGCGGAGTACGTGGCCGTGCCCACTCATTCGCTGGCCGTCCTGCCCGACGGCATCGACGCGGTCCGGGCCGCGGCGCTGCCGCTGGCCGGGATCACGGCCCTGCGGCTGCTGCGCACGGCGGGGAGCCTGGCGGGCCGCCGCGTCCTGCTGACCGGCGCTTCGGGTGGCGTGGGGCACTACGTCACCGAGCTGGCGGCCGCGGCGGGCGCCGAGGTCACCGTGGTGACGGCGACCGCGGCGCGCGGGGAGCGGCTGCGGCGGCTGGGCGCGGCGGCGGTCGTGCACGAGGTGGCCGCGGCGCGGGGGCCGTTCGACGTGGTGCTGGAGTCCACCGGCGGCCCCGCCCTCGCGGTGGCGCTGTCCCGGCTCGCGCCGGGCGGACTGCTGGTGTGGTTCGGGCAGGCCTCCAGGACCCCGGCGACCCTGGACTTCTTCGACTTCTTCGCCGGTCCGGAGGGCGCCTCGATCCGGCACTTCCACTACGCCGGGGCCCCGTACGCCGACGATCTGGACACCCTCGTACGCCTGGTGGGGGCCGGGCGGCTGCACCCGGAGATCGACCGGGTCGCGGACTGGGAGCGGACCGCCGGGACGCTGGTGGACCTGCGGGAGCGGCGGATCCGCGGCAAGGCCGTGCTGACGACGGGCCTGACGACGGGGGCGGCCCGATGAGCCGGGCACCGGCCGCTGCGGCGGCCGCGGACACCGCATCCCCCGAGGACGCCCTCGGCGCCACCACCGCCACCACCGCCGCCGCTGTCGCCGAGGAGCGGTTCAGCCGGGCCACGGGGGCCGGGCTCGACCCGCACGAGTACCGGTGGGTGACGGGTGGCCCGGCTCTGGCCGACGGCTGGACCGAGGCGTTCGCGGCCGCGGGCCGGCGCCACCTCGCCCGCGCTGAGCGGGCGGCCTCGACCGTCTCCGAGGGCGGGCACCTCCAGGTCGCGGCCCGCTGGTTCCACTTCGCGACGCTGGGCCCGGACCCGCGGGGGCGGGCCCGGGCGCGGGCCGCCGCGGAGGCCGACGCGGCCATGGGACGGGCGCTGGCCCTGCTGGAGCCGGGGGCGCGGCGGATCGAGGGGGACTCCTTCGCCGGCTGGCTGCGCGGGGCGGCGGACGCGGCGGCCACCGTGGTGGTGGTTCCGGGCCTGGACTCCGGGAAGGAAGAGTTCCACGCGGTCACCGGGGCGCTGCTGGACCGGGGACTGGCGGTGTTCGCCATGGACGGGCCGGGCCAGGGCGTGCTCGCCCCGTCCAGCACCCTCCGGCCGGACTACGAGCAGGTGGTGGCCGGGGTCGTCGACGCGCTCGGCGTCGACCGCGTCGGGCTCATCGGCCTCAGCCTGGGCGGCTGGTACGCGGCGCGCAGCGCGGCCCTCGAACCCCGCGTGGCCGCGGCGGCCACGGTGAGCGGGCCACTGCGGCTCGACTGGGACGGTCTGCCGCCCGTCCTGCGGGAGCTGCTCGCCGGGCGCGCCGGCGGGGTGGGGCGGGCGCGCGCCTTCACCGGCCGGGTCGACCTGTCGGGGGTGGCGCCGGACATCGCCTGCCCGCTGCTGGTGGTGGACGGCGGGCGGGACGTCATCCCGGGTGTGGTGAACGGGGCGGGGCTGGCCGCGCTCGCCCCGCGCGGGGAGTACCTCCTGGTCCCGCACGGCGACCACCTGCTGGGAAACGCCCACCCGCACTGGCTGGCCCGCACCGCGGACTGGCTGGCCGAAGCCCTGACGGCCCCCGGCCGGACCTGACCGCCCCCCCCCTCCGGCCCCGGACCCCGGCCCCGGACCCCGGCCCCGGACCCCTGCCCCGGGCCCGCCCCGGCACGCTCCGCTCCCGCCCCGGCACCCCCGGTGCCCGGCACGGGTCGCAGGGCCGGGAGCGGGGACGCAGCATGGAAGGAGGTCCGTCCGGGTGAGGAGGCCTGCATGACCGATGGGCAGCCCGCTCCCCGCGCCCCGCGCGCCGGGGCACGGCGCGGGGCGGTGAGGTCCGCGGCGGCCGGGTCCGTGGCCGCGGGCGCCCTGCTCGACGTCCTGGGCGTGGCCGCCGTCCTCCTGGACGCCGAGGGCCGGATCACCCTGTGGAGCCCGCAGGCCGCCACCCTGTTCGGATACACGGCCGAGGAGGCCCTCGGCCGGTACGCGGCGGCGCTGCTGATCGCGGACGAGGACCGCGAGGAGGTGCTGGGGCTGTTCGCCCGGGTCATGGCGGGCGGGGACTCCGGCTCCTGGACGGGGGTGTTCCCCGTACGCCACCGGGACGGCCGTACCGTGCTGGTGGAGTTCCGCAACATGCGGCTGCAGGCCGACAACGGCCGGTTCTTCGCCCTGGGCCTCGCCTCCGAGCAGGCCACCCTGCACCGGGTCGAGCGGGACCTGGCCCTCTCCCTGCGCCTGGTCGACCAGTCCCCCATCGGGCTGGCCGTCCTCGACACCGATCTGCGCTACGTGCTGGTCAACCCGGCGCTGGAACGCATCAACGGCGTCTCCGCCGACCGGCACCTGGGCCAGCGGATCGCCGAGATCCTGCCCTTCCTCGACGGCTCGGCCATCGAGGCGCGGATGCGCGAGGTCATGGCGACGGGCGTGCCCGTGCTGGACGAGTTCACCACCGGCCGGATCGCCGCGGACGACGAGGGCGAGCGCGCCTGGCTGGTGTCGCTCTACCGGCTGGACGACCAGGCCCACCGGGTGATCGGCGTCGCCGTGTCGGTGATGGACGTGACGGAACAGCACCGTACGGCCGTGTCCGCCGCCCACGCCCGGCGGCGCCTGTCCCTGATCGCGGACGCCTCCGTCCGCATCGGGACCACCCTCGACCTGGACATCACCGCCCGGGAACTCGCCGACGTCGCCGTCCCGGAGGTCGCGGACATCGCCGCCGTCGACGTCCTCGACACGGTCCTGACGGGTCTGCGGCCGGGCGGGGATCCGGGCGATCTGGGCGTACGGTTCCGGGCGCTGGCGGTGAAGTCCGCCTACCGCACCCCCGCCGAGGCGGCCGCCGACCCCGTCGGGGACGTCGCCCTGTACGGCCCCGCCCGGCTGGTCTCCCGCTGCGCCCGCACCGGGCGGCCCGTCCTCGTCCCGCACGTGCTGCCCGAGGACCTGCCCCGGATCGCCCGCGACGAGGACGCGGCCCGGCTGCTCGGCGAGGCGGGCCTGCACTCGTACCTGGCGGTGCCGCTCATCGCCCGGGGACAGGTCCTGGGCGCGCTGGACCTCAAGCGGGCGCGCAACCCGGCGCCGTTCGGGCCGGACGACGTGCTGCTCGCCTCGGAACTCGCGGCCCACGCGGCGGTGTCCATCGACAACGCGCGCTGGTTCCAGCGCCAGCGGCACGCCGCCCTCACCCTCCAGCAGCACCTGCTCCCCCAGTCACCGCCGGCGTCCCCCGGCCTGGACATCGCCTACCGGTACCAGCCCGCGGGGGCCGCCGACGAGACCGGCGGCGACTGGTTCGACGTCATCCCCCTCACCGGGGAGCGCACCGCGCTCGTCGTCGGGGACGTGATGGGCAGCGGCATCAACGCCGCCGCCACCATGGGACAGCTGCGGGCCACCGCCCGCGCCCTGGGGCGCCTGGGTCTGGACCCGGCGACGGTCCTGACCCACCTGGACGCGGCGACCGCCGACCTGGGCGAGGCGATGGCCACCTGCGTCTACGCCGTCTACGACCCGCACACCCGGCTGTGCCTGTTCTCCACCGCCGGTCACCTGCCCCCGGTCCACCTGCGCGGCGGTCGCCACCCGCAGCTCCTGCGCCTGAAGTCGGCGGTCCCGCTGGGCGTCGGCGGCATCCCGTTCTTCACGACCGCGCTGACCCTGGCCCCCGGGGACGAGCTGGTGCTGTACACCGACGGGCTGGTGGAGACCCGCGACCAGGACATCGACACCCGGCTGCTGACCCTCACCGACCTCCTGGCCGGCCCGCACCGCCCCATCGAGGAGACCTGCGACCTGCTCCTGTCCGCCCTGCGCCGCCCCGACACCCACGACGACGTCGCCCTCCTGATCGCCCGCGCCCTCCCCTGACGGGACCCCGGGTCAGGGGTGCGGGTCAGGGGTGCGGGGAGCGGGAGCGGATCCGGGCCGCGAGGACGGCGACGTCGTCCTCGGCGTGGAGGGCGTCGAGGCCGCCGACGATCGCGTCCGCGGCTTCGGCGATGCCGGCGCCGCGCGGCAGCCGCAGGGCGGTGAGGCGGGCCAGGGAGGTGTCGATGTCCTCGCCCCGGCGTTCGACCAGCCCGTCGGTGTAGAGCAGGAGGGTCTCGTCGGGGGCCAGGGGGTGGGCGGCGGACTCGTAGCCGCCGAGGCCGGTGCCCAGCGGGGGGCCGACGGGGACGTCGAGGAGCCGGCCGGTGCCGTCGGCGGCGAACACCGCGGGCGGCAGGTGGCCGGCGCTGGCGTACACCGCGGTCCCGCGGGCGGGGTCGACCCGGACCAGGAGGCAGGTCGCGGGGCGCCGCCCGGCGTCCTCGGAGACCACGGCGTCGAGCTGGCGCAGGACCCGGTGGGGGGCCAGGTCGGTGGAGGCGACCTCGCGCAGGGTGGAGCGGTAGGCGTTCATGTCGACGGCGGCGTCCAGGCCGTGGCCCATGACGTCTCCGACGACCAGCAGGGTCCGCCCGTAGTGCAGGCGCACCGTCTCGAACCAGTCGCCGCCGACGAGCGCGCTCGGCCCGACGGGCAGGTAGCGGCCCGCGATCAGGAGGTTGGGGTGCGGCCGGCCGGGGTCCGAGACCAGGGCCCGCTGGAGGTCGAGCGCCACGCTCTCGGTGGCGGCGAGCCTCCGGGCGTGGCGGACGTGCACGGCGGCGACCCGCGCCGCGAAGTGCAGGGCGGCGGCCTCCCGGTCGGTGAAGGCCGCGCCGGTGCGCACCACGAGGAGGATCCCGTACGAGGTCCCTTGGCGGGCGAGCTCGACGGACAGGCCGTGCACCGGGGGGCCGCCCGGCCGCAGCGTCCAGCTGCGCAGCGGGTGCCCGGCGTCGACCGCCCGGACGGCGGCGCCCGCTCCGGGGCCCGGGGGCCGCAGCAGGCCGGCGGCGCCCGCCTCGGCCACCCGCTCGACGCGCCCGGCCTCACCGGTCAGGTCGACGGCCACCGCGTCGCAGAGGGCGCGGAAGAGGAAGGCGGCGAGTTCCCGGCAGGTGGTGTGCTCGTCGTCGGTCGTGCCGATCGCGTCGAGGGTCTCGTCCGGCGTCGGGACCCACGCGCGGCTGTCGCGATCCGACACGGTGCCTCCGCCCGCCGGGCGGCCCCGTGCGGGCCGCCGGTGGTTCCATTGCACCAGCCCCCGCGCGCCGGGCGGGGCAGCGCGCCGGACGGCCTTCACCTGCGCGGGGTCAGCCGCTCCCACAGGAAGGTGTGCACGAGGGCCTCGTTGAAGGCGGTCTGCCGGTGGTCGGTGGCGCCGCCGTGGCCGCCGCCGAGGTGCTCGTGGAAGAGGACCGGGTGGCCGAGTTCGCGCAGCCGGGCGGCGGCCTTGCGGGCGTGGCCGGGGTGGACCCGGTCGTCGCGGGTGGAGGTCAGCAGGAGCAGCGGCGGGTACGCGGGCCCGTCCGCGCGCATCCGGTGGTACGGGGAGATGTGCTCCAGGTGGGGCCGGTCGGCCGGGTCGTCGGGGTCGCCGTACTCGGCGGTCCAGCTGGCTCCGGCGAGGAGCTTGTGGAAGCGGAGCATGTCCAGCAGGGGCACGTGGGCGACGACCGCGCCGAACAGTTCGGGGTCGCGGGTGAGCATGGCGCCCATCAGCAGGCCGCCGTTGCTGCCGCCCTCGATGCCCAGCTGGGCGGGGGTGGTGACGCCGCGGGCGGTGAGGTCGCGGGCGACGGCGGCGAAGTCCTCGAAGGCGCGGACGCGGTTGGCGCCGAGGGCGGCCTGGTGCCAGGCGGGCCCGTACTCGCGGCCGCCGCGGATGCCGGCCACCACGTAGGTCCCGCCGCGCGCGAGCCAGGCGCGGCCCGTGACGGCGCTGTACTGCGGGACCATGGAGATCTCGAAGCCGCCGTACCCGTAGAGCAGGGCGGGGCCCGGGCCGGGGCGGTCCTCGGGGCCGATGACGAAGTAGGGCACCCGGGTGCCGTCGGCCGAGGTGGCGAAGTACTGGCTCACGGCCAGGCCGGCGGTGTCGAAGAGCGCGGGTCCCCGCTTGACGGCCTCTCCCCGGTCGGCCGCTCCGGCGGTGCCCCGGTGGAGGGTGGAGGGCTGGAGGAAGCCGGTGACGTTCAGGAAGTACTCGTCGCTCTCGTCCGGGTCCGTGCACACGACGGACGCCGTGGACAGCGGCGGTACGCCGGCCAGCGGGGCGCGGGTCCAGCCGTCGGGGCCGGGGGTGAGGAGCTCCAGGCGGGAGGAGACGTCGGCGCGGGTGGTGAGGAGGAGGTGGTTGCGGGTCCAGCTGTGGCCGCCGAGCGCGGTGTGCGCGTCGGGGGTGAACAGCACGTCGGGTTCGCGCCCGCCGGCCCGGAAGGCGTCGAGGTCGAAGGCGAGGAGGCTGCCGGGGGCGTGGCCGAGCCAGGGCGAGCGGGGGGTCACCAGCAGCCACTGGCGGTGGACGGAGGCGACGGCGTCGTCCGGCACGTCGATCTTCTCGGGCGGACCGTCGGGGTCCGCCGGGAGGAGGAACAGCTCCTGGTTCCAGAAGTCGATCTGGCGGGAGACGAAGTCCCGTTCGAAGCCGGGTGTGTGGTCGCGCCAGCCGGAGGCGGAGAGGTCCGAGGGGCGGCCCTCGTAGACGGTCCCGGCGGACTCGACGGGCGTGCCGCGGCGCCAGCGGCGGACCTGGAGGGGGTAGCCGGAGGGGGACATGGATCCGGGGCCGAGGTCGGTACCGATCCACACGTGGTCGTGATCGATCCAGCCGATCCGGGTCTTGGCCTCCTCGACGGCGAAGCCGCCGTCCACGAAGCGGAGGGTCTCCAGGTCGAACTCGCGCACCACGCAGGCGTCGGCGCCGTCCCGGGAGAGCATGACGAGGGCGTGGCGGTGTCCGGGGGCCAGGACCGCGCTGCCGGCCCAGGCCCACTTCTCGCCCTCGGCCTCGGCGAGGGCGTCCAGGTCCAGGACGGTCTCCCAGGCCGGGTCGTCGGTGCGGTACTCCTCCAGGGTGGTGCGCCGCCAGACGCCGCGCAGGCGGTCCGCGTCCTGCCAGAAGTTGTAGAGGTGGGGGCCGCGCCGGACGACGTACGGGATGCGCCCGTCGTCGTCGAGGACCTCGCGCACCTCGCGCTCCAGCACCTTGAAGTCGGTGCCGGTGGTCAGCGCGTCGACGGTCTCGGCGTTGCGCTCGCGGACCCAGGCGAGGGCGGCCTCGCCGGACACGTCCTCCAGCCAGAGGTACGGGTCGTGATCGTGGGGACCGGAGGGCTCGTGGGGCACGCCGGGGGCTTCGTCGCTCATCCGTCGATTGTGCCCGACCCACCGCGCCCCGGAGCCGATCGCGGGCCGGGCGCGGCCCGGTCACGACCAGTGGAATACGCGTGGACGGAGAGTGCCGAACTGCGGTCCAAGAAGTGCTGAACGGTACCAATCGGACGCCGAAAATTAATCCCTCGTCCAACTCTTGATCATGCTACGATCGATTGCCCAGTCCATGACGGACCATCTGACGAGAATGCCATTAAAAGCGGGGGCTCATGGCACATCATCAGCATTTACGCGATTCCGAACGACCTCGGCACGTCGGGGCGGTGATACTGGCCGCCGGACACGGAGAACGCATCGGCGCCGGACCGAAGGCCTTGTTGAAAGTCGGCGGGAAACCACTCCTCTTACACGTACTGGAATCCATCGGATCCAACTCGGCCGTACAATCCGTGGTGGTGACCGCTCCGAATTCCCTGACGTCGGATTTCCAGGCTCTGATCGACTCGGCGGAGCAGCGGGTTCCCGTCCGCGTCACCCCTGGAGGATCGACGCGGCAGCAGAGTGCGCGACTGGGGGTCGAGGCACTGCCGCCGGAGGCGGACTGGGTGGCGGTCACCGACGTGGCGCGCCCCTTCACTCCGCGCGGGGCGATCGACGCGTTGCTCCACGAGCTGCCGCTCTCGCCCGGCGCGGGACGGTCCGGACGTCCGGCCTGCGGAATCATCCCCTCTCTGCCCCTGGTCGACAGCCTGCACCTCGTCGATGAGGGCCCCTTCCTGGGGACACCGTTCGACAGGGGACTGCTGCGGGCGGCCCAGACCCCCCAGATCTTCGACCGGAGCTGCGCGACCGACGCCTACGCGGCCGCGGCCCGCGACGGCCTGGAGTTCACGGACGACGCCGGCATGATCCGGCACTTCGGCGGTTCGGTGGCCGCCGGGCGCGGCGACGCCGCCAACTTCAAGATCACTTACGAGCGCGACCTGGCGCTTGCGGAAGCGTTCCACGCCCACCTCTCCACGGCGGCCGCGGCCGGGGCGCCGGCGCATGGATGACCTGCACGGCAAGGTGGCCGTGGTCACCGGTGCCAGCTCGGGCATCGGCGCCGCGACGGCACGGAGGCTGCACGCACTGGGCGCCCGCGTGGTACTGGGAGCCCGCAGGGGAGACCGCCTCAAGGAGCTGGCCGACGAGCTGGGCGACGAGCGCGTCGCCTGGGCGGAGGTGGACATCCGCTCGCCCGGGCAGGTGGAGGACCTCTTCTCCTGCGCGGTCGACGCCTTCGACGGGATCGACTGCCTGGTGGCCAACGCGGGCGTGGGGTTCTACGGCGGCATCCTCGACCTCTCGGACACGCAGATCGAAGAGCTCGTGGACACCAACCTCACGGGAACGATCCGGTCGGTGCGCCAGGCCGTCCCGCTCTTGAGCGCCCGGGGCGGCGACATCGTCCTGGTGAGCTCCGTGGCCGGCCTCCGCGGACGACCGGACGAAGCCGTGTACGCGGCCACCAAGCACGCCGTGGTCGGGCTCGCGGGATCCCTCGACCGTGAACTGCGGCAGAAGAGGATTCGCGTCACCGCCTTGTGCCCGGGAGCGACCGACACGGAATTCGCCATGGGCAACGGACGGTCACCCGGAATGCCCGAGCTCACATCGATGATGCGGGCCGAGGACGTGGCCGACGCCATCGCGTATTCCCTCATGCAGCCCGAATCCATGCGGACCCTGCTGTGGAGCATGCGCAGCATGGCATCCGAGAACTGAAGCAAAAGGACTCGAAAGCCCGTGACATGTCATACGTGAAGTCCATTGCCGTGCGCGCACCGGCCAAGGTCAACCTGCAATTGGGGGTGGGCGGTCGCCGTGATGACGGCTATCACGAACTCGCCAGCATTTTCCTCACCGTCTCCCTGTTCGACCGAATAACGCTGACTCCCGCGGAGGAGCTCCGCGTCACCGTGGCCGGAGCCGGAGCCGGCGACGTGCCGGCCGACGGGTCCAACATCGCCGCGCGGGCCGTCGGACTCCTCGCCGAGAGGAACGGTCTGCACCCGGGCGTCCACGTCCACATCGACAAGCGCATCCCCGTGCAGGGCGGCATGGCGGGAGGCAGCGCGGACGCGGCCGGCGCGCTGGTGGGCTGCAACGCCCTGTGGAACCTGGGCGTCAGCCGCACCGAGCTCGTGTCGCTGGCGGCGGAACTCGGCAGCGACGTGCCCTTCAGCGTCCTGGGAGGAGCGGCCTTCGGGTCGGGCCGCGGTGAACGGCTCACCGTGCTTCCGGTCGGCGCCACGACGCACTGGGTCTTCGCCACCGCCGGTTTCGGCCTGTCCACACCGGCGGTCTTCGCGGAGCAGGAACGCCGCCGAAGAGACGCGGGAATGCCGTGGACCGCCGACGGCATCCCCTCGCCGCGGGTGTCGCAGAGGCTCGTCGACGCCCTGGCCCGCGGCGACACCGCCATGTTGGCCGACGCGCTGAGCAACGACCTCCAACCGGTGGCCACTTCGATGCGGCCGGAGCTGGCCGCGACCCTCAGGACCGGCACAGACGCCGGCGCCCTGGCGGGCGTCCTCTGCGGCTCCGGGGCCACGATCGGTTTCCTCGTGGCCGATCGCGACGCCGCGCGGACCGTCGCGGAGAAACTCATGGCTTCGGGAACCTGCGCCGCGGCCCACGTCGCGGACGGGCCCGTACCCGGACCGGAACCGGAACCGGAAGAGACCATCACGACGGGAGAGAACGCATGACGACCCAGGCCCACTCGCACGAGGAACTGCTGACGATCCTCCGCCGGATCTGGGAGGACGTCCTGGAGACCACGGTCGACGATCCCGACGAGAACTTCATCGACCTGGGCGGGGACTCCCTGTTGGCACTCGTCGTGGCCAACCGCGCCCAGGAGGCGGGCCTCGCGATGCCACCCACCGGAGTGCTTCGCCGGCCGACGCTGCGCGGGCTCGCCGAAGCGGTGATGGATCCGCGCCAGTTCGAGCAGTGGTAGCGGGTCGCCGCACCTCACGTCGCCGTCTTTGAGGCGCTCGGTCTGCGGGAGCCTCGTGATGTGCGGCCGACCCCACGAGAACCAACGAAAGGCTGTGTCCCATTGTCCCCGCGGCACCCTGTCTCCTGGAACCAGCGACACCGGCTCGGTCAGATCCGGAGCGAGGCGGACGCCGGTGTCTACCGTCCGCACCACCCCTCGGTGACGCTCCGGATCCGTGGTCCCCTGCAGACGGCCGCGCTGGAGCGAGCGTGGTTCCGTCTCCAGGAACGCCATCCGGTCATTCGTTGCGGCTTCGACCTCGCGGACTTCACCTGGCGGCTCGACACGCCGGCCACGGCGAGCGGCGTCGTCCTGGCCGTCTCGGCGCCGGACGAATCCGCGAGCTCCGCGGCGGCACTGATGGAGCGTCTCGTCGACGCCCCGTTCGACTTCGCCCAGGGCCCCTTGGCCCGGCTGGTCCTTCTTCGACGCCCCGAGGAAGCCCTGTTCGCGCTGGTCCTCGACCATCTGGTCGCGGATTTCTGGTCGCTCGACCTCCTCATGAACGACCTGACCGCTCTCTACTCGGACGAGCTCGGCCTGGCCCCGCAACCCTTGCCTCCGGTCACCCTCCCCTACCCCGAACAGGTACGGCAGCAGAACGCCCACCTGGACTCGGCCGCCGGGATCCGGGCGCTGGACGCCCTGTCCGCCGCTCTCGAAGCGGTCGGTCCGGTTCCCGAGACCCGCTTCGAGGGCTTCTCGGGACGGACCCACGCCGGCTACGACCGCACGGGGCTCGTCCGCGCCGCCTTCGGCACCGGCCTCACGCGGGCCGTCTTCGCCTGCGCACGAGGTCACCGCATGACTCCGTGGGCCCTCGTGCACGCGGCCGTCCACCACGCACTGTACGAATTGAGCGATCAACCGTCCGTCGGCACCACGCTGATGACGGCCAACCGGGAGTCGACAGCGGTCCACCAGACCGTCGGCTTCCTCGCGAGCAAGGTGGTCATCGCGACGCAGCGCGACGACCGGGCCGGCACCGCCGCGTTCCTGCGCGGATTCCAGCACGCGATGATGAACGCCCTCGACTCCATGGCGATACCGTGGCCGCGGCTCATCGCGCACATGGAGCCCTCCGCCCTCGGCCGCCACGCCCGGGTCCCCTACATCTCGTTCAACCCCCAGAACTCCACCATGCGGCGGTGGCTCGGCGGCTGGCGGTTCCCCGGGTGCGAGAGCGATCCCCTGGACCTCGGCGGCAGCACACCGGACGCGGCCGTGGTGATCTCCCTCACCGAGGTGGAGGGGGACGTCTCGGTCTCGCTCTACCACAAGACGGACTGGTACCCCGCGGAGGCCGTGGAGAGGCTCTGGCAGGTCACCGAACGCACCCTCTGGGACTGGGCACGTGAAGCCGGAACCGGCGATGAGGCCCCGTGAGGATCATCTCCGGGCTGCCACGCCTGGACGGCCCCGCCCGGCCCCTGTTCGTGGGGACGTTCGCCTACGCGCTCGGCCGTGGCATGTACAGCACCGGCAGCATCGTCTTCTTCACCCTCTCCTTCGGGCTCTCCGTACAGCAGATCGCACTGGCGCTGTCCGCGGCCGGCATCGCCGCGTTCTGCGCGGCGGTACCGGCCGGGTACCTGGCCGACCGCTGGGGCCCCCGTCCCATGACCATCGCGGTGACCATCGTCCAGGCGTCGCTGCTCGCCCCGATGCTCTTCTGCGGATCGTCCGTCGTCGTGGTGCCGTTGGTGATCGTCCTCGGCGCCGCGGACCGCGTGAACTCCATCGCGCGACGCACGCTGGTCTCCCACGTGATGGGAGAGGCGACGCGGGTGCGTACCCAGGCGTACCTGCGGAGCGTGGCCAACACGGGCATGTCCATCGGGGCACTCGCGGTGACTCCCCTGCTCGCCGTCGGTACCCGGACGGCGTTCCTGGTCCTCATCGCCATCACGATGGCGGCCTACGTGCTGGTCGCCGTCACCACCGTGCGGCTCCCGGCGGACTCCGAGCTCACCGCGCCGCCCACCGGGACCGGTCCCGCCACCCCGGACCCACCGGCGCGGGCAACGGGGCCGGCCCGGCGACGTCTTGCCTCCTTCACCGCCCTCGGCCTGCTGAACGGCCTGTTCGCACTGCACATCAGCATCCTCGAAGTGGGACTGCCGCTCTGGATCACCCAGCACACGGACGCCCCCGCATGGACCGTCGCCACCCTGGCGTTCGTGAACACGGTCCTCGCGATCCTGCTCCAGGTACCGGCGAGCCGCGGCTCCTCGACCGTGCGCGGCGCCGCGAGGGCCCTCGCCGTCTCCGCCGTCTTCACGGCCCTCGCGTGCGTCCTGTTCGCGACGACCGCCAAGGGCACCGGAACGTTCCTGATCGCCACCCTCTTCCTCGCCACCGTGGTCCTGACCGTCGGCGAGCTGCTCCAGTCCGCCGGGGAGTGGGGGCTGTCGTTCGGTCTCGCCCCCGCGAACGCCCAAGGCAAGTACATCGGTGCCTTCACCGTCGGGACGACCGTCCAGGACATCGTCGGCCCCGCCGTCGTGGGCGGCGTGGCCATCGCCTACGTCCCGGGCGGCTGGCTCGCGCTGGCCGCGGTGTTCGTCGTCGGCGCGGCACTGATCGCCCCCATGACGCGCTGGGTGTCCGGCCTCCACGGTGACGGACACGGCCCCGAGGACGAGAAGGACACGTCCCCCACCTCAGCACCGAGTGCCAGGAGTTGACCATGCCCGGAGTCCGCCCGACGCTGCACCAGCGCTTCGACGACGTGGCACGGCGTTTCCCCGACGCCACGGCCCTCGTCGACGACGAAGGCCCGATGTCGTACGCCGAACTACGCGCCGCCTGCGGCGAAACGGCCGACGCGCTCGCCTCCTTGTGTACGGACGGGGACCGGCTGATCGCCGCCCGCCTCGGCCGCGGCAGATCGGCCCCCGTCGCGTTCCTCGGCATCCTCGGCAGCGGCCGGGGCTACCTGCCCGTCGACCCCGCCTATCCGCGGGAACGCCGGAACTTCCTGCTCGATGACAGCGGGGCCCGGCTCGTCGTCACCGACGGCCCGCTGGAGGACGGCGAGTCCCCACTGGCCGAGGTGGGCGGACTCACCATCGCGGCCCGCTCCGGCCGGCCGGACCGCCGCCACGGCGGGCTCCCGGCCGCGATCGCCTACGTCATCTACACCTCCGGGTCCACCGGTACGCCCAAGGGGTGCGTCGTCGGTCACGCACAAGTGCTCGCGCTCCTGGACGCCTGCGCGACCGTGTTCTCCTTCCACCCGGGCGACGTCTGGACGGTGACCCACTCCTTCAGCTTCGACTTCAGCGTCTGGGAGCTCTGGGGTGCCCTGCTGAGCGGCGGCACCGCCGTGCTCGTCCCGCCGGACGTGGCCCGCGACCCCGATGCCTTCACCCGTCTCCTGCTCTCGCAGCGGGTCACGGTCCTGAGCCAGACACCGTCCATGTTCGGCTTCCTGGTCGGACAGCTGGGCCGGGTCCGCCAGTGCCTCCCCCGTCTTCGCCACGTCGTGCTCGGTGGCGAGGCCGTCAACCTCCAGGACGCTGTGACCTGGCTCGATGCGGAAATGGCGCCGAACGCAAGGCTCGTCAACATGTACGGGATCACCGAGACCACCGTGCACGTCACGCATGCGGAGCTCGACGCCCACGCGTGCCGCGCCGCGGAACCCGGTCGTACGCCCATCGGACGGCCGCTCCCCCACCTCGACGTCTCGTTGCGGGACGCGGCGGGCAGCCCGGTGCCCGACGGGACTCCCGGCGAGATCTGGGTGGCCGGAACCGGCGTCACGTCCGGCTACCTGGGACGGCCCGAGCTCACCGACGAGCGGTTCGTGGTGGAACTTTCCAACGGAGAGCCGGTCCGCCACTACCGCAGCGGGGACTGGGCGGTCCGCGAGGAGGACGGAACCCTCCAGTACATCGGCCGGATGGACGGCCAGGTCAAGCTGCGGGGACACCGCGTGGAACTCGCGGAGGTGGAGGCCGCGCTCGCCTCACTCGAAGGGGTGCACGGCGCCGCCTGTGCGACGCGGACGAACCGGGCGGGGCAGAGCGTCCTCGTGGCCTACCTCGTCACATCCGCGGGCGCCGGACTGGAGCCGCGACGGCTGCGCGCACACCTCGACACCCTGCTTCCGGCCCACCTGCACCCCCACCGGTTCCAGCGGGTCCGGGGCCTTCCGGTCACGGCGAACGGCAAGCTCGACCGCGCCGTCCTGCACGCCCTTCCCGTGCTGGACTGGGCCCCCTCCCCGGCGAGGCACGCATGAGCTCCCCCCTCGTCGTCGTGTACGACCGCGGTGCGGCCAACGTCAGCGAGATCGCCGCGTCGCTCACCAAGGTGGCGCCCCTCGTCTTCGTGACCCGGCACGGATCCGAGCACGCCGAGCCGCTGCTCCCGCTCCTGCGCGACATGGGAGAGGTCGTCACGTTCCGGCACGCGCCCGGGGAGGTCGCCGGCCGGCTGAAGGCGATCGGCCCCGGTGGCATCACCACGTTCAGCGAGGCCATGCTGAACGACACGGCCGAACTGGCGGCCGGGCTCGGCCTGCCCTTTCACAGCCGGGAGACGGTACGTCTGCTCACCGACAAGTTCCTCCAGCGTCGGCGGCTGAACGAAAGCGGCACCGCCGGCGTCGCCGGATCGCTGCTGACCCGGCCGCAGGACTGGCCCGATGCCGTCCGGCGCGTGGGCCTGCCGGCCGTCGTCAAGCCCGCACGCGGCGAAGGAAGCCGCAACACGTACCGGGTCGACGACCCCACCGAGGGACTCGGGCTCGTCACCGGGCTGCTGAACACCGAATCGGCCCTCGTCCTTGAGCAGTTCCTGGAGGGGAGGCCGTCCGCCCCGTACGGCGACTACGTGTCCGTGGAGAGCGTCACCTCCCGCGGAGTGGTCTCCCACATCGCCGTCACCGGCAAGTTCCCGCTGCTCCCGCCGTTCAGGGAAACCGGCCAGTTCTGGCCGGCCGCCCTGCCCGAGGTGGAGCAGCGTCGCCTGCGGGACCTCGCCTCGGAGGCTATCGCGTCCCTCGGCATCACCACCGGCATCACCCACACCGAGATCAAGCTCACCGGCAGCGGCCCCCGGGTCATCGAGGTGAACGGCCGGCTGGGCGGCTACATCAACGAACTGTCCCTCCGCGCGGCGGGGCTCGACCTCGTCGAGCTGGCCGGGCGCGCGGCGCTCGGCGAGTCCGTCGCGCCGCCTCCGGTGACGCACGACCGGGTCGTGTTCCAGTACTCGAACCCGGCACCCCCCTACCCCTGCCGGTTCGATTCCGTCACCGGCCGGCGGGGCCTGCGCGCCACCCCGGGTATCACCGGCTATCGCGCCTGGACCCGGCCCGGCACGTCCATCGGGGGCGGGGCGATGACCCATGACCTGGACCTGGTCCTGGGGGAGGCACGGGACCACGCGCTGATGTTCGGGGTCCTGGACGAAGCCCTGCGCCACCTCACCTTCACCTTCACTCCCGATGCGTGCGCGGCACCGGTGCGGATCACCGCACCCGAACTCCCCGCCCTCGGACCTCCGTCGGAGTGCTAGGCCTCCTCTGCGCGCCGGTGGACGGCGTCCAGGGCGGTCAGTTCCGCTTCCGTCAGGCGCAGGGCTCCGGCGGCCACGTTGGCGGTGAGGTGGTCGGGGTTGCCCGTGCCGGGGATGGCGAGGACGTGCGGGCCCCGCTGCAGGGTCCAGGCCAGCCGGACCTGTGCGGGGCTCGCGTCGTGCGCACGGGCCACGGCGAGCAGTTCCTCGCCCTCCGTGCCGCTCGCGCCGCCCTCGCGGCCGGTGGTGGCGATCGAGTAGAAGGGCACGAAGGCGATCCCCTCCTCGCCGCAGAAGCGGACGAACTCGTCCTGGTCGGGACGCATCCCGATGCCGTACGGGTTCTGCACGCACACCACCGGGGCCACGGACCGGGCCTCCGCGAGCTGTTCGGGGGTGACGTTGGAGACGCCGAGGTTCCGGATGAGGCCGGCCTCGCGCAGCTCCGCCAGCACTCCGAAGCGCTCGGCGACGGAGGCGCTGCCGCCCGGGATCCCGGACACGCGCAGGTTCACCAGGTCGAGGTGGTCGCGGCCGAGCTGGCGGAGGTTCTCCTCGACCTGGCCGCGCAGGCCGTCGGGGCCGGCGTGCTCCACCCACTCCCCCGACGCCCCGCGGGCGGGGCCGACCTTGGTGGCGATGACCAGGTCCTCGGGGTAGGGGCCGCCGAGGGCGCTGTTGATCAGCTCGTTGGCGGAGCGGAGCGGGGAGAAGTAGAAGGCGGCGGTGTCGATGTGGTTGACGCCGAGTTCGACGGCGCGGCGCAGGACCGCCAGGGCCCGGTCCCGGTCGCTGGAGGCGGCACCGGCGTGCAGGGCCGCACCGTTCTGGGGGATGCGCATCGCTCCGAAGCCGATGCGGTTCACCTCCAGGTCGCCGAGCTTCCAGGTCCCCGACGCCGCGGCGGTGATCGTTTCAGTGGTCATGCAGGAATGATCCACCAGCCGGTACGCTCACGGCCACGGATTGGGGCATGTGTGAATCCATCGGAAGGCAGGGGCGTCTTGATGCGGCGCGAGGGGCCGGACGTTCCTGTCAGGCTGGCGTTCTCCACCGGCGACCTGGCGCAGATGCGCTTCGCCGTCTCCCCGATGTGGGAGGTCGGGACGAGCATGCGGCTGCTGAGGTCCGGCGCCGTCCATCCCGTGCACGGCCGGTGGACGGCACAGGTCCGGCCGCGGCTGGCGGCGGCCGGGCTGGACCGGGGCCTGCTGGCCGAACTGGTCGCACCGAAGGGCTTCGTGCCGGACTTCCTGAACCCCGCGCCCGACGGGCCCGCCCCCGCCCTGGCGCAGGAGCTGGACCGCGTCAGGAGCGCGCCCGCGGCCGCGGTGCGCCGGGACCTGGACCGGCTGGCCCGGGAGCAGGGGCGGCTCGGTCCCCGGTCGCGGGCCCTGTACGCGGATCCGCAGGGGCGGCTGGCCCGGGTGGCGGAGGAGGTCGAGCAGTACTGGGAGCTGGCTCTGGGCCCGTACTGGGCGCAGATCCGCACCGTGCTCGACGCGGACGTCTTCCACCGGTCCCGGCAGGTGGCCGAGGAGGGCGCCGCCCGTCTCCTGAACGGCCTGCACTCCTCGCTGAGCTGGTCCGACAACGCGCTGCGGCTGGCGCTGCGGCAGCGTTCCCTGTCCCGCAGGACGGCGGGGTCCGGGCTGGTGCTGATCCCGTCGGCCTTCACCGGGCCGGTGCCGCTGACCCGGGTGGCGCCGCCGGAGCCGCCGCAACTGGCCTACCCGGCGCGGGGTACCGGCGCGCTGTGGGCGTCCCGCCCGGCCGTCGCCGACGCCGCCCTGGCCGCCGTGCTCGGCCGTTCGCGGGCCCGGCTGCTGGCGGAGCTGGACACTCCGGCCTCCACCACGGAGCTGGCGGCCCGTACGGGGCTCTCGCCGGGCGGGGTGTCCCAGTACCTGACGGCCCTGCGTGACGCGGGCCTGGTCAGCGCCCACCGCGCGGGCCGCTCGGTCCTCTACGCCCGTACGGCGGTGGGCCAGTCCCTGCTCACGGCGGGCTCCGCCTGAAGGTTGCGCATTCACCCACCCCGGTGGACCACGGAGCGTTAGGGTCGGCAACGCACAGCGTCGCCCCGGCGGCCGAGGGCAGGCCGGGGCCGGGGAGGAAGAGGCCGCTTTGAGTGGTGGGCAGACAAAACTGGCCGAGCACCCGGTGCTGGTCGTCATCGGCGTCATCGCCACGATCATCGGCGCGGTGGCGGCGGGCAAGGACCTGTTCTCCTCGGAGGATCCGCCGCCCAGGACCTCCGCCGCGGCTCCGGCCGTCCCGGGGCCCGCGTCGACGCCGGACGGCACGGGCGACACGCCCACGCCCACGCCGTCGCCGACGCCGACGCCGACGCGCACGGACGAACCCGGGCCGGGCGCGGAGCCCGAGGATCCGGAGTCCGGGGGCTCACTGCCGGAGTCCCGCACCTCGGCGCCCGCGGCCGTCGGCGTACCGAGCGCCAAGGCCCAGCCCCCCGCCCACGCGGGCCCCCTGCTCGTGCGCATCGACATGGGCACGGGCGGGAAGGTCGGGCCGAGCACCTATCGGGCGCGGTCCACGCCCGGCGCCGACACCTACGTCCAGGACTCGGGGGGCCGCCTGGACCGGGGCTGCTACGTCCAGTGGACGCTCAAGCGCGGTGGCGAGGTGGTGCAGCTCGCGCGCAGCGAGCGGTGCAGGCCGCCGAGCATCACGCTGTTCAACTTCGACAGCGGCAGCCTGCGGGAGGTCGGTTCCTACACCCTGACGGCCGACGTCACCACCGACTGGAACCAGACGGCGAGCGCCACGGTCACGTTCGAGGTCGTCCCCCGGTAGTATGGAGTAGACACTGTCTACTCCGACTGGTAGACAGTGTCCATGGATGAGAGCCCGCTGCGCGAGCGGCTGATCGACGTCGGCGTGGAGATGGTCACGGCGGAGGGGACCGCCGCCCTCGGGCTGCGGGAGATCGCCCGGCGGGCCGGGGTGTCGCACGGCGCTCCCCGGCGGTACTTCCCCACCCACCAGTCCCTGCTGTCGGCCATCGCCCGGCGCGGGTTCGCCGATCTCGGGGCCCGCTTCGCGGCGGCCGGCGCCGGGCAGGCCACCCCGAGGGAGCGGGTGCGGGCGCTGGCGACGACGTACGTGGCCTACGCCCTGGAGCAGCGCGGGATGTTCGAGCTGATGTTCCGCCACGACCTGCTGGACAGCACCGGGCAGGAGGGCTCCGACGGGCCGCGGCTGCGGGAATCGACGCGGCCGCTGTTCGCCATGCTCGTCGGGCTCGTGTCCCGCTGCGGTGCGGCCGATCCGCAGGTCACGGCCGCCGCGCTGTGGGCGAACCTGCACGGGGTGGCCCAGCTGTGGGGGGCGGGCAGCCTGCCCCTGGTGCTCGGGGGCGGGGCGGACGGGGCCGGTACGGACACGGGGGTCCGCGTCGCCCGGCTCGTCGGCGCCGCGCTCGACGCGCATCTCGGTCCGGAGCCCTCGTGAGGCCGTCGATCGCGCTGGCGGCCAGCGCGGCCGGGGCGGCCCTCGTGGCCCTCGACGGCACGGTGCTGATCGTGGTGCAGCCCGCCCTGCGCCGCGATCTGGGGGCGAGCGCCGCCCAGGTGCAGTGGACCAGCACCGCCTACCTGCTCGCCGTCGCCGCCTTCCTGGTGATCGCCGGACGGCTCGGGGACCGGTACGGGCACCCCCGGCTGCTGCTGACGGGCTCGCTCGGCTTCGCCGCCGCCTCGGCGGGGATCGCACTGGCTCCCGGAGTCGGCTGGGTGATCGCGCTGCGCGCCGTCCAGGGCCTGTTCGGGGCGCTGTTGCAGCCCGCCACGCTGGCCCTGCTGCGGGTCGCGTACCCACGGGAGCGGCTGGGGTCGGCGGTCGCCGTGCGGACCGGGACGATCGCGGTGGCCGCGGCGGCGGGGCCGCTGATCGGCGGGGTCCTGGTCGCGCGGGCGGACTGGCGGTCGGTGTTCGTGCTCAACGTGCCCGTGGCGCTGGCCGTCGCGGTGCTGACGTCGGCCCTGCGGGTCCCGCCGCCCGCGCGCGCCGACGCCGGTGCCGGCCGGCTGGGGACGGCTGCGCCCGCCCTGCTCGCGGCGGCGCTCGGGGCCTGCGTGTACGCGCTGTCCGGCGTACCGGAGCACGGCTGGACGGGGGCGCCCACGCTGCTCGGTTCCGCGGCGGCCGCGGGGCTCGGGGCGCTGTTCGTCCGGGTCGAGCGGCGCGGGAAGCGGCCGCTGGTGCCGGCGGCGGTGGCCCGGTCGAGGCCGGTGGCGGCGTCGATGGCACTGCTGATGGCGGTCTCCGCCGGGATGTTCGGGGCTCTGTTCACGGCCACGTTCCTGCTCCAGGACGTACGGGGGCTCGGCCCGCTGGAGACCGGCGTGCGGGTCCTGCCGCTGACCGCGCTGATGGTGGCCGGGGCGCCGGTGGCGGCCCGGGCCGTACGCCGGTACGGGGCGCGGGCGACGGCGCTGACCGGGACGGGGCTGGTGGTGGCCGGGATCGCCGGCCTGGGCTCGGGCGGGCCCGTGGCGTTCGGGGTGCTGGGCGCGGGGTTCACCGCGGTGATGGTCACGGCCACCGGGACGGTGGTCGGGGAAGCTCCGCCCGGGTACGCGGGGGTGGTGGGCGGACTCAAGCAGACGGCCGCGAACGTCGGCCCGTCGCTGGGGATCGCGGTCGCCGCGGGCGCCGGAGCGGCGGGCACGGGGCCGGACGCGGGACCGGCGCTGCCGGTGCTGGCCGGGCTGGCCGCCGTGGGGCTGGCCGCGGCGGCGCTGCTGCCGGGCCGGACACCCGTGGGGGAGGTGTCCGACCCGGCTGGGGTCACGGGGTGAGGTTCCGGCGCCGGAGGGGCGTCACGGCGTGAGGGTCCAGCGCTGGGCGGGGGTGCCGGCGCAGGCGGCGCGGGTGAGGGCGGTGCCGTCGGCGGTGCCGGATCCGGCCGGGGTCAGGCACTGGCCGCCCGTACGGAGACTGCCATCCGGGCCGGGCTGCCAGCTCTGGCCGGGCGTGCCGGCGCAGGTCTGGACGGTGACCGCGGCGGGGTCGGTGCCGTCGAGGCAGACCCCGGCGAGGCCGGTGAGGCGGCCGTCCGGCTGGAGGGTCCAGCGCTGGTTCGGACCGCCGTGGCAGGTGTACAGGGTGGGCCGTGTCCCGGGGGCGGTGGCGCTGTGCGGGAGGTCCAGACAGCTCGTGGAGGCGGAGTTGACGAGGGTGGCGTCGGCGGGGAAGGGCGTCGGCCGGCCGGTGAGGGTGAGTTCGGCGGCGCTGGTCCACGGGCCGCGCCCGCCCGCTTCGGTCAGGGCCCGCAGGCGCAGGTAGCGGCCCGTCCTGGGGGCGAGGGGGACGGTTTTGGCGGCCGGGGTGTCCGCCAACGTGCCGGCGGCGGCCGGGGTGCCCCAGTCGGCGGTGGTGTCGGAGACGTAGACCTCGTACCCGCCGATCCGGCCGTTGACCCCGCCGTCCTGCCGCGGGAGGTAGCCGAGGGAGTCGACGGTGTACCGGGCACCGAGGTCGAGGCGGATCTCGTGCGGGAGGGCCGCCGGCTTGCCGGAGGACCAGGCCGTGTGCCAGATCGTGGACGGGTCGCCGTCGAAGGCGTTGCGGGCCGCGCCGTTCTCGGCGGCGGTCTCCTGGCTGTCGGCGGAGACCAGGCTCCAGGCCGTCTGCGGGATCGGCGCGGAGCCGGCGGGGACCGGGTCGGCCGCGGGGACGGCGGTACCGGTGGCGGTCACGGTGAACGCGCCGCTCTTCGTGCCCGTCTTGACCCACAGGACCCCGGAGCGGTCGGCGGGGTCGAAGAACCAGCCGGTGGCGGCCGAGTCGTAGGCGGCCTTCGACCCGAGGCGGGACAGTGCGCTCCCGTCCACGGTGAGCGCCGCGGGGGCGGAGGCCACGTGGAGGGTGAACTCGTAGCCCCGCGAGGCCGGTTGTCCGGCGTAGGAGCCGGCGGGCGCGCCGACGGAGACGGTGACCGTGCCGGAGCCGGTGGTGGGCGCGGTGACGTCCACGCGCTGGCGGGCGTAGGCGCCGGACTCGAACGCACGGGTGCGGCCGTCGTCCTCGTAGAGGCTGAAGGTGGAGTTCCCGCGCGGGTGGACGTCGTAGGTGAGGGTGGAGACGGGCTTCTCCCCCGTGTGGTTCATCTGCGGCCACATCGGGACGACGGCGCCGCCCTTGACGAACAGCGGGAGCGTGTCGAGGGGGGCCTGGTAGCCGTTCAGCCAGCCCGGTCCGGCGTACGTCCTGCCGGTCCAGTAGTCGGTCCAGGTCCCTGCGGGCAGGTAGATGCCGTCGCGGACGGAGGTGTCGGAGACGACGGGGGCGACGAGGAAGGAGTCCCCGGCCATGAACTGGCCGCTGGTGAGGTTCCCGCGGGCGACCGGGTCGTCGGGGTACTCCAGGACCATGGCGCGCGTGCTGGGGACGCCGGTGTCGTGGGCGGCCCGGCTCATCGTGTAGAGGTAGGGCATCAGCCGCATCTTGAGCTGGAGGTACTTGCGGTTGACGGACAGGTACGGCTCGGCGAAGCGCCAGGGCTGCTTGTCCTGGTAGCCGGCCGACGGGTTGACGGCGCCCCAGCCCGACATGGTCATGAAGGCGGGGGTGAAGGCCTTCCACTGCAGGTCGCGGACGTAGGTCTTGGGGCTGCCGCCGAAGATGCCGTCGACGTCGCCGGAGGCGTAGTTGAGGGCGGACAGGCCCGCTCCGGCGATGGCGGGGACGTGCCAGCGCATGGCGTCCCAGGTGCCGCTGGTGTCACCGGTCCAGACGACGGCGTTGCGCTGGGTACCGGCCCAGCCGTCGACGGTCCACACGTAGCGGCGGGCGTCGGAGTTCTTCTCGATGCCGTCGACGGCCTGCTGGACTCCGTTGAAGGCGTACTTGTAGCCGCCGCCGATCCAGGCCACGTCGGTCTTGACGCCCCGGCTGCCGGCCGTGCCCACCTCGTCGGCGATGGAGCCCAGGCCGGTGGAGGTCCACAGGCCGGTCTGGAAGCCCTTCGCCTTCAGGGCGTCGACGGTGGACTTCAGGGGGGCCGTATAACCGCAGCCGTAGCCGTCGTTGGGCAGGAACCAGCCCGACGGCATGTCGGCCGCGCGGGCGTCGGCGGCATAGCCGGCCACGTCGGCGGTCGTCTGGTGGCGGAGGCGGTTGTGGTCGCCCTGGTAGTCCGGGTTCGAGGCGTTGAAGCAGTCGGCGTTGCCGAGCTCGAAGCCCCAGGCCGGGGCCAGGAAGGGTTTGCCGCTCACGTCGGTGTACGCGTCGAGGACCGACTTGAGGGAGTCGCCGGTGAAGTACCAGGCGTCGAAGCGGTTCTCGTCGTGGGTCAGGGTGGTGGGGGCGTCGAAGGCGTACGAGCCCGGGGCCCAGGTGTTGCGCATGACGCCGTAGCGGTTGGTGGACATGTAGAAGGGGGCGGGGCTGGCGTTGTCGTTCTCGCGCCACTTGTTGTCGACGGCGACCGGGACGGTCTTGCCGCGCAGTGCCCACTCGCCGAGGCGCAGCCCGGTGCCGTAGAACTGCTCGTCGGCGCCGCGGGCCAGGTACTGGGTCGTGTGGCCGCCGCCCCAGCTGGTGGGCTGGGTCTCCTCCCAGACGGGCGTGGAGTCGTCGGCGCGGAAGACGGAGAAGCGCAGGGGCGATTTGTTGACGTGGATGGACAGGCCGCCGGTGGTGATCCGGTAGTACGTGCCCGCGTCGGTGGAGGTCGCGGCGACGGGGCCGAAGTCGGTGGTGGGAGCGAGGTCGGAGCCGGCCGGGTCGTCGGAGAAGGAGCCGTCGGGGGACAGCCAGAGCCGGAAGATGTCGGCGCGGGCGACGACCACGCGGGCCTTCGCGCCGCTGGTGGTGCTGACGGTGAAGGTGCCGCCCGCCTGCGCGAGGCCGGTGACGGAACCGGCCGTGGACACCGGGGCGGCTGGCGCCGGTGCGGCCGCGGCGCGGGCGGTGGCGGGACCGGCGGCGGCGAGTCCGGCGATCGCGAGGGCCGCGGCGAGCACGGCCGCGAGCGGGGACCTGCGGGCGGGGCGGGCGGGGCGGCGGGGCTGGGGTGGCGGGTCGATGACACTCATCGGGCAGCTCCTCGTGCGGTCCGGGTCGCGGACACACCGCTTTGGCATGCTCTCGGCAAGATAGCCGAGAGCAGTGGCCTTTTTGAAGGAAGTTGCTCGAAGTGGTCTCCATGCACGCAGTTTTGAGCATGTGACACCACGGCCCGGGCCGGGGAGCCGTAGCGGCGGCTTCCCGGCCCGGGCCGTGGCGCGGTCTCAGGCGGCGGTGACGCGGATCTTGGACTGGCCGTGGCCGAGCTTCTCCCAGTCGTCCATGAACCGGGCCTTGAGGCCGTGCCCGGCGGCCAGGTCGACGAGGGTCTGGGTGCGGTAGTAGAAGTCCTCGCGCAGGACCTGGTGCTCGGCGCCCTCGGTACGGTCGAAGGTGAAGTCGAACCGGCCGCCCGGCGCCAGGACCCGTTCCACGTGGGCGAGGCACTCGTCGATGATCGACAGCGGCGAGTGGGAGAACACGCTGTGCGCGTGCACCACGTCGAAGTGGCGGTCGGGCAGGAAGTCGAGGGTCAGGTCCTGGGTGATGGTCAGGTGCGGCAACTTGGCCTGAAGTCCCCGGTCCGTCAGCGTGCGCTTGGCGGCGATGAGGATGTCGGGCGAGATGTCTATGCCGTAGTAGTGGCCCGTTTCCAGGTGGTCGATGAAGCGCCAGCCCGCCCGCAGGTTCCCGCACCCGATGTCGAGCATCCGGTGGCGCGGGGCGAGCCCGTGCTCCAGGAGGTAGTCGAACTGCATCTTCCCGAGGGCCAGCCAGCGGTCGTGGGTCTGGCTGCCGACCGCGGCCTCCGGGTTGCGACCGGTGTCGGAGGCCATGACCGCCCGGTAGTAGCCCACGTGGTCGGGGTGCTTGAAGCGCAGCCAGCTGTCGCGCGCGGCACGCCTGACGTACGGCGCGATGCGGGTCGGGTTGCTCAGCGCGTAACGGACCTTGTGGCCGACGCTCGCGCGGTCGGCGGTGAGGTTCTTCTTCGTTGCCATGAGGGGTCCCCCTGGGATGCGGGCGGAAGGCGAACTGGACGGTGCGGGGTGGTACGGGGTGGTACGGGGCCGCCGCCGCTGCGGGTCGGGCCGCGGCGGCCGTCAGGCGAGGCGGCGGCGCAGCAGGGCGACGGTGAGCGCGAGGAGCAGGGCGGCGGCGCCCGCGTAGAGGGCCGTGTCGATCCACTGGAACGTCCAGAAGTCGCCGCTGGGGTAGACCTTGTGGTACCGGGCGACGAAGTCGTGCTCGGCCATGCACTGCCGCAGTTCCTCCCCCGAGGTCTGGCAGACGTTCCAGATGGAGTGCTCGCGCCCGTCGGGCGTCAGGTAGCCGAACTCCCCGGTGGACCAGGCGCTTCCGACGGGCCGCTTGGGCGTCATGCCCGGGGTGATCCGGGTCTCGGGGTCGATCCAGCTGCGGCGGAAGTAGGTCACGAACGCCATGACCGTGCCGATCGCCAGCAGGGCCGCGCCCATGGCGGGCAGTACCCGGCGCACCAGCAGTCCCGCGAGGGTGCCGACGGTGAGCGCGAAGAGGGCGCAGGCCACGGAGGCCGGGCCGGTGGCGTTGTAGATGGAGGGGTCGTGCCAGTACGGCCCGTCGAGGGTGTTGGCGATGGGGGCCCACCACCAGGCGACGAGGGCCGCGATGACCGTCGAGGCGAGCAGGGTGAAGAGCGCCGCGAGACCGAAGCGGGCGGCGAACCAGCGGCGCGGGCCGACCCCTTGGGTGAGGGCCGGCTTGATCGTGCCGGTCTCCAGCTCCCGGCCGATGAGCGGAGCGCCCCAGAACACGCCGATGAGGGCGGGCAGTGCGAGCCCGAGGGTGCCGAGCGCGCGGATCCCGGTGGAGTTGCCGTCCATGATCTGGAAGGTGGCGGGGCTCTCGCAGCCGCCGTTCCAGCCCGGACAGGGCACCCATCCGGTGGCGTCGATCAGCGACATCATCTCGGAGCGCCGGTAGACCACCCAGGCCGCGCAGGCGACCAGCACGGCGGCGCCCGCCAGGATCATCGGCCGCTGCTGGCGCCAGGCCAGCCAGAGGACGCCCTTCACGCGGCGGCCTCCTCGGTGGTCGGGGCGGTGGTCACGGGGGTCGCGGGGGTCGCGGCGCCGCGGAGGTGTGCGAGCAACAGGGTTTCCAGGGAGGGGGTTTCGACGATCCAGCGCTCATCGGTCCCCGCGGGCAGCGGGGCGCCGGGCGCCGTACGGACGAGGGCGGTGACCTGACGGCCGCTGACGGCGGAATGCACGACCGCGCCGCGGTCGAAGGCACGTGGCAGTCCGTCCTTCTCCATCGGGTCGGCGCGCCCGGTGAGCCAGGCGTGCCCGTCGCAGAGCTCCTGGATGTCACCCGACAGGCGGGGGACGCCGCCCTTGAGGAGGAGCACGCGGTCGCAGACCTCGTCCAGTTCGGCCAGGACGTGCGAGGACATCACGATGGTCGTGCCCCGCTCGGCGGCCTCGGCCATGAGCAGGGACATCACCTCGTGACGGGCGAGCGGGTCGAGGTCGGCGAGCGGCTCGTCCAGCAGGAGCAGATCGGCGCGCTTGCCGAGGACCAGGGCCAGGGCGACCCTGGTGCGGTTGCCGCCGGACAGGGCGCCGACGCGGGCGTTCAGGGGGATGTCCCCGGAGCGTACGAGGCGTTCGGCGACGGCCTGGTCCCAGCGGCCCGGGTTCAGCATGCGGCCCAGGCGCAGGGTGTCGGCGACGGTGAAGCGGGCGTGCAGCGGCTTCTCCTGCGCGAGGAACGCGGTGCGGTGGCGGGCCTCGGCGGTGCCGGGGGCGTGGCCGAAGACGTGTATCCGCCCGCTGTCGGGGCGGAGCAGCCCGGCACCGAGCTGGAGCAGGGTGCTCTTGCCGGCCCCGTTGGGGCCGACGAGTGCGGTGATGTGCCCGGCGGGCAGTTCGACGTCGCACGCGTGCAGGGCCGGCCGGCCTCCGTACGCCCGTCCGAGCCGGGTTGCCCGTAGTGCCGGCGCGTGGGTCGGATCGCTCACGCCGTGTCCTCTCTCGACGGTCCGGGCCGGGGCCCGGAGTTGTTGAAGCTGTCCTCCACGGCGGCCGTGATGAGCGCCGTGATGTCCTCCCGGTCCAGGCCCGCCTCGCGCGCCCGGACCATCCAGGCGGCCAGGGCGGTGCGCAGCGGGGAGTCCGCCGCCGCCTCGGGGCGGGACAGGGACCGGCGTACGAAGGTGCCCGCGCCGGGACGGGGCTCCACGAGCCCTTCGCGCTCCAGCTCCCGGTACGCCTTGAGGACGGTGTTGGGGTTGATCGCGGTGGCCGCGACCACTTCACGGGCTGTCGGCAGCCGGTCCCCCGGTTCCAGCACGCCCAGGCGCAGCGCCTGCTTCACCTGGGTCACGAGCTGCAGGTAGGTGGCGACGCCGCTGCGCCGGTCGACCCGGAACTCCATACCTCCACCTCATTCCACTAACACGTTAGTGGAATAGTGCAGAGTCATCGCGGGCGCGTCAAACCGGATGCCGAAGGGAGCGGCGGAGGCGGGAGTATGACCGAACGGTCACAGGTTCGAACCGGGGGAACGCGCAGGGTGCGCGGCACATCTAGGTGATCGGCGGGCCGGCCTGCGGCCGCGCCGATGGTGATGACGACTACGGCGAGAACCGGCCGGGCCGGGTGTGAGCAGCAAGGTGGGGCGCTGGATGAAGGCGGAGACGGTGACGGAGCGGACGGACCCGGAGGGCGTGCCGGGTGCCCTGCGGGCGGCTGAGGGGGACGGTGTGACCGAACCCGGCGCCCTTCGGGAAACTCCGGACGGAACCCCTGCGGACCCCGCCGGGGCCACCGATACCGATACCGATACCCGTGCGGATGCGGATGCGGATGCGGAGGAGGCCGGTACCGGCCCCACCTCCGACTCCGCCGCGCCGCGGACAGAGGGAGCCGACCCGTCGCAGGAGACCTCCGGGCGACGTCCGGAGCGGGACGGCGTCGACGGCGGAGACGCGGCAGCCGCGAAGTCCGACGGGGCCTCTGCCGAGGGCGACCCCGCCGAAGGGAAGCCCTCCGCCACCGGGAGGCCGGCCCCTTCCTGGGCCAGGACCGGGACGAAGGAATCCGCTCCCGCCCCGCGTGAGGGTTCGGCGTCCGACGACGAGGCGAACCCCTCGACGACCGCCGCCGAAGGCGCCCCCGAGGACCGGCAGTCCGAGGGGCCCGGCACGGCGGAACCCCGGCTCCGGGACGCGAAGACGGCCCCCGCACGGGACGCCGACGGCGACACCGATGCCGACGCCGCGCCCGCCATGAGCGACCCCGAGGACCAGGAGCCCACCGGGTCCCGGGACCCGGACGCCACGGCCGCCACCGCCCCGCAGGGCGACGGCCCGGCCGATCCGCGGTCCCCGGCAGCGTCGACGGCCGGGGCCCCCGACGACGCGAAGGACACCTCGGCCACCCCCACCCGACCGGAACACGGCGACAGCGACAGCGACAGCGACAGCGACAGCGACAGCGACACGAACGAGCCCGCGGACCAGCCGGCGGAGAAGCCCGCCGCCGGGAAGTCCACCCCGCCCGGCAACGTGGACTCCGCGGCGGACTCCGCCGAGGAAGCCTCCGCCCGCCCCGCGCGGGACACGGAGGACGACGGCCCGGAGGCACCCGAGGGCGACGGTCCCAGCACGGCCGACGGGCCGCGGAAGCCGGCCGCGGCAGGCGCCACCGCAGCCGCCGCCGCCCCCGCCGCGCCCGGTGCCGCCGGCGGACCCCGGACGAAGGGCGACGGGACCGGCGCCGCTCCCGCCCGCCGGGCCGACGGTGACGAGGAGAGCGACGCCGAGCGGACCAGTCGGTTCGTCGCGCTCAAGGAGCTCGACGGCGGGGCGGCGCCCGCGCCCGAGGCCGTCGAGCCGCCCCGCCCCCAGCCCCCCGCCTGGCCGGAGGTGACGCGGGAGGCGCCGCTGCCCCCGCTCGAACTGCTGGCCGAGCTGACCAACACCGCTCCCCCGCCGGAGACCCCCCGCCGCACCCTCACCCGCCGGGTCAAGGTGTGGACGCCGCTCGTGCTGCTGCTGGGCGCCGTCGCCGTCGCCGCGCAGCTGGTGCGCCCGCTGCCCGCCCCGATGCTGGCGGGCGGCGAGTCCTCGTACACCCTGGAGGGGACCACCACGATCCCGTGGCCGGCCAAGGGCCAGGGTGCCGTCCGGCTGCCCGGCTCCGGTGACGTCGCCACCTTCGGCGAGCAGAAGCCGATGCCGACGGCCAGCGTGGCGAAGGTGATGACGGCGTACGTGATCCTCAAGGGCCACCCCCTGCGCAAGAACGACGCCGGCCCCCGTATCGAGGTGGACGCGGCGGCCGCGGCCGAAGGAAACGCCCTGGACCAGTCCCGCATCAAGGGGCTCACGGCCGGGACGAAGTACAGCCAGCTGGACATGCTCAAGATGCTGATGATCCCGTCGGGCAACAACATCGCCCGCCTGCTGGCCCGTTGGGACACCGGCTCCACCACCACGGACGCCTTCGTCGCGAAGATGAACGCCGCCGCGAAGGAGCTCGGGATGAAGGACACCACGTACACGGATCCCAGCGGCCTGGACGCCGCCACCGTCAGTACCGCCGCCGACCAGCTGAAGCTCGCCGAGGCGGCGATGAAGGACGAGGTGTTCCGCGCGGTGGTCGCCCTGCCGCAGGAAACCATCCCGGGTCTGTCCGAGCCGCTCCTCAACAACAACGCCAGCCTGCTCCTCGACCGCGACCTGAGCGTCAAGGGCATCAAGACCGGTTCGAGCACCCCCGCAGGCGGCACCCTGATGTGGGCCGCGTACAAGACGGTCGGGACGCAGACCCAACTGATCCTCGGCACCATGATGGACCAGCACGTGGACGGGCCGGACCCGGAGGCCCGGCGGAGCCTGGAGCTGGTGAAGGAGAACAGCGGCAAGGTCATCGGGGCCGTCCGCGCCGCGCTCGCCGAGGCCCCCGCCGTGCGCAAGGGGCAGACGGTGGGCTACGTCGACGACGGGCTCGGCGGCCGCACCCCGCTGGTGGCCACGAAGGACCTCTCCGTGATCGGCGTACCGGGGCAGCGACTGAAGCTCTCGCTCGGCGCGGGCGGCAAGTCCCTGCCGCACGAGGCGAAGGCGGGCACCGAGGTCGGTGTGCTGACGGTCGGCGACGGGGAGGGCGCGAGGAGCATCCCGGTGGCCGTGGGCAAGGACCTGGCGGAGCCGTCGTTCGGCGCGCGGGTGACCCGGCTGTCCTGACGGCGGGACCCCCGTGGTTGCATGGCGGCATGGACGTCCGACGCCGTGAACCCCGTGACCTCGGCGCGTGCGCCCGCGTGCTCGCCGAGGTCCACCGCGCCGACGGCTATCCCGTGGACTGGCCGGAGCGGCCCGAGCGGTGGCTGTCGCCGCCGGCGCTCCTCGACGCCTGGGTGGCCGAGCGCGAAGGGGTGCCGGCCGGTCATGTCGCGCTGTCCCGCAGCCGGCCGGACGATGCCGCGCCCGCGCTGTGGTGCCGGCGGTCCGGCGCACCCGTGGAGGCAGTGGCCGTGGTCGGCCGGCTCTTCGTCGCCCCGACCGCACGGGGGCTGGGGGCCGGCGCCCTGCTGATGGCACGGGCCGTGCGCGAGGCGCGGGCGCGCGGACTGCGTCCCGTGCTCGACGTACTGGCCTCCGACACGGCGGCCGTCGCCCTCTACGACCGCCTCGGCTGGAGCCCGCTGGGAAGCGTCGAGCAGCACTGGGGCCCCGGGCGCACGGTGACCGTGCGGTGCTACGCCGCCCCCGCGTGAGGGACGCCGCTACGCGTTCGCGATGACCAGCAGGGTGCGGGCCGCCGAGCCGCCCTCCGGCAGCGAGCAGCGGTGCGGCAGGTCGCCCCGGTGGTGGGCGCTCCGGCCCGCTCGCAGCAACAAGGGCTCCTCGCCCTCGACTTCGAGCAGGACCTCGCCCTCCAGTACGTAGAGGAAGTCCTCGCCGGGGTGCGCGAACCAGCCGCGCTCGCCCCGGCCGGGCTCGAAGTGGTGCTCGTAGGCCTCCATCAGGCCGCTGCGTCCGCCCGGGATGAGCACCCGCGCCACCTGTCCGGCGGCCTCGCTCACCTGGATCACCTGCGGGTCGCTCTCGTGGCTGACGACTCCGGGGCGCTCCGGGGGGCGCAGGAAGGTACCGGGCGTGACGTCGAGCGCCTCGGCGATGCGGTAGATCGAGCTCAGGCTGGGGGTGGCCAGTCCGCGTTCCAGCTGGCTGAGGAAGGGCTGGGAGAGGCCCGAGCGGGTGGCGAGCGCGGCCATGGACACGCGGCGCGCGGTGCGGCACTCGCGGATCGCCCGGCCGACCTCCAGCGCTTCGGGTGTGGGTTCGGGTCGAGACACGCAGGTGAACGTATCCCATCGCCCGCACGGGCCCGGGTGGACCCGGACGGTTTCACACCGCCGCAACACCCCGTTGATAAGCGTGGTCAATTATTGACCTCACTTATCAACACCCCCGAGGAGTCGTCCCGTGCAAGCCTCCCCCTCCCCCGCCGGCCGGGCCCTCGGCCGGCTCGGCCCGGCCCTGGGCGCGGCCGGTGCCGTCCTCGCGCTCTGGTACCTGCTCGCCCGGTCCGGGGCGGTGGCCCCGGGACTGCTGCCCTCCCCCGCCGACACCGCGGCGGCCCTGGCGGACAGTGCCCGCGAGGGGACCCTGGCCACCGACCTCGGCGCCAGCCTGACCCGTGCGGGGCAGGGTTTCGCGCTGGGGGCGGTGACCGGTGGCGCCCTCGGCTTCGCGACGGGGTACCTTCCCCGGCTGTCGGCCGCCGTCACGCCGGTGGTCTCCTTCCTCCGCCCGATCCCGGCCGTCGCGCTGGTGCCGCTGGCGACCGCCTGGTTCGGCATCGGCGAGAACGCCAAGCGGCTGCTGATCGCCTACGCCGTCCTCCTCGCGGTCTGGCTCTACGTGCACGACGGGGTGTCGCGGGTACCGGTGTCGCACCTGCGGGCCGCCCGGTCGCTGGGGGCGCCCCTGCACCGGCGGTTCACCGAGGTCCTGCTGCCCGCCGCGGCGCCCACGCTGCTGGCCGCCCTGCGCTACGGGGCCTCGGTGGCCCTGCTGGCACTGGTCGCCGCCGAACTGGGCGGCGCGGACAGTGGTTTGGCGTACCGGCTGCAGGTGGACGGCCAGTTCCTGCGGGTGGACCGGATGTTCGCGGGGCTGCTGGTCCTCGGGCTGCTGGGCGTGGCCGCCGACCTGCTGCTGGCCGCCGTCGGGCGTCGCTGGGTGCACTGGAGCGCGTCATGAGCCTGGAGGTACGGCTGGAGGGGCTGTCGGTCGGGTACGGGGCCGCGCCGGTGCTGCGGCCGACGGACCTGGTGTTCCCTGCGGGGTCGTTCACGGCGCTGCTCGGGCCGAGCGGCTGCGGGAAGTCCACGGTGCTGAACACGGTCGCCGGTTTCGTGCGGCCCGCGACGGGACGGGTGACGGCCGGCGGTACGGAGGTGACGGGGCCGGGCCCGGACCGGGGCGTGGTCTTCCAGCACTACGCGCTCTTCCCCTGGCGCACGGCCCGCGGCAACGTCGAGTTCGCCCTCAAGCGGCTCGGACTGCCGCGTGCGCGCCGGCGCGAACTGGCTCTGGCCGCGCTCGCGGAGGTCGGGCTGGCGGACGGTGCCGAGAAGTACCCGGCGCAGTTGTCCGGCGGGATGCAGCAGCGGGTGGCGCTGGCGCGGGCGCTGGCCGCGCGGCCGGAGGTGCTGCTGATGGACGAGCCGTTCGGGGCCCTGGACGCGCTGACGCGGACGCGGATGCAGGCGCTGCTGCGCGAGCTGTGGGAGCGCAGCGGCACCACCGTGCTGTTCGTGACGCACGACATCGACGAGGCGCTCGCCCTGGCCGGGCGGGTGGTGGTCCTCGGAGGTTCCCCGGGCCGGGTCCTCGCGGACCACCCGGTCCCTGCGGGCCCCCCGGACCCGGCCCTGCGCGAGAGCGTCGCGGCCCACCTCACCACCCCCTGAACCCCCGATCCCCCATCCCCCATCCCCGGAAGGAACCCACCATGCCCAGACCCCGCGCGCTGGCCGTCGTACTGCTGGCCGCGCTGTTCCCGCTCCTCGCCACCGCCTGCGCCGACGCCGACGGCGGGGCCGGGGGCGGCGGCGGACGGCGCGCCGTGACCCTGGCCGGAAGCGACCAGCTGGCCGCCGCGCCCGTCTACCTCGCCCAGGAGCGCTCGCTCTGGGCCGCCGAGGGCCTCGACGCCACCCTGACCACCCTGCCCACCGGCCGCGACGCACTGAACGCCGTCCTCGGCGGCCAGGCCCGGTTCGGGGTCGTGGGCGACCTGCCCGCGGTCACGGCCGCGCTCGGCGGGCGCGACGTGCGGATCGTGGCCGACCTGTCCCGCTTCTCGGACTGGCGCCTGCTCACCCGCACCGACCGCTCCGTCACCGGTTTCGGCGCGCTCAAGGGCCTCAAGGTCGGGGTCCCGCAGGGCACGAACGTCGAGTACGCCCTGTCCCGGATGCTCGCCTCCGCCGGGCTGACCGCGGCGGACGTGACGGTGGTCAACCTGGCCCCGAACCAGGTCGCCCCCGCCCTCGCCCGCGGCGACGTCGACGCCGGCGTCACCTTCCCCAGCTTCTACGACGCCGCCCGCACCGCCCTCGGCGCCCGTTACGCCGAGCTCCCCTTCACCGGCTACACCGCCCACACCCTCCTCGTCGCGGGCCCCTCGGCGGGCGACGAGGAGACCACCGCCGTCCTGCGCACGGTGCTCGGCGCGCAGCGCGCCGCCGCCGCCGATCCGGCCGCGGCGCGGGCGGCCGTGGTGGCCCAGTCCAAGGGCGCGCTCCAGGCCGGGTACGTCGACGCCTTCCAGCCCCGCTACGCCTACGGGGCGAGCCTGACGCCCGAGCTGCTCGCCGATCTGTCGGACGAGGCCGCCTGGGCCAAGGCCGCCCGGTCCCTGCCGGGCGCCGCCGACCGGTCCGCGCTGTCGGCCCGGCTGCGGCCCGGCCCCCTGCGGGCGGCCGATCCGGCGGCCGTCACGGTCACCACCCCCTGAACCGGCCCCCGTACGACCCACCCCACCCACCCCACCCACCCAGGGAGGACCCTCCATGAGCGTCGACCAGAACACCCTGCGCCGCCGCGGCACCGGCCTGCGCGCCCACGATCCGCGGCGCAGCTTCGGCGGCTACACCCTCTACACCCCGATCACCGGTGACGGCCGGATCCACCTCGTCGGCATCGACGGCGAGCCCGCCCACACCTGGAACTCCCCGCACCCGCCCGGCCGTCAGGCCCAGCTGCTCCCGGGAGGCACCCTCTTCTACGCGGCCAAGGACACCGGCGGCCCGAGCCTCTTCCCCATCTGGGACGTCTACCACGGCGGCATCTTCCAGGAACTCGCCCCGGACTCCACCGTGCTGCGCGAGGTCCGCCACCCCTTCCACCACCACGACGCCTCCGTCCTGCGCAACGGCAACCTGCTGATCACCGTCGTGGAGCCGCTGTCCCCGGCGGACGCGGCCCGGATCCGCGGCGGCATCCCCGGCTCGGAGGCACCGGGCGGGGTGATCTACGGGGACGTGGTGTACGAGCTGACCTGGGAGGGCGAGACGGTCTGGCGCTGGGCGGCGATCGAGCACCTCGACCCGGAGGAGGTACCGCTCAACCCGCACTTCGCCCGCGAGCACTGGCCGATGGCCAACACCGTCAACGAACTCGCCGACGGCGGCATCGTCGTGGGCTTCCGCAGCGCGTCGACGACGGTGGCCGTGGACCGCGCCGACGGCTCCGTGCGCTGGCGGATAGGCCCCGACGTCCTCGCGCAGCAGCACCACCCGCACGAGCTGCCGGGCGGCACCATCCTGGTGTTCGACAACGGGACCTACCGCGACACGACGTCCGTGCCGTACTCGCGGGTGCTGGAGCTCGACCCGACGACGGGCGAGCAGGTGTGGTCGTACGAGGACAATCCGCCGCAGAACTTCTACAGCCCGTACATGTCCAGCGCCCAGCGCCTGCCCAACGGCAACACGTTCATCGCCGAGGGTTCCTTCGGGCGGCTCTTCGAGGTGACCCCCGAGGGGGACGTGGTCTGGGAGTTCGTCGTGCCGGAGTTCGGCTCGTTCAGCCGCGGCACCGGCCTGGAGTCCTCGCGCGGCGCGCAGAACTCCGTCTTCCGCGCCTACCGGTACGGGGCGGAGCAGATCCCCTGGCTCTGACGCGCGGCAGGGCCCGGCCCGCCCCCGTACGACCGGGGGCGGGCCGGGCCCGTACGGCTCGTCGCGTCAGTTGTTGGAACCGACGGTGTTGTCCTTGCCCGCGTTGAAGATGTCGTCGGCGGCGAACTGGAACCAGTCGCCGAAGACGAGGTTGTACTGGCTGCCTTCCGGGACGGTCACGTTCACGTCGGCGCTCGCGGCGCCCGCGCCGGCGAGCACGATGGCGGCGGTGGCGAGGACGGCGAATGCGGAACGGACAGATCGCATGGATGCACCTTTCGGGAAGAAGCGGAACAGTCCCCGAAGGTAGGGCGGGGGGCTCCCGCTGTCCGGGCGGCGTTCCGCGTCGCGCCGACTCCAATCCGAATGGCCGATACGCCTGCTCCCCGACGGCCCACCGGACGCCGCGATTCCGTCAGCACTTTTCGGCCATGCCCGCAGAGGGGTCCCTCCGGAGGTGGCCGGAAGCCGACGGACGGAGATGAACAACGCCCTACGGGCTGGTAACTTGCGCGAGTTGATCAAGGCTGGGGCCCGATTCCCGGTGCCGTCCGGCCTGAGCCACCCCCATCCAAGGAACCACATTGGCACGCACCGTCCGCACGACGGCCCTCACGCTCGCGCTCTCCCTCTCCTCCTTCGCCCTGCTGTCCGCCGCCCCGGCGTACGCCGACTCCCCCACCCCGCACCTGGACGCGGTGGAGCAGACCCTGCGCCAGGTCTCCCCCGGCCTGGAGGGCTCGGTCTGGGAGCGCACCGCCGGCAACCGCCTCGGCGCCTCCGCCCCCGGCGGTTCCGACTGGCTGCTGCAGAGCCCCGGCTGCTGGGGCGACCCGGCCTGCACCGAGCGCCCCGGCTCCCGCCGGCTGCTGGAGAAGATGCGCGAGGACATCGCGCAGGCGCGGCAGAGCGTGGACATATCCACCCTGGCCCCCTTCCCCAACGGCGGGTTCCAGGACGCGATCGTGGCCGGTCTGAAGGAGGCGGCGCAGAAGGGCAACCGGCTCCAGGTGCGCATCCTGGTCGGTGCCGCGCCGATCTACCACGCCAATGTGATCCCGTCCTCGTACCGCGACGAGATGGTGGCCAAGCTGGGGCCCGCGGCGGCGAACATCACGCTGAACGTGGCGTCGATGACGACCTCGAAGACCGGCTTCTCCTGGAACCACTCCAAGCTGGTGGTGGTGGACGGCGGTTCGGTGATCACCGGTGGCATCAACAGCTGGAAGGACGACTACCTCGACACCGCCCACCCGGTGAACGACGTCGATCTCGCGCTGTCCGGTCCGGCGGCGGGCTCGGCCGGCCGCTACCTCGACACCCTGTGGGACTGGACCTGCCGCAACAAGAGCAGCTGGGCCAGCGTCTGGTTCGCGTCCTCCAACAACGCGGGCTGCATGCCCACCCTGCCCCGCCCCGCGGCCCCGACGGGCGGCGGGGACGTCCCGGCCCTGGCGGTCGGCGGCCTCGGCGTCGGCATCCGGCAGAGCGACCCGACCTCGGCGTTCAAGCCCGTCCTGCCGACGGCCCCCGACACCAAGTGCGTCATCGGGGTGCACGACAACACCAACGCCGACCGGGACTACGACACGGTCAACCCGGAGGAGAGCGCGCTGCGGGCGCTGGTCGCGAGCGCGACCGGGCACATCGAGATCTCCCAGCAGGACCTGAACGCGACCTGCCCGCCGCTGCCCCGCTACGACATCCGGCTCTACGACGCCCTCGCCGCGAAGCTGGCGGCCGGGGTGAAGGTGCGCATCGTCGTCAGCGACCCGGCGAACCGGGGCGCGGTCGGCAGTGACGGCTACTCCCAGATCAAGTCGCTGTCCGAGGTGAGCGACGTCCTGCGGGGCCGCCTCCAGGCCCTGACCGGCGACGCGGGCCGGGCGAAGGCCGCGATGTGCGACGGTCTGCAGCTGGCGACGTTCCGCGCCTCCGACAAGGCGACGTGGGCGGACGGCAAGCCGTACGCCCAGCACCACAAGCTGGTCTCGGTGGACGACTCGGCCTTCTACATCGGCTCGAAGAACCTGTACCCGTCCTGGCTCCAGGACTTCGGCTACGTCGTCGAGAGCCCGGCCGCCGCGAAGCAGCTGGCGGACGGCCTGCTCGCCTCCCAGTGGAAGTACTCGCAGGCGACCGCCACGTACGACTACGCGCGCGGCATCTGCCAGGGCTGACGCCCGGCGGCGGGGCGCCCCGGGTCAGCGCTTGCGCTGGGCCGGGGTTCCCACGAGGAGCGCCTCGGAGACGAGGCGGACGCCCCGGGAGAGGCGGCCGAGCTGTTCGAGCTCGATGGCGTACATCCTGATCGTGTTCTCGATCACGGACTCGGCGACCCCCATCATCGGCAGCTCGGCCCGGCTGGTGTGCAGGGCCACGCGCACCGCGCGCATCTCGTGCTGCAGCTGGAGCTGGACGTGGCGGGCGAGCAGGGCGTGGTGACGGGTCAGCGTCAGGTAGCTGCCGTAGCGGGCCGGGAGCAGGTCCCGCAGCCAGCGGGTGGCGCTGCGCTCCCAGTCGTGCGAGCCGGGGGACTTCACCTGGAGGGGCCAGTCCGGGCTGCGCGTGAGGGTGGCCGTCTGGGACATTCTCGTCACTTCCGAGTGGTGGTCGAAGCACTGATCGAGACACTGCGTAGGGGGGCGGCCTCGGCCCAGGGGTTGACCGAGGCCGCCAGGGGGGCGCTCCGCCGGATCCGAAAGCCCTGACCCGTCACCCGGTCGCGCCGTGAGGAGGAGCGGCGTACTGGGTGGCTGTTCGAAGAGGACGTGGGGTCGCCCTCCCTGGCATCTGGTGGATCCGGAACGCCGCCGTCAGTAAACATATATACCGTCGAGTACGCAAGGGTATGAAAAATTTCATACATGGCCGGGCGGTGAATATCCGCCTGCCGCCGGGGGTCCCCCGAGGCCTCCGCCGAGCCCGCTAGAGGAAGAATCCGTGCTGGTCAGCGACCTGCTCGTACTGTTCGAGCCGGGCCTGGGTCCGCTCGGGATCGGCGTCGGCCATCGCCTGGAGCAGGGCGGCGGAGAGCATGCCGGGAGCCGCGTACGAGTCGAAGACCAACCGGGATCCGGCGCCGGCCGTCAGCACCACGTCCGCCTCCTCCACCAGCGGGCCGAGGGTGGGGTCGGTGATCAGCACGACCCGCAGGCCGGTGCTGCGGGCCGCCCGCAGGGCCGCCAGGGTCTCGTTGGCGTGCCGGGGCATGGCGAAGGCGATCACCCAGCTGCCGCCGGCCGCCCGGGACTGGAGCAGGGCGTCGTAGGCCACGCTGCCGCCCCGGGTCACCACGCGGACGTCCGGGTGGATGCGGCGGGCGGCGTAGGCGAAGTATTCGGCGAGGGACACCGAGATCCGCAGGCCCAGGACCGTCAGCGGGACCGAGTGGGCCAGGTCCCGGCCGATCTCCAGCACCCGGTTGGTGTCGGCGAGCAGCCGGCGCACGCTTTCCAGGTTCTCGATCTCGGCGTCGACGGCGGCCTGGAGCTCGTTGTGGCGGATCTGCTCACGGCTGTCGGGGGTGCCGGCCACCGCGCTCAGCGCCATCGGCTGGAGCACCTCGCGCAGCGCGGGATAGCCGCTGAATCCGAGCGCGGCGGCGAAACGGGTCACGGAGGGCTGGCTGACCCCGACGCGTTCGGCGAGCTCGGTGATGGAGAGGAACGCGGCCTCGGTGAGGTGGTCGATCAGGTACTGGGCGATCCGCCGCTGGCCCGGGGACAGCCGGTGGCCGTCGAAGAGCGCGAGCAGCCGGTCGGCCGGCGGCTTCTCCCGCTCCTGCGGGACCGTGCCCGGCGTGATCGCGGCCGCCTGTGCGCGCGCCTGCTGCCCCGATGACACCGGAGGGCCTCCTTCTCACGTCACTCGCCTTCCAACATAGCCCACGCTCCGTGGCCGGTTGATCATTGTGCCGTGCGGGGCCGTCCCGTCCTGCGGACTGGACGGCCCCCTCTCCCTCCGGTCCCGTCAGGCCTCGGACCGGGGCCGTCCGGGCCGGCCCGAGCCCCGGGTCAGGGAGTACCCGTAGATGCCCGCGAGGGCGCCGAGGATCCCTCCGGCGGCGGTCCACAGCCACCGGTCGGACCACCAGCCGCCGGACCAGCCGTCCTCGGGCGCGCGCGCCGCGCGCTGCTGCTCGGAGGCGCCCGTGATGCCCGGGACCAGGGGTTCGGCCAGGGCCGCGTCCACCGCTGCGGCGCCGCCCATCTCCTTGATCTCGGCCTCGACCTGGGCCCGTACGGGCAGGCCCAGGTCCTCCTCGGGCAGCCCGGCCACCGTCAGGCGGACGTAGTAGCTGCCCGGCAGGGGATCGTTGGACCAGGCCTCGGCCCCGGAGCGGACCGTGCGCAGCACGCAGTCGAGCTCCACGGTGGAGGCCTCCCGGGCCGCCGCGGCGGTCTGGGTTCCGTAGGTGCAGGCCTGTCGGCGGCGCAGCCCGTCGTAGACGTCGAGGCGCCAGGTGGAGGCGCCGTGCCGGGCGGCGGACTCCGGGAGGGTCACCGCAGCCCGTACGGTGGCCCGTTGGCCCGCGTCCACGGGCAGGACCCAGTACAGGTAGTCGCCGGTGGAGCCGGCGGCGGTGGCCTTCTGGCCCGGACGGAACGCGGTCGCCGTGCGGAAGCCTGTGCCGGCCTCGGTGGGACCCTCACCCTTCTGGCCGGCGCTCGGCGTGGGGCTCGGGGCGGCGGTGGCGGCGGACGCCGGGGCGAGGAGGGCGGCCCCCGCCAGCAGGGCGGCCGTCAGGGTGCGTACGGTACGCATCAGTTGGTCCTCCAGACGGAGATGCGCCAGCGCGAGATCCAGCCCCAGACCAGCCCCGCGAGCAGACCGGTGAGCACCAGCAGGCCCAGCAGCCACCAGCCCCGGCCGAGGCCGAAGGAGGCCACGTCGGAGGGCTCGTCCGGGCCGTCGACCAGGTCGATGGTCAGCTCGACGGGCATGCCGGGCGCGGTCTTGACGGCCGGACCGGCGGAGAAGGAGTTGCTGACCTGGAGGCAGACGGTCTCCGGGGTCTTCGAGGCGTCCCCGTCCAGGGGTGCCTTCGGGTAGCGCAGGCCGGTCGAGACGACATCGGTGCGGCCGTCGCCGGCCTCGGAACCCCGGACGATCTCCCGCCCGTGGACGGTGGACGCGCGCAGCAGGACGCCGTAGTCGTTGTTGACGGCGCGGTCGGCGCCGATGCTGACCGAGGCGCGCAGTTCCTGTCCGGGGCGGACGTCGACGCGGTACCAGCGGTGCTCGCCGAAGGTCTCGCGGTCGCTGTAGAGGCCGGCCTTCAGCTGCGGGGCGCCTTCGCACTGCTTGGCGCCCTCGGTGGCCACCGGGGTGACCACCGGGTCGGCGGCCCGGTCGACCAGTTGTCTGACCCTGCCGGAGAGTTCGGCGGTGTGCGCCACCGAGGTGTACGTGCCGCCGGTGGCCTCCGCGATGCAGGTGAGCTGGGCGCGGGTCTTGGCGTCGGGGACGAGGCCGAGGGTGTCGACGACGAGGTGGATGCCCTTGGCCGCGATGTCGCGGGCCACTTCGCACGGGTCGAGCGGGGCGCAGGTGTCCTCGCCGTCGGTGATGAGCACGATGCGGCGGGTGGCGTTGCCCCCGTCGAGGTCCTGGGCGGCGGCCTGCAGGGCGGGGCCGATCGGCGTCCAGCCGGTGGGGGCGAGGGTGGCGACGGCGGTCTTCGCCTCGGTGCGGTTGACCGTGCCGACGGGGTAGAGCTGCTTGGTGTCCTTGCAGCCCAGCGCCCGGTCGTCACCGGGGTAGGTGGCCCCCAGGGTCCTTATGCCGAGCCGGACTTCGTCGGGCACCGCGTCCAGGACCTCGTTGAAGGCCTGCTTGGCGGCGGCCATCCGGGACTGGCCGTCGATGTCGGTCGCGCGCATCGATCCGCTGACGTCGAGCACCAGCTCGACCTTGGGGGGCTCTTTCGCGGGTCCGTCGGCGGCGACGGCGTTCGTGGGCAGGAGCCCCGCGGTCAAGGCGACGAACAGGCCGCAGGCCCCGGCCGCCAGCCGTTTTCTTGTGATCATCGCCGGATCGTATTGAGGATCCGACGGCAAACCAAAACGTCCCCCGGCGGGCGGCGTTCACCCGTGGGGCGGCCCGGTACGGCGGTCGGGCCGCCCCCGGCCGCCGGTACGGGACGCGGGCTACCAGCGCACCGGGAGGCTTCTCACCCCGCGCATCAGGCTGCCGGGCAGCCACTGGCGGGGTCCGGCCGCCGGGTCCTCGGCCAGCCCGGGGAAGCGCTCCAGCAGGCCGCGCACCGCGATCCTGCCCTCCATGCGGGCCAACGGGGCGCCGATGCAGAAGTGCAGCCCGTGTCCGAAGGCGAGGTGGCCCTGCGGGGCCCGGTGGATGTCGAAGACGTCCGGGTCGGCGAAGCGGCCGGGGTCGCGGTCGGCCCCGGCCAGCGAGGCGAGCACGATGGACCCGGCGGGTATGACCACACCGCCGAGCTGCACGTCGGTGGCGGCGTAGCGGTAGGTGGAGTTCTGGACGGGGCCGTCGTAGCGGAGCATCTCCTCCACCGCCGCGTCGAGCAGTTTGTCCGGGTCGGCGCGCAGCTCGGCCAGCTGGGCGGGGTGGGCCAGCAGGGCGCGGACGCCGTTCGAGATGAGGTTGACGGTGGTCTCGTGGCCGGCGACCAGCAGCAGGAAGGCCATCCCGATCAGCTCGTCGGGCGAGAGCGAGTCGCCGTCCTCGTCGCGGGTCCGGATCAGAGCGCTGAACAGGTCGTCGCCCGGGTGGGCGGCCTTCCGCGCGACGAGCTCCGCGAGGTAACCGCTCAACTGCCGGTGCGCCTCGTTGCCGACGGTGCCCGGCAGCGGGGTGACGACCGCGTTCGACCAGTGGCGGAAGCGGTCGCGGTCGAGGTCGGGGACGCCGAGGAGCTCGCAGATCACCGTCATCGGCAAGGGGAAGGCCAGGTCCCGGACCAGGTCGGCGGTGCGCTCGGGGCGGGCGGCCATGGCGTCGAGGAGCTCGCCGGTGGTCCGTTCGACGAGCGGGCGCATCGTCTGGACCCGGCGGCCGGTGAACTCGCGGGCCACCAGGCGGCGCAGCCGGGTGTGCTGGGGCGGATCGGACTCCAGCATGTTGGAGTTGGCCGCGGTGGGCTCGATGCCGGGGAACGTCCCGGCGCTGCGCCAGTCCTTCAGCAGGGACGGGTGGCTCAGGGCCTGGCGGGCCTCCTCGTACCCGACGACGATCCAGCAGGGGCTGTCGTCGGGGGAGCCGCCGCCGACCCGGTGGACCGGTCCGGCCGCGCGCAGCGCCGCGTAGAAGGAGTAGGGGTCGGCGGCGAAGTCCTCGGCGCCGGAGCTGATGTCGACCACGGGCATCTGTTCACGGTACGACGGCCGACGCCCCCCGGAGACGGGCGGATCCGGCCACTTGTCGCGCGTGTGGCCGGTCCGCCGCGGCTCAGCCGTCCAGTCCTTCGGGCAGGCGGCCGGTGTGCAGCACGCCCAGGTGCTGGGTGGCGCGGGTGAGTGCCACGTAGAGGTCGCTGGGCGGGAAGCCGGCCGGCTCGGCCACGATCACCGTGTCGAACTCCAGCCCCTTGGCCTGGCGCGGGTCGAGCAGCACGACGGGCCGGGTGAGGTCGGGCTCCTCTCCGGCCCGTACGCCGGGCAGGGCCGCGGCCAGCGCGGGGTGCAGGGGGCGGGGTGCGATCACCGCGAGGCGGCCCTCGGCCGGGGCGTCGGCGCGGACGGCCTCGGCGACGGCCCCCGGCAGGTCCCCGGTCCCGCGCACCCAGGGGCGCACGCCGGTGGAGCGCACCGAGCTCGGCGGTTCGAAGCCGGGGTGGTGGGCGCGCAGGACGGCGGCGGCGACCTCCATGATCTCGGCGGGCGTACGGTAGTTGACGGCGAGCCGGACGCGTTCCCAGCGGTCGCCGACGTACGGGTCCAGGATCTGGTGCCAGGAGCCGCAGCCCGCCTCGTCGCCGGTCTGGGCCGGGTCTCCGACGAGGGTCATGGAGCGGGTGGGGCAGCGGCGCATCAGCAGGCGCCAGGCCATCTCGGACAGCTCCTGCGCCTCGTCGACGATCACGTGCCCGAAGGCCCAGGTGCGGTCGGCGGCGGCGCGTTCGGCCGTGGTGCGGCGGTCGGCCTCCTCGTGGCGCTCGGCCATCCGTTCCGCGTCGATGATGTCGTGGGCGGCGAGGTATTCGTTCTCCATGTCCTCGAACTCGTAGGACTCGGAGCCCTGGGAGAGGTCCAGGACGCCCTGGGCGTAGTCGATGCGCTCCAGCCGGGCCCGCTCGGCGGCGGCGCGTTCGGCGCTGTCGTCGGTCCCGAGCAGTTCCGCGGCCTCGTCGAGGAGCGGGACGTCGGCCGGGGTCCACTCCCCCGCGGGCCGGCGGATCAGGTCGGCGTCCGCCTCGGCGAGGTGGGAGGGTTCGGCGAGGAACTCGGTGACCAGCTGCTCCGGGGTGAGCGGCGGCCAGAGGCTGTCGATGGCGGCGTGCACGTCGGCGCTGGTGGCGATCTCCTTGCCGAGTTGGGCCGCGTCGTCGGGGCCGAGCAGGTTGGGGCCGCCGTAGGGGTCGGCGCCGAGCCGGTCGACGAGCTGCGCGGTGAGGGCGTCGATGACGGCGAACGCGAAGTAGGGGCGGGCCAGGTTGTGCGGCAGGGCGGTGGCGCGGGCCCGGTCGCGCGCGGCGTGGGCCATGGTCCGGTCGAGCAGGAGCGTCCCGTAGTCCTCGTGGTCGATCTCCAGGGCCGGCTCCGGCACCGTGTCGCTGTCCTCGCCGCTGCCCGCGGGCACTCCCTCGGGGAGGGTCTGGCGGTCGGCGACTACCCGGGCGAGGACTTCCGCCATGGCGGCACGGCCCTTGACCTCGGCGGCTCCGGGGCGGTCGGTGCCGGTGGCGCGCACGCCGGGGAAGAGGTCGCCCGGGGAGGACAGGAGCACCCCGGTCTCGCCGAGGGAGGGCAGCACCTCGCCGATGTAGCCGAGGAAGGCGGGGTTCGGGCCGACGATCAGTACGCCGCGCCGGGCGAGGAGCTCGCGGTGCGCGTACAGGAGGAAGGCGGCACGGTGCAGGGCGACGGCGGTCTTGCCGGTGCCGGGGCCGCCCTCGACGACCAGGACGCCGCGGTGGGAGGAGCGGATGATCCCGTCCTGTTCGGCCTGGATGGTCTGCACGATGTCGTGCATGCGGCCGGTGCGGGCGGCGTCGAGGGCGGCGAGCAGCACGGCGTCCGCGTCGGCGCCCTCGTAACCGGTGCGTTCGGTGTCGGCGAGGTCGAGGATCTCGTCGTGCAGGGCGGTCACCTCCCGCCCCAGGGTGGTGATGTGCCGGCGGCGGCGCAGCCCCATCGGGACGTACCCGGTGGCGAGATAGAACGGGCGGGCCGTTTCGGCGCGCCAGTCGAGTACGAGGGGTGTGCGTTCGGCGTCGTCCTGCCTGATTCCGATCCGGCCGATGTGGTGGTCCCGGCCGTCCGAGAATTCCAGCCGGCCGAAACAGAGACCGTGTTCGGCGGCGTTCAGCGCGGCGAGGAGACCGGACTGTTCGGCGACGGCAACGTCGCGCTCCAGCCGTTCCTGAAATCCGTTGCCGCCCTGGCGCAGCGCCGCCCGGACGGCGCGATCGGCCCGGTCCCGCAGATCTTCGAGGCGCGCGTACAGCTCGGTGACGAATCGCTGCTCACTCTGAAATGCGATGTTTGACAATTCCACTCCCGGCGCGATACGATGCCTCTACACAGCATAGCTACGCCCTCAATCAACAGGGCGTGAACTATTGAATATACGCGAATGCATGCCCCGGACGCCAATTCGTCCGGGGCATTTCCTGTATTCCGGGGCAGGTGCGTCGCGGGGATGTCCACCCGGGGCCGGAGCGGCTCGCGGCCGTCCGGGACTGCCGGCCCGAGGTCGGCCGGGTCCAGGTTTCGAGGTCTGCGAAGGCGGCCGTGAAGTTCCCCGGCATCGGGCGCAGGTGCTCCTCGTCCAGCGCGACCAGGCCGTCGGCGTGCGCACCGCCGGGGACCGTGATGTAGCGGTGCAGGGCGCCGCGTCCGGAGTCGGTGACCATGCGGTGGTAGACGTCGCCGAAGGCGGTCTGCGGGGTGAGGGCGTCGAGCGCGGGCGGCAGGGTCTTGAGCAGACCACCGTCGGTGGTGAAGGTGAGGGCGTTCCAGTCCAGCCCCCCGGTGTACAGGTCCGGGCGGTGTTCGAGCTGCCGGCGGACGGGGTGGCCGCCCGCGGACAGGCCCGCGGCGTAGGTGAAGCGCGGGGTGCGGCCGTAGTGCCGGTCGGTCACCTTCTCGGCGGCGACGGTGATTTCGGTGAACCTGCGGTGCCATTCCATGATGGCGTCGCCGGGACGTTCCCCGTCCTTGTAGATCTCCTCGCCGGTGTTCCCCTTGTCGGTGGCGGCGTAGGCGTATCCCTTCGCGAGGATCTGGTCGCTGATGATCCGGTCGTCGGCGTACTGCTCGCGCAGCCCCGGCGGCCCGGCGACGACGAGCCCGCCGTTCCAGTGGTCGGGCAGCCGGATCACGAACTGACTGTCGTGGTTCCAGTGGTGGTTGGTGTTGGTCGTGGAGGTATCGGGGAAGTAGCCGTCGATCTGGACCCCGGGGACCCCGGACGGGGTCGTGGTGCCGGAGGCCTCCAGACCCGCCCAGTCGACGGGGTCGGTGTGCCCGGTGGGGACCGTGCCCGTCGTGCTCAGGTCGGCGAGACGGGCGGAGACGGTGTACTCGGCACCCGGGACCCGTACGCCGTCGGGGGCCCGTCCGGGCGGCCGCCGGGGCCGTCAGCAGGCCGCCCTGTACGCCCGGGACAACGGGCTGCTCTGAACCGGTCCGAGGAGGAGAACGGGCACCGCGCGCGGGCGGCGTCCCGTCGGTGATCCCGGGAAACAGCGGTCCCGGGGAAACACACTCGCGCGGTATGAGGTGATTCATCCCGGTTCTTCTACCATGGGCCGTCCCGACCCGGCGGTTGCCCACCGAGGAGACGCATGCCCCGAGCAGCACACCGGTCCGCCGTACGATCCGCCGTCCTGTCCGCGGGCGTCCTCGTCTCCGCGCTGGCCGTGGCGGCCTCGGCCGCCGTCCCTGCCGCGGCCGCCGCCTCCGGGCCGCTCCGGCCCCCGGCGCACGACGGCGGCCGCGGGGACGCGCACCACGGCGGGCCGGCCCCGGCCGGAGCGGCTCCCGCCGCGGCCGACCCCGGCGAAGCGGCCCTGATCGGCGAGGAGCACGCACGGGCCCACGCGGGGCGGCGCCGGGCCGCCCGGGACGCCGGCGGCTACCCGCAGGCCACCCGTACGGCGAGCCTGGCCGCTCTGACGGACTCCCAGGCCCGCGCCAACGCCGCTTTCCCGGCCGCCCGGTTCGGCCGGTTCGCCGAGTTCTTCCCCTCCCCCGACTTCGGTGTCCACGTCGCCCAGCTCCCCACCGGCAAGGTGCTGCTGTTCTCCTTCGAACGGATCGAGACCGACCCCACCAAGGAGACCGGCCCCACCGACCGGCTCGGACGGACCAACGCCGGCCGCGCCTTCCTCTGGGACCCGGCCCGCGGAACGGGCGCGCGGGCCTTCAAGGAGGTCCGGCCGCCGACCGTCCTGATCCCGGACGGCACCCACTCCCCGCGCCCCGCTCCGTTCTTCTGTGCCGGACACGCCTTCCTGCCCAACGGGATGGTCGCCGTGTTCGGCGGCAACAACGGCGGCAAGGGGGGCAGCGGCGCCCGCCTCTCCTTCGTGTTCGACCCCTGGACCGAGAACTGGTACCGCAACCGGGACATGTCCGTGGGCCGCTGGTACCCCTCGGTGGTCACCGGCGCGGACGGCCGCCAGATCATCATGTCGGGCCAGTCCGAGCGCGGTACGGGCACCCCCACCCCGGTGGTGGAGCGGTTCCCGGCGAAGCGGCTGCCCGTCCCCTGGCGCCCGTACGACATCCCCCTCGACATCGCCTCGGAACGCTTCGGCGCGGACGCGCCCTTCCGCAACGACTACCCGCACCTCTTCTCCCTGCGCGACGGCATGATCTACGGCCTGGGCCGCGACGCCGACCAGCAATGGCTGTTCGACCCCGTCAAGGAGACCCGCCGCGACCTCCCCCGGCGTCCGGCCGACTTCCGCGGGTACGGATCCGCCGTACCGCTCCCGGCCGGCCTGCGCGGCCCCGACTCCATCCTGGTCCTCGGCGGCGACCCGCTCGACCCGAACACGTACAGGCTGTCGGGGGCGGGGTGGACCACCGAGGAGCCCCGGGCCTTCGGCCGCACCCAGGACGACACCCTGATCCTGCCCGACGCCACCCTGCTCACCGTCAACGGCGCCCTGAGCACCCGGGACTACGGCAACGGCCCCTTCAACCCGAAGGCCGACCTCAAGTACCGGCAGACCGAACTGCGCGGCGCGGACGGCCGCTGGCGGCTGGGCCCCGCCCAGCGGCTGCCGCGCGGCTACCACTCCAACGCCCTGGTCATGCCGGACGGCCGGGTCATGGTGACCGGTGACGAGCTCCAGCAGATCGCCAACGACCCCGACATCCGCGACGCGATGGACGGCAGCATCGAGCTCTACGAGCCCGCGTACCTGCACCGGGGTCCCCGGCCCGCCCTCGACCGGGCCCCGGGCGGCGAGCTCCCCCACGGCGCGGCCTTCGAGGTGCGCAGCTCCACCGCGTCCGCCGTGCGACGGGCCGTCCTGCTGGCGCCGACCACGGTCACCCACGCGGTGAACACCAGCCAGCGCCACCTGGAGCTGCCGGTCAGCGGGGTGCGCGGCGACACGATCACCCTGCGCACGCCGGCCACGCCGGCCGACGCGCCGCCCGGGTACTACATGCTCTTCCTCCTGGACGGCCGGGGCGTCCCCAGTACGGCGAAGTGGCTGAAGCTCGGGGTCCGCTAGCGGACCGGACTCCGCTCAGACCTCCGCGGGCGGTTCGACGCGGGAGAGCCAGGCGGTGAGGAGCACCTCCAGTCCGGCGGCCTCGGCGGGGGTCAGCGCGTCGAGGAGGGCGCGTTCGTTGCGGATGTGGTCGGCGAAGGCGCGGTCGATCACCTCGCGGCCCGCCGGGGTGAGGGCGACCACGCGGCCGCGGCCGTCGACGGCCGACCGGCGGCGGGTGACCAGCCCGTCCCGTTCGAGCCGGTCGATCCGCTTGGTCATGGCTCCCGTGGTGACCATCGTGTGGGCGGCCAGCTCGCCGGGCGCCCGCTCGAAGGGTTCGCCCGCCCGGCGCAGCGCGGCCAGGACGTCGAACTCGCCCTCGCCCAGGCCGTGGCGCCGGTAGACGGGGGTGAGGCGTTCGGTCAGCAGCAGGCCGAGGCGGTGCAGCCGGCCGATCACCGCCTGGGGGGCCACGTCCAGGTCGGGGCGCTCACGGGCCCACTCCGCCTGGATGCGGGCGACGTGGTCCGGCGGACCGCTCTTGATGTCTTCCATGGAAGGTACTGTACCTTCCATGGAAGCGAATCTACGGTGGTCCCTGGTCACGGCGATAGCCCCGGTGGCCTGGGGCGCCAACTACTACGTCACCCGCGCGTTCCTCCCCGACGGCCACCCCCTCTACGGATCGGCGATCCGCGCCCTGCCCGCCGGGCTGCTGCTCCTGGCCGTGAGCCGCGAGCTGCCGCGCGGCTCCTGGTGGTGGAAGTCGCTCCTGCTGGGCGTGCTCAACATGGGCGGGTTCTTCGCCCTCGTGTACGTGGCCGCGCAACGGCTGCCGAGCAGTGTGGCCGCGACGGTGATGGCGACCGGACCGCTGACCATGATGCTGATCGCCTGGCCCCTGGTGGGCGAGCGGCCGGCCTCGCGGCACCTGGCCGGGGCGGGGCTGGGGGCGGGCGGGGTGGCGCTGATGCTGTTCACGGGCAGCGTGCCCGCCGACGCGCTCGGGGTCCTGGCCGCCGCCGTCGCCATGGCCATGTCCGCGCTCGGCTACGTCCTGGCCAAACGCTGGAGCGCCGGCGCCGGGGTGCTCGCCTCGGCCTCCTGGCAGCTGCTCGGCGGCGGGCTCCTGCTGCTGCCCTTCGCCGTCGCGGTGGAGGGCGCGCCGCCGGCCGTCGACGGCCGGGCGGCGATCGGGTTCGGCTACGCGGTCCTGGTGGCGACGGCCCTCGCCTTCACCACCTGGTTCGCGGGGCTGCGGCGGCTGCCCGCGGCCACGGTCGGGCTGCTCGGGCTGCTCAATCCGGTGACGGGAGTGCTGCTGGGGCTCGCGGTGGCCGGGGAGAGCCTGACGGCGCGCCAGCTGTGCGGGCTGCTGCTGGCGGTGGCCGGCGTCTTCCTCGGCCGCCCGGGGGCCGCGGCCGCCCGGCCCGCGCGCGTCGCACGGATGGCTGTGGACGGAGCTCCCCGGCACGACAGCCCACCCGCCGGCTCGTAGCGTCGTCAGCGTCGGCGCCGGACGGCCCGGCGAGGGCGAACTCTCCTGCCGGGAGGCCGTGCCGATGCGAAGCGACGCCGCCATATCGAGCCTGCTCCGGGTCCACCGGGGCACCGCCGAACCCGAGGAACTGGCCGCGATCACCGTGGTGGTCGCCTGCCTCGCCGGCCGGGTCACGCCCTCCTGCGACCGCACCGAGCGCACCGCGCACCACCGCCAGCGTCCGCGGCCCGCGGGCCACGGATGCTGGGCGGGGTGCTGGGCCTGCCAATAGGCCCTGCCCGAGTGGTGTCAGGGGCGGCGCAGCAGCCGCGTCAGCGCGTCCGTCAGGACGGCCCGCGGGTCCGCAGCGGCCCCTTCCGAACGCCAGGCGACGAACCCGTCCGGGCGCACCAGGACCGCCCCGTCGGCCGGCACCTCGTGCAGCTCGGCCCAGTCGGCGCCGTCCGGCTGGACCAGGTCGGCGTCGGCTCCGGAGCCGATCGCGTAGGCGTCCAGGCGCACGCCCGTCTGCCGCGCCACCTCCCGCGCCGCCTCCCGCCAGGGCGTGCCCGGTCCGCTGAGCAGCACGAAGGAGCGCTCGTAGAGGTCGAGGGCGGAGATCCGCTCGCCGGCCCGGGTCAGCCACATGTGCGGGGCGCGGGTACCCACGTCGCCCCGCAGCCGCATGGTCTCGGGGATGACCGGCCGGGACGGGTCGCCGCCGAGGACCGCGCCCTCGGGGTAGCAGTAGCCCATCGCGGTGGTGAGGACCCCGCTGCCCGGACCGCCGCCCATGGTGGGGGGCGGTACGTACCCGGGGTGGCTGTGTTCGGCCGAACGGGCCGAGGCGCGCTCGCTGGTGGCCCGGGCCACGGGGAGCCGCTCCTGCTCGTAGGTGTGCAGCAGCTCCGGTCCGGCGGCGCCTTCGAGGACCGCGGCGACCTTCCAGGCGAGGTTGTGCGCGTCCTGGATGCCGGTGTTGGAGCCGAAGGCGCCGGTCGGGCACATCTCGTGGGCGGCGTCGCCCACCACGAAGACCCGGCCGACGCCGTACTGCTCCGCGACCCGTTCGGCGGCGTGCCAGGGCGCCTTGCCGCCGATCTCCACGTCCAGGTCGGGCACGCCGATCGCCGAGCGGATCTGCTCCCTGCAGCGCTCGTCGGTGAAGTCCTCCAGGGTCTCGCCCGTCTCCGGGTGCCAGGGGGCGTGGAAGACCCACTGGGTCTCGTTGTCCACCGGCAGCAGCGCCCCGTCGGCGCCCGGCTTCATCAGGTAGCAGACGATGAAGCGCAGGTCGCCCAGGACGTCGGCGAGCCGCTCCGAGCGGAAGACGATGCTCACGTTGTGGAAGAGCTCGCCGTTGCCCGTCTGGCGGATGCGCAGCGCCTCACGGACGGGGCTGCGCGGTCCGTCGGCGGCGATCAGGTAGTCGGCGCGGACGGTGAGGTGTTCGCCGGTCTCCCGGTCCTTCACCACGGCGCTCACACCGGTCTCGTCCTGGTCGAAGCTCATCAGTTCGGTGGCGAAGCGCACGTCGGCGCCCTGGGCGCGGCTCTGCGCGGCGAGTACCGGCTCGATGTTGTTCTGGCTGCACAGGCACCAGCCGGTGGGGCTGAACTTCTTGAGCGCGCCGGACGGGTCGACGGCCTTGACGAGCCACTTGTGCTCGCCGTCGACGAGCGACGACCGGGTCTGCAGGATGCCCTGATTGGCCTCCAGGGCGGAAGCTTCCTTGCGGATGGCGGGTTCGACGCCCGCCGTGCGGAACAGTTCCATCGTGCGGGCGTTGATCCCCCGGCCGCGGGGGTGGACCGAGGTACCGGCGTGCTTCTCGACCAACAGGTGCCTGATGCCGTGACGGCTCAGGAACAGCGAGGTGGACAGGCCCACGAGGGAGCCTCCCACGACGAGGACCGGTACGCGGACATCGGCATGCTCTTCCATCGGCTGCGGGCTCCTGTTTCGTGTGGGGGGCAGTGGACGCCTTATGCCCCCGATCAGGGTTCTTGCCCTGGCGAGTCGCGTCTTGTCACCCGCTTGATCCGGAGATGTAGCGATCCGTACCCCGCCGGATGACGATGAGCGACAGCGGGAGCCCTTTCGGCCACACCGCCCGCCGTCCCCGACCGCGGAGGCCCGCGAGCCCGCGGGACCCACCGGCCCACCGGCCGGCGGACCGCCCGCCCCCGGGCCGTTGCCGCCGATCACGCACCGGAACGCGTACGTGGCGGTCTCCGTGCACTCACGAAGGAGTGAGCAGATGACAACCACCCTGTCCGAACGGGTGTCGCAGTCCGCCTTCGACGGCTCCATGCTCCGGGTCGTCCTGCTGATGGATCTCCACGAGGGCGCCCAACAGCGCTTCTTCGAGGCGTACGAGCAGCTCCGGCACGACATCGCGTCGGTGCCCGGGCACCTGGGCGACCAGCTCTGCCAGTCCTTCGCGAACCCCTCGCAGTGGCTGATCACCAGTGAGTGGGAGAGCGCCCCGCAGTACCTCGCCTGGGTGAACAGCGAGGAGCACGCGGCGCAGGTCCGGCCGCTGGGTGCCTGCGCCCGCTCGATGCGCCCGCTGACGTTCACCGTGCTGCGGGAGACCGGCAAGCGCTACGAGGCTCCCGAGCGGGCGCTCCGCGCCCGGCTCCAGGGCTCGCCCCGGCTCGGCGCGGGGATCGTCCGGCACGCGCTGACCTTCACGGTCAAGCCGGGCAGCGAGGAGAAGGTCGCTCGGATCCTGTCGTCCTACGACTCCCCGCAGGCCCGCGTCGACGACCACACCCGGCTGTGCCGCACCTCCCTGTTCATGTACGGCAACCGGGTGGTGCGGGCGGTGGAGGTCGAGGGCGACCTGACGGCGGCGCTGCGGCACGTGTCGGAGCAGCCCGAGGTCCGTGCCGTGGAGCACGCCATCAACCCGTACCTGGAACAGGACCGGGACCTGGCCGATCCGGAGTCGGCGCGGATGTTCTTCATGCGCGCGGCGCTGCCCGCCGTGCACCACGTGGCGGCGCACGGGCAGCAGCCGGCGGAGGTGACGCGGCACGCGCTCCTGTATCCGGCCAAGCCCGGCTGCGGCCCGCTCGTGGCCCGCTTCCTCGCCCGGCAGGACGAGGCGGCGGCGAAGCTCCCCACGAGTCCCGTGCTCAGCAGCAGCATCTTCCAGCGGGACGACGTGGTGGTCCGCCTCCTCGACGTGGACGGACCGGCCGACGGCCGCTTCGCCGGCGGCTTCGGCATCGAGGGCCCCCGGCGGGCGGCCGTGCTGCGGCGCCTGCTCACCGGGGATCCCGCCACCGCGGCCGACGCCCCCCGCCCCATGACCCCCATCACCGACCGGCGCGCGCCGGCGCGGGACTGATCCGGGCGCCCCGCGCCCGGAGCCCCCGTACCCCGTCCCGTCCCCACCACCCATCCGGCAGTCCGTGCGCACCGCGGGCTCCCGATCCGCCAGGAGGAAGCCAGCATGACCAGACATCACCCGCGCATCGTCGACCTCAGCGAGACCCAGCCCAACCGCAGGCGCGGAGGTGATCTGCGCGCCGTGCTCACCCCGACGTCGGTGGGCTCGACCAGCGGCTTCATGGGACTGGCGGTGATGGCCCCGGGCGAGTCGATCGCCGAGCACTACCACCCGTACTCCGAGGAGTTCGTGTACGTGGTCGCCGGGACCCTCGAAGTCGACCTGGACGGCGAGCCGCACCCGCTGCGCGTCGACCAGGGGCTGCTCGTCCCGCTGAACATGCGCCACCGGTTCCGCAACGTCGGCTCCACCGAGGCCCGGATGGTCTTCCACCTGGGTCCGCTCGCCCCGCGCCCGGAACTGGGCCACGTCGACACCGAGGAGGCGGCCCACCCGGAGGCCTCCGGGTGGGCGGAGCGTCCGCCGGAGCGCACCGGAGCGGTTTCGTGACCCGCCGGCGGGTGGCCGTGACCGGGGTCGGTGTCGTGGCTCCGGGGGGCATCGGCGCCCCCGCCTTCTGGGACCTGCTGTCCAACGGCCGTACGGCGACGCGTGGCATCACCCTCTTCGACCCGGCCGGGTTCCGCTCCCGGATAGCCGCCGAGGTCGATTTCGACCCGGCCGAGCACGGCCTGAGCGAGGACGAGGCGGCCCGCGCGGACCGGTACATCCAGTTCGCCCTGGTCGCCGCCCGCGAGGCGGTGGCCGACTCCGGCCTGGAACTCGACGACGAGAGCGCCTGGCGCACCGGCGTCTCCCTGGGCACGGCGGTCGGCGGTACCACCCGGCTGGAGCACGACTACGTGGCGGTCAGCCAGCACGGCGACTGGTGGGACGTGGACCACCGGCTGTCCTCCCCCTTCCTGCACCGCGCGTTCACCCCCGCCACCCTCGCCTCGGCGGTGGCGGAGCAGACGGGGGCGCGCGGGCCGGTGCAGACCGTCTCCACGGGCTGCACGTCCGGGCTCGACGCCGTCGGCTACGCCGTGCACTCCATCCAGGAGGGCCGGATGGACGTGTGCATAGCCGGGGCGTCGGACTCCCCGGTCTCCCCCATCACCGTGGCCTGCTTCGACGCCATCAAGGCGACCTCGGCGAACAACGACGACCCGGCGCACGCCTCTCGGCCCTTCGACGCAGACCGGGACGGTTTCGTCCTCGGCGAGGGCGGCGCCGTGCTGGTCCTGGAGGAGCTGGAGCACGCCCGGGCCCGCGGCGCGACCGTCTACTGCGAGATCGGCGGGTACGCCACCTTCGGCAACGCCCACCACATGACGGGGCTGACCACCGAGGGCCTGGAGATGGCGCGGGCCATCGAAAGGGCCCTGGCCCAGGCCCGGGTCGGCGCCGGTGAGATCGACTACGTCAACGCGCACGGCTCCGGCACCAAGCAGAACGACCGCCACGAGACGGCGGCCGTCAAGCGGGTGCTCGGGGACCACGCCTACAGGACGCCGATGACCTCCATCAAGTCCATGGTGGGACACTCCCTCGGCGCCATCGGGGCGATCGAACTCGCGGCCTGCGTCCTGGCGATGACCCATCACGTGGTGCCGCCGACCGCGAACTACGAGACCCCCGACCCCGAATGCGACCTGGACTACGTGCCGCGCACCGCCCGCAGCCACACCCTGCGCAGCGTGCTGTCCGTCGGCAGCGGGTTCGGCGGCTTCCAGTCCGCCGTGGTCCTGACCCAGCCCAAGGAGGTACGCGCGTGAAGAGCCGTACTGCCGGCACGTCGGTGGCCGTCACCGGCATCGGGGTCGTCGCCCCCAACGGGATCGGCGCGGACGCCTTCTGGAAGGCGACGCAGGCGGGCGACAGCGTCCTGGACCGGGTGACCCGGCAGGGCTGCGAGCACCTTCCCGTGCGGGTCGCGGGCGAGGTCCGGGGATTCGATCCCGGGGCGCTGGTCGAGGACCGCTTCCTCGTGCAGACCGACCGCTTCAGCCACTACGCGCTGGCCGCCGCCGATCTGGCGCTGGAGCACGCCCGGCTGGGGCGGGCCGACTACGAGGACGACCCGTACGCGGTGGGCGTCGTCACCGCGGCCGGCTCGGGCGGCGGCGAGTTCGGGCAGCGCGAGCTGCAACGGCTGTGGGGGCAGGGCCCCCGCTTCGTCGGCCCGTACCAGTCGATCGCCTGGTTCTACGCGGCCAGCACCGGCCAGATCTCCATCCGGCGCGGGTTCAAGGGCCCGTGCGGGGTCGTCGCGAGCGACGAGGCGGGCGGCCTGGACGCCTTCGCGCACGCCACCCGGGCGATCCGGCAGGGCAGCCGGGCCATGCTGGCCGGCGCGACGGAGGCCCCGCTCGCCCCGTACTCGGTGGTCTGCCAGCTCGGCTACGAGGGCCTCAGCACCTGGGACGACCCGGAGCGCGCCTACCGGCCCTTCACGGCCAAGGCGTGCGGGTTCGTCCCGGCCGAGGGCGGCGCGATGTTCGTCGTCGAGGACGCGGAGGCCGCCCGGCGGCGGGGCGCGACGGTCCGGGCCCTGCTGGCCGGCCACGCCGCCACCTTCACCGGGACGCGGCGGCCGGACGGGGACGGCGAGGGCCTGGCCCACGCCATCCGCGGTGCGCTGCGGGAGGCGGGCTGCGCGCCCGAGGAGGTGGACGTGGTCTTCGCGGACGCCCTGGGTACGCCCGAGGCCGACGCGGCGGAGGCGCGGGCGATCCGCGACGCGCTCGGCGGTCACGGCTCCAAGGTGGCGGTGACCGCCCCCAAGACGGGGATCGGACGTGCGTACTGCGCGGCCGGCACCCTCGACACGGCCGCGGCCGTGCTGGCCCTGGAACACGGGGTCGTGCCGCCGACCCCGAACGTGTTCGACGTCTGCCACGACCTCGACGTGGTCACCGGCAGCGCCCGGGTCGCCCCCGTGCGGACCGCGCTCGTCCTGAGCCGCGGCCGGATGGGGTCGAACGCGGCACTCGTCCTCCGCAAGGGGCCCGAATCCCGCGCGTAGGGACCGGGACCCCGGCTGGTCAGGGCCGCGCAGGGTTCGGCGCGGCCCCCGGAAGCTGGAAGAGAGAGAAGGCACCATGTCCGACCGACTGACCATGGAAGAGCTGGCGACGCTCATGAAGTCCGCCGGCATCACCGTCGACCCCACCGAGCTGGCGAGTCGTCCGGACTCCCGGTTCGACGACTACGGCCTGGACTCGCTGGGCCTGCTGGGCATCGTCGGTGAGCTGGAGAACCGGCGCGGCCGCGCGCTGCCCACCGACGCGGACCGCTGCAAGAGCCCCCGCGAGTTCGTCGACCTCGTCAACAACAGCCTCATGACCGGAGCCTGAGATGCCTGGACACACCGACAACGAGATCACCGTCAACGCGCCCGTCGACGTCGTCTGGGACGTCACGAACGACCTCCCCAACTGGCCGGAGCTGTTCAGCGAGTACGCGTCGATCGAGATCCTGGAGAAGGCCGGGAACACCACCCGGTTCCGTCTCGCCATGCACCCGGACGAGAACGGGGTGGTGTGGAGCTGGGTCTCGGAGCGGACGGTGGACCGCGCGGGCCTGACGGTGAAGGCGCGCCGGGTCGAGACGGGTCCGTTCGCGCACATGGACATCCACTGGGAGTACGGCGAGGCGCCCGGCGGCGGCACCCGCATGCGGTGGGTCCAGGACTTCGCGATGAAGCCGGACGCGCCGATCGACGACGCGGGGATGACCGACCGCATCAACCACAACTCCCGCATCCAGATGGAACTGATCCGGGACAAGATCGAGCGCCGCGAGCGGGTGGCCTCCCGCCGCTGAGCGCACCGCCCTCCGCACCCTCAGAGTCGAAAGGCAACCCTCCCGATGCACCAAGCCCTCATCGTGGCCCGCATGGCGCCCGGATCGGCACCCGACATCGCCGACCTGTTCGCCACCTCGGACGCGGGCGAGCTCCCCCGACTGGTCGGCGTCAGCCGCCGCAGTCTCTTCCAGTTCGGGGACGTGTACCTGCACCTGATCGAGTCCGAGAAGGACCCCGGTCCGGCCATCGCGCAGGTCACCGGCCACCCGGAGTTCCGCGACCTCAGCGAACGGCTCTCGGCCTTCATCAGCCCGCACGACCCGAAGACCTGGCGGGGCCCGAAGGACGCCATGGCCACCCGGTTCTACCGCTGGGAGCGGGACGCCGCGCGCTAGTCCGTACGGGTGCCCAAGCCGGCGCCGCACCGGCCGGGCGGCCTGGGCACCCACGGCCACGTCCGGATCCCCGTCGCGCTTCACCGCTCGTGACGGGGAGAATTCGGCAGGTAGTTTTTACATGAATACCTGACTGAATTGCCGTCAATAAGCATTGCCCGCTTATCTCGATTTGATAACGACATCGCCCGAAAAGGCCTGGACCTTTCCGCGCAACGCGCGTAACTCGCTTGATTTCAAAGCGAGTTGACAGTTCATCAAATCAAGTCACAAGGTAACGGATAGATTTCCCGGACCCGGCTCCCGTTTGTCCGAATTCTCCGAGGCTCCCGTCTGGCAAGCTTCCGCGCACCCACTCTCCTGACCAGGACTTGAGGTGCGCATGACAGCACGATCCACCGGCCGACGACGCAGACAGCGTGAACACCGGCGCAAACCGCGCAGGTTGATACTCCTGACCGCCGCCATGGCCACGGCGGCGATGATCGCGGGCGGCATCGCCTACGCGGGACTCGACGCGGACGCCGAGGCAGGCACCCCCGCGCAGGCCTCGGGGGCCGGCGCGCCCGCCGAACCGGCCGCCGCACCGGCCCGGGACGCGGAACCGGCCGCCCTCTCCAGCGCCCCGGCGAACGAGAACGCCCGCGGCATGGTCTACGACGGCCTGGAGGCCGCCCCCAAGGGCGACCGCTGCGTCGGCGTCTACCGCACGGACGCCGGACTCTGCACCCACGGGCCCGACGCTCCCCCCGGGGGCGTGGACATCAAGAAGGACGTCCAGCCCGTGGTCCGCACCAAGGCCCCGGCCGCCGATCCCGCGGCGCCCGCCTCCGCCGACCCGGCGGCCACGGAGGGCGGCGGGCGTCCTCAGGACGCGCCCGCGGCCGACGCCCGTACGGCCGCCTCCGCGGCGACCCCCGCCCCGCCGGCCTCCGGCAGCCAGGGCATCGCGGCCGGACCGGCCGGACAGACCGTCCAGTGCGACGGCGACGGGACCTCGGGCAACCGGGTCCAGGTCGTCTACGCCCACGGCCCCGGCCGCGACCGCTACGCCGAGTACCTGGCGTCCTTCCGCAAGTGGGCGGCCGACGCCGACCTCATCTACGCGGCCAGCGCCAAGGAGACCGGCGGCATCCGGCACATCCGCTACGTGACGGCCGCCGACTGCACCCCGTCCGTGATCAGCATCGAGCTCCCGGACTCGGCCCTCGCCGAGTTCAGCGCCACCAACGCCGCGCTCGCAGGCAAGGGCCTGGACCGCCGCGACCGCAAGTACATGATCTTCTCGGACACCCAGATCTACTGCGGCATCGGCACCTTCAACGGCGACGAGCGGCCCGGCCAGAACAACCTGAGCAACTTCGGCCCCTCCTACGGGCGCACGGACTCGGGCTGCTGGGGCGGTCACACCGCCGCGCACGAACTCGGACACAACCTCGGCGCGGTCAACAACAGCGCCCCCAACACCAGCCGCGGCGCGCACTGCACCGACGAGTTCGACGTCATGTGCTACTCGGACACCCCGTACTACCCGCAGATGCGCAACGTGTGCACGAACCAGGCGTCCGAGAACATCCTGGACTGCAACCACGACGACTACTTCCACACCAGCCCGAAGCCCGGCAGCTACCTGGCGACCCACTGGAACATCGCCGACAACCAGTTCCTGATGCGCGCCGACGGCGGCGGCACCGGGCCCGGTCCGAACCCGAACCCCGGCCCGACGACCAAGCCCACCCCCTCGCCCTCGCCCACCAAGAAGCCCACGGGCGGACCGGTCGTGACGGCCGGCCAGATCCAGGCCGACTCGGTGGTGCTGAGCTGGCCCCGCACGGAGGGCGCCGCCTGGTACCAGGTGCTGCTGAACGGCAAGCACCTGACCTGGGTGCAGTCCACCTCCCTGCGCGTCTACGGCCTGCGCGCCGGGACCGACTACACCGCCGCCGTCTCGGTCCGCGACACGGCCGGCCGTGACAGCGGCGCCGGCAAGGCCACCTCCTTCCGTACGACCGCCACCGGCGGCGGCGCCACCACCCCGGGCACCCGCTACGTGCTCGGCAACGGCAGCAGCGGCATGGCCGCCGAGATGTGGGACGGCCGCACCGCCGACGGGACCGTCCTGGTGGCGGGCCGCACCAACGGCTACGCGCAGCAGCAGTGGTACTTCGACGACGCCGGCAGCGGGCTCGTCCGCATCCGGTCCGCCGTCTCCGGCAAGTGCCTGCAGCCGGGCGGCGCCCCGGCCGCCGGGATGTGGGTCTCCCAGCAGCCCTGCGGGAACGCCGCAGCGCAGCAGTGGCGGCTGACCACCCGGGACGGCTCGACGACCGTCTCCGACCCGAGCGGCGGCTTCGCCCTCGCGGTGAGCAACCGTCCCTACTACGGGAACTGGCTGCTCGAACTCCAGCGCGCGGACGGCCGTCCCGCGCAGGCCTGGACGGCCCGCAAGGCGGGCTGACCCACCGCTCCGGAGGGCGGCCGCTCCCCCGGCCGCCCTCCGGCTCCGCTCCCCCACGCATTCCCCACACGCTTCCCCCAGGCCCCCCAGGCCCCCCAAGCCCCTCGCCCCTCGCCCCTCGCCCCCCACATCCCCTCATCCCGCCGCCTCCCCACCTCCCGCCTGGAGCACCATGACCACGCGCCCGCGTCCCCTCCCGTTCCCCGCCGTCCTCGGACTGGCCCTGCTGCTGCCCGTGCAGGCCGTCGCCCTGGCCGGAGCCGCGCACGCCCACGGGGACACCCTCAAAGTGGTGATCACCGGTCAGCAGGCCGGGCGGGTCACCGCCGACGTCACCTGGGAGAACGACGGCGACGCCGTCGAGGAGGCCGTCGCGGCCACCGTGAACGCGGTCAGTGCCGACGGGACCCGTACGGCGGGACCCTGGCGGCTGGTCCGCGGCAGCGGCGGGGCCGCGACGTGGACGACGGCCGAGGCGCTGCCGCCCGGCACGTGGACGGTGACCGTCGACGCGGGCTTCCCCTCCCTGGGGCACGCGCAGCAGGAGGTGGCCGTCCCGGTGGTTGACCCGGCCCCGCCCACCGCCTCCGCCGCCGCCTCTCCCACCGCCTCCCCCTCCGGCGCCCCGGCGACCACGACCCCGCAGGCTCCGCCGGCGTCCGCCACCCCGGCCGGCGCCCCGAGCGCCTCCCCGGCCGCCTCCCCCGCCTCCGACACCGGCGCCGCCGGCTGGTGGACCACCGCCGGGGTGGCCGCAATAGCCCTGGCCGGCGCCGCCGCCGGCATCCTGCTGCGCCGCAGGCGGCTGCGGCGGCCCTGACGGAGTGTCGCCCCGCGCCCTCGCGCCGCGGACCGGCATGGTGGTCCCGGCGGTGAACGGCGGTGACCGGCGGTCCGGCGGACGTGGCGGGAGAGGCGGGAGAGGGCGATGAAGGGCACCGAGGTACTCGTGGACGGCTTCGAACGCGTCCGGGACGTGGTCCACGAGGTGGTCGACGGGCTCTCGGCCGAGGAACTCAACGCCCGGACCGACCCGGCGGCGAACTCGATCGCCTGGCTCGTCTGGCACCTGACGCGGGTCCAGGACGACCACGTGGCCGACGCCGCCGGACTGGCCCAGGTGTGGCCGGAGCAGGGCTGGGCCGACCGCTTCGGCCTGCGGCTGCCCGTCGGGGCCACCGGGTACGGGCACACCGCGCACCAGGCCGCGGCGGTCCGCGTGGACGAGTTCGCGCTGCTGCTGGGCTACTTCGACGCCGTGCACGAGCAGACCCTGCGGTTCGTGCACGGCCTCGCGGCGGCCGACCTCGACCGGGTCGTGGACGAACGGTGGGACCCGCCGGTCACCCTGGGCGTGCGCCTGGTCAGCGTGCTGGCGGACGACCTCCAGCACGCGGGCCAGGCCGCCTTCGTCCGGGGCGCCCTGGAGCGGCTGGAGTAGCGCACGGGCGGGCTTAGGGTGGTGGCCCGTGACGACATCTGTGAACTCCCGTTTCGGCGACGCCTTCCTGTTCGAAGCCGAACGCCACGCCGCCTGGGGCGCGGCGCAGCTCCAGGCCCTGACGGCCTTCGTGCCCGCGGGTGACTGGACCGCCGACCTCGACGCCTGCCTCTACCGCCAGGGCGGCCTCGACCTGCGCGTGTCCGTACTGGGCACCTACGACCTCTCCCGGGGCTCCTGGATGTGGGGCTGGGCCAACCCGGGGCTGCAGGGCACTCCCGTGGTCGCGCTCGCCGGGCGCGCCGGGGAGTACGGCAGGACGTACGGCATGGCCGAGTTCGCGCAGGAGACGCTGGACCTGTCGGGCTTCGCCGACCCGCGCCGGGCCGCGGAGACCCTCGCCTTCGCCGCGATGGGGGTGACCGGCGCGCCGGGTTACCTCAGCGTGCAGGCCGGTCCGGACACGCAGCTGTACCTGCTCGCCGACGACCCGCGGGTGCCGCGCCCCGTCTTCGACTCCAAGGCGCTCCCGGGGGCGCTCACCTCGGCGATGGGCCTGATCGGCCACTCCCCGTACGCCATGGCGGCGGGCTACTTCGAGCACTACGGCCTGCCCCAGCACCAGGAGCCCGGCCGCATCACGGCCACCCTGCCCGGGAACCTGGGAGCCGAGGTCACCTTCGACGAACTGGGCCGCATCGCGAACATCCGCGTGACCCTCGCCGGCCACCACTGACCCGTGCCCGGTCCGCGGGTCCCGGCCGCCCGTTCAGTCGGACGGGGCCCGGTGGCCCGCCGTGGCGGTGCCGGAGTCGGCGGAGAGGTCCAGGGTGCGCGGGGCCGACGGGTCGCGGAGGGTGTGGTCCACCTCGCAACGGCCCGAGCCCACGTGGCCGGTGACGCGGTAGCGGGTGGCCTCGGGGAGCGTGAGGTCGAGTCGGCCCGAGCCGGCGCGGGCGGTGATGCGGTCCGGTGGGGCCACGAAGCGGACGTCCGCCCGGCCGGCGCCCGCGCGGACGTCGACCTGCCGGGAGGCGAGGCCGACGGCGTGGAGGCTGCCCGAATCGACGTTGGCCCGCAGGGGCCCGCGCAGGCCGGACAGGTTGAGCGAGCCGGACTGCACGTCGGCGTCGACGGTGCCTTCCAGGCCGCTGACGCCGATCCGTCCGGAGGTTCCGGACACCTTGACCGGAACTCCCGTGGGCACGGTCACGGCCAGCCGTACGGAGCAGCCGGCTTCGTCGGCCACCGTGACGGTGTCGCCGGGGCAGCGCGGGGTCAGCTTCAGGGTGTCGCCGAGCCAGCTCTCGTCGATCACCGGTGGCCCGAACGACCAGCGGACGTCGGCCCGGTAGCCGATCTCCCGGTCGCCGCGCGGGGTGATGTCCACGTTCGCGGCACCGGCGAAGATCTCGACGGCGGTCACCGTCCGTCCGGCACTGTCGCCCTCCAGGACGCCGGTGTGGCCGCTGGTCTTGGCCCACACCTGCCACCCGGCCGGGAGGAGGACGAGGACGGCGCCGAGGACGGCGGCGCAGTACCAGGCACCGCGGTGCCCGGCCCCGGCGGCGACGGGCGCGGGGTGGGTCACGGGGTGCCGTCCAGGAAGCGCAGCACGGCGAGGACCCGGCGGTGGGCCTCGGCGGCCGGGGGCAGGTCGAGCTTGGCGAAGATGTTGTTGATGTGCTTCGCCACGGCGCTCTCGCTGACGACGAGCCCGTCGGCGATCGCCGCGTTGGAGCGGCCCTCGGCCATCAGCGCGAGCACCTCGCGCTCGCGCGGGGTCAGGCGTTCCAGCGGGTCGGGCCCGCCGCCGCGGCGCAGCAGCAGCTGGGCGACGACCTGCGGGTCGAGGGCGGTGCCACCTCCCGCGACCCGGCGCAGGGCGTCGATGAACTCCTCGACGTCGGCGACGCGTTGCTTGAGGAGGTAGCCGATGCCCGCGCCGTTCTGGGAGGACAGCAGGTCGGCGGCGTAGCGCTCCTCCACGTACTGGGACAGCAGCAGCACGGCCGTGCCGGGGCTCTGGCTGCGGATCACCAGGGCGGCCCGGACGCCCTCGTCGGTGAAGCCGGGCGGCATGCGCACGTCCACGAGGGCGAGTTCGGGGCGGTGTTCCTCGACCGCGGCGAGCAGCCCTTCGGCGTCGCCGGTCTCGGCGCACACCTCGAACCCGGCCATTTCGAGGACTTTGACAAGACCTATGCGCAGGAGGACGGAGTCCTCGGCGATCACAGCCCGCACGGCAGCTCCACAGTGACGACGGTCGGGCCCCCGAGGGGGCTGTTGATCAATATCGTTCCGTCGACCGACCCTACGCGTTTGCGCAGGCCGACCAGGCCGGATCCGCCCGCCGGGTCCGCTCCGCCGACGCCGTCGTCGGTGACGACGATGCGCAGCAGGTCCCCGCGGTCGCCGGTGACGCGGCCGATCGAGACCGAACAGCGCCGGGCCCGGGCGTGCTTGGCCACGTTGGCGAGGGTCTCGGAGACCACGAAGTAGGCGACGGCCTCGATGGTGGGGCCCGGCCGGACGGCGATGTCCACGGTGAGTTCGACGGGCAGCGGCGCGCGGGCGGCGATGCCGGAGAGCGCGGCGTCCAGGCCGCGGTCCTCCAGGACGGCCGGGTGCAGGCCGCGGACGAGGTTGCTGAGTTCCTCGATGGCCTCCTTGGCCTCGCGGTGGGCCTCGTCGATGACGGCCTTGGCCTCGGGCGGCAGGTCGGGGAGGGTGGCGCGGGCGATGCCGAGGTTCATGGCGAGGGAGACCAGCCTCTGTTGGGCGCCGTCGTGCAGGTCGCGCTCGATGCGGCGGCGTTCGAGGTCGGCGGCGTCCAGGACCCCGGCCCGGCTCTCGGCGAGGTCCTCGACGCGCCGCTCCAGTTCGCGGGCCCGGTTGGGGCCGAGGAGGGCGGCCGCTGCGACGGCGTCCAGGCGGGTCAGGGCCGCGGCCGCCCAGGGGGCGGCGAGCAGCAGCAGTGCGCCGAGCACGGTGATCGTGTCGTACTGGGACTGCCAGCCGGTGGGCGGCCCGAACGGTTCCTCCCTGGGCAGCATCCAGGCCCAGGCGTACACGCTCGCCGCGGCGGCGCCGACCGCCCAGGCGAGGACGAGGAGCGCGGCGCCGGTGGCGACGAGCGGGCCGGCCACGAGGTGGTAGCCGTACTGCCGCCAGATCGATTCGGAGCGCAGCCGTTCGGCGATGCCGCGGGCGGTCGTCCAGGGGTGTTCCCGGACGACGGGCGGTATGTCCAGGCCGAGCAGGGAACGGAAGCGGCTGCGCTGGACCCCGGTCAGGAGCGGGGAGCCCACGGCGGCGAGCAGCAGCAGGTACGGGGTGTGGCCGGGGGCCGCGAGGAGCAGCACGCTCCCGAGGACGAGGGGCAGGGTGGGCACGATCGCCGCCGCGCCGAACACGGTGTTGCGCCAGGCCCACGCAGACCAGGGGGTGTGCGCGGCGATCCAGGTGTACGTACGCCGCAGGGCGCCGCGGGTTGTCATGTCCGTACGGTAATCGCAGTGATCATCGGCCGACCACCACCCTGGTGCCCGGTGGGGGGTGTACCTGGCACCACCCCCGGTTCGGACGGTGGAGCTACTGATCTTCGCGGCGCGCGGAACGAGAGTGGTGGTGTGCCCGGCGGACGGTCCGGCGGGCCGGAAGGAGACCCGCAGCCATGGCCCTCGCCGCCCCCCTGTTCCGGACCCGGCGCGCCCCCCGCCTGTCGACGGTGCTCACCGGCGCGGGGGTCGCGCTGCTGCCGTGGATGGTGGTGCTGGCCACGACGATGCCGGCGACGGCCGAGGTGTCCAACTGGTCGGCCGCGTGGATCGGCCTCGACGCGATGCTGGCCGTCGGGCTGGCCGGGACGGGGGCGCTGCTGCGCAAGGGGGACCCGAGGGTGTCGCCGGTGGCGGCGGCCACCGCCGCGCTGCTCCTGATGGACGCCTGGTTCGACGTCGCCACCTCGGCGGGCACGAGCGGTCAGGGCATGGCGCTCGTGCTGGCGCTCGCGGCGGAGCTGCCGATGGCGGGGGTGTGCGCGGTGGTGGCCGCCCGGCGCGCGTCCTGAGAGGGGACGCCCGCCCGGGCCACGGGGTCCGGGCCCGGGGGCCCGGTGCCGGTCCTACTCGACGACGAGCTCGACCGGGATGTTGCCGCGGGTGGCCTTGGAGTAGGGGCACACCTCGTGGGCCTGCTTGACCAGCAGGGTGCCGGTCTCGCCCGCGAGGGACTCGGGGAGTTCGACGCGCAGGGTCACGGCGAGGCCGAAGCCGCCGGCGTCCTGGCCGATGGAGGTTTCGGCGGTCACGGAGATGTCACCGGTGTCGACCTTCATCTGGCGGCCGACGAGACCGAGCGCGCTGGCGAAGCAGGCCGCGTAGCCGGCGGAGAAGAGCTGCTCGGGGTTGGTGCCCTGGCCGTTGCCGCCGAGCGCCGGGGGCATGGCGAGCGCGAGGTCGATCTGGCCGTCGGAGCTGACGGCGCGGCCCTCGCGGCCGTTGGCGGTGGCGACGGCGGTGTACAGCGCGTCCATCGGGAGGTCCTTTCGCAGGGGGTGGGGCGGCTCGGGGCCGCCCCTGACCACAAATAGAGCACACAATTCAGTTGTGCACAACTCAATCGCTCGCGAGTGTGCTCCGGTACACTGGCGCGCATGACCGAGCAGCCCGCAGCCGCCCTCCGCGACCAGGACTTCCTCCGCCTCGACGGGCAGATCTGCTTCGCCCTGGGCGCCGCGAACCGGGCCTTCGGGGGCCTCTACCGGGTGGTGCTGAAGGACCTGGGCCTGACCTACCCCCAGTACCTCGTGATGCTGGTGCTGTGGGAGAACGGCACGACCCCGGTCAAGGAACTGGGGCGGCGCCTGCGGCTCGACTCCGGCACGCTCTCCCCCCTCCTCAAGCGACTGGAGGCGTCCGGCCTGATCCGGCGCGAGCGCAGCGTGCGGGACGAACGGTCGGTGCACGCGGTCCTCACCGACGAGGGCGCCGCGCTGCGCGAGCGCGCGGTGGAGGTCCCGCGCCGGATCGCGGCGGCCACCGGCTTCGAGCTGGCCGAGATCCGCGAGCTCCAGGTGCGCCTGGCCCGCCTCACGGCCGCGCTCGACGCCGCCGTGCCGCAGGACTGAGGGCGGCGGACCGTCAGGCGCTGCGCTCCATGGTGGGGCGCAGTCGCTCCAGCAGGGCGTAGAGCGTCGCACCCTCGGCCGCGTCCAGGGTGTCCAGCGCGCCGTGCGTGGCCTGCATCTCCTCGCGCACCCGGCGGATGGTCTCGCGGCCCTCGTCCGTCGCGACGACGTTCTTGACCCGCCGGTCGGCGGCGGAGGCCTCGCGCCGGACCAGTCCGCGCGCCTCCAGCCGGTCCACGATCCCGGTGACGTTCGAGGCGTCGCAGGCCAGGAGGGTCGCGAGGCCGCGCATCGGGACCGGGCCCTCCAGCTGGGCCAGGACCTTCGCCTGCGTGGAGGTCAGTCCGTACCGGCCGGCCGCCGCGGCGAAGTCCCGCCACTGCGCGGTGCCGATGGCGGCGAGCAGTTCGAGGAGTTCCAGCTTGCTGGGGGTGTGGGGGGCGGTGGCGCTCATACCCACGGAGCGTACGCCAGGATCGTTGACATTATCAACCTTTTACTTGACCACCTTAACTATTGCTGGCTACCTTCATCCAAGTACTTGATGACATCAAACATCTGCGTCCTGAAGCAGTAAGAAGGTCTTGCCAGTCATGAGCTCCGCCGCATCCGCCCCCGCCGAAGCGAGGAACAGGAACGAGACGGTCATCGTCTTCGCCCTGAGCCTCGCCGCCATGGTCGTGTCGATGATGCAGACCCTGCCCGTACCGATCCTGGGCCTGATCCGCAACGACCTCGGCACCTCCACCGCCAACGTCAGCTGGGTGACCACCGCCACCCTGCTGTCCGCCGCCGTCTTCACCCCGCTGCTCGGCCGCTTCGGCGACCAGCACGGCAAGAAGCCCACCCTGGTGGCCGTCCTCGGCGTCATGGTCGCGGGCTCCGTGGTGGCCGCGCTGGCGACCTCGCTGCCGCTGCTGATCCTGGGCCGGGTGCTCCAGGGCGCCGCCACCGCGATCTTCCCGCTGGCCCTGTCCGTCCTGCGCGAGGAGGTCCGCCCGCAGAAGCTGCCCGGCGCGATGGCCCTGGTCAGCGGCACCCTGGCGTTCGGCAGCGGCCTGGCGCTCGTCGCGACCGGCCTGCTGACCTCCGGTACCGACGCCGACTACCGCAACGCCTTCTGGATGGCGACCGGCTTCGCCACGCTGGCCCTGCTGGCCGTCGTCTTCCTGGTCCCGGCCACCCGCCACAAGACCGGCGGGCGCACCGACTTCCTGGGCGCGCTGACCCTGGGCATCGCCCTGCTGCTCCTCCTGCTCCCGATCTCGCAGGGCCACGAGTGGGGTTGGTCCTCCGCCCGTACGCTGGGCAGCTTCGCCGGCGCCGCCGTGATGACCGCCGTCTGGGTCCTGGTGGAGCGCAAGGTGAGCGAACCCCTCGTCGACATGAAGATGTTCGTCCACCGTCCGGTGCTCATGGCCAACCTGGCCGGCATCCTCGTCGGCTTCGGCATGTTCGCGAACTTCCTGGGCGTCTCCTACCTCGTCCAGATGCCCGAGAAGCTCACCGGCTACGGCTTCGACGCGTCCATCCTGCGCGCCTCCGTCGAGTTCCTGCTGCCCGGCGCGATCGTCTCGCTGCTCGCCTCCCCCGTCGGCGGCCAGCTGGTCCGCCACCGCGGTCCGCGCATCGCGCTCGGCCTCGCCGCCGCCCTCGGCGCCGTCGGGTTCGGCTGGCTGGCCCTCGACCACGGCCACACCTTCTCGGTCATCGGCGCCGGCCTGGTCGTCGGCGCGGCCGTGAGCTTCGGCTACGCCGCCATGCCCGCCGTGATCATGTCGAGCGTCCCGCACCACCAGAGCGGCATCGCCAACGGCATCAACTCGATCTCCCGCTCCACGGGCAGCGCGATCGGCAGCGCCATCGTCACCACGATCCTGGCGTCCAAGACGATCGAGCACCTCCCTGCGGGCGTTCCGGCCCTGCCGGCCGAATCCGGGTTCACCCTCACCTTCTGGATCGGGGCCGGAGCCTTCGCGCTGGTCGCCGTGATCAGCTGGCTCGGCCTGCGTTCCGGCCACGGGCCCCGGGTGTCCGCGACGGCCGCCCCGGGCGGCGCCCCCGCCGCTGCGGAGGCCCCGCAGAAGGACGCGGAGAAGGACGCGGAGAAGGTCTCGGAGAAGGTCTCGGACACCGCCGACGCCGTCTGATCCCCCGCCACCTCCCGCACACGGCCCCCCGGTCCCACGGACCGGGGGGCCTTGTCGTGTCCGCACTCCGCGCGCTTCGGGCAGCCCTGCGGACGGCGTTGTCAGTGGGGCTCGCTAGTCTCCCGACATACCGCAGCTCAGCAGGCGTTGGCGCCTTGCACCGGGCTGCGCAAGACCATTTTCGGACAGGCGGAGGGGCACGGGCTGATGGCTTGGCTGGCGTTGGACGAGGGGTACGAGATCGCCCTCGTGGAGGGGCGGGTCGCGGTGCGTCGGCCCGCGGGGCGGCAGTTGAAGACGGACCCGAAGGCGTTGCGCGACCACCCCGAGGTGGACCGGCTGCGCCGGCTCGCCGAGTGGCTCGACCGCCACGAGGCCTCCTGCGCCGCCCAGGTGGACACCTGGATGGTGTCCTCCCTGCCGGTGCCGACCGCCCTCCTCGCCCGGGTGTGGCCCGACGAGGCCTGGCAGGCCGCGCTGCGCGACCTGGCCGTCGTCCCCGACAGCGACCCCGACGAGGTGGGCTTCCTGCGCGACGCCACCGCCGAGGGGGAGCTCAAGGTGGTCAACCTCGACGGCGAGACCGTACGCCTGCGCCCGCTCACGGTGACCCTGCCGCACCCGGTGCTGCTGCCCGACCTGGACGACGTACGGGAGTTCGCGGCCGAACTGGACATCACCCAGCGGGTCGAGCAGATCCACCGGGCGACCTGGACGAAGCCCGCGGACCTCTCCCCCGCCGCCACCGAGGTACGGGACTACGCGGGCGGCACCTTCCCCTCCCGCTTCAGCCTCGCCGCCCGTGCCACCGGCCTCGGCTACCGGGTCACGGGCGGCTACGCGACCTGCAAGGTGCGCGACTCGGGCCGGGCGGTGGAGGCGGCCGTCTGGATCGGCGAGCCCTACTGGGAGGACGAGTCGGAGACCGGGCCGCTGAACTGGCACGACGAGGAGGGCCGGGCCGTACGGCTCGGCGAGGTCGGACCGGTGGCCTGGTCCGAGGGGATGCGGATGGCCGCGGCGCTGTACGCCGGGCGCAAGATCGAGGAGGGCGGGGACGCATGAGCACCACCGAGACTATGAGCACCACTGACACCACCGCGGGCGGCGAGGGCGGCGAGGGCGCGAACGCCGCACTGCTGGCCGCCGGAGCCGTCCTGCCCGTCGGCACCACCGGTGCCGGGCCCGCCGCCGTCCCGCTGACCGCCCGGACCTACCGTCACCCCGCGCTCGGGGACGACCGGGTCGTCGTCCGGCTCGCCGCCGCGGAGCTGGGCGCCGCCGAGGACCTCGCCGCCGGCTTCCTCGGCCTCGTGCCGCAGGGCGAGCCGTCCGTCGTCGGTCTCGGCCGGCGCCAGGCGCTCGGCTTCCCCGAATGGGTGCTGGTGCACCACCCCGAGGACGGCCACCACGCCCTCGCCGTGGTCCCCGAGCTGGACCGGCTCGCGCGGCAGGCCAAGACCAAGCCCAAGGCCGCCCTCGACGCCTGCCACGAGCTCGCCGACCGGCTCGCCCTCGCCGTCCCGCACTTCCTGCCCGTCTTCTACGAGCAGGCCGCGCGCGTCTTCCTCGGCGTCGAGAACACCACGTACGCCGCCCAGCTGTTCGGCCGGGCCCGGACCAGCGAGGCCGGCTACGGCCTGACCGTCGACGAGGACCGCCTCGACGCCGTCTTCCTCGAATTCGCCCTGGCCGGTGCCCTGCCGGTGAAGGTCCTCACCGGATACGGCAAGGAGCTCTCGGCCCGGGTCTCCCCCGCCGAGGCCTTCGACCGCTTCCGCCGCCTGTGCGTGCGCCGCACCGCGGGCGGGCTCCCGCCCTCGGCGCAGGCCACCACCGAGCTGCGCCGCCTCGCCCGCGCCGCCGGGCTGACCGGCGGCGAACCCGAGCAGGAGTACCTCGCTGAACTGCTGCCGCTCCCGGCCACCCTGCGGGCCGCGACCGGCTGGTGGAAGTCCCACCGCACCGCGCTGGTCGCCCTGGCCCGGCGCGTTCCGTCGGTCCGCGGAACCCTGCTCGCGATGATGCCCGGCAGCGGCGGCGGCGAGGCCGGTGAACTGGCCGCGCTGTGGCTGGAGGTGCTGGAGGAATCGGGCGCCACCGCCGGACTCGCCGACGGCACCCTGCCCGAGGCCGAGCGTTGCCCCGACGGCACGGCCGGCTGGCTGGAGCGCTTCCACACGGCCCGCCACGCGGGCTGGGGCATCCCGGCGACGCTGCCCGCCCTCCTCTCGCTCGTCACGCGCTGCGCCGAAAGGCTGCGCACCGAACTGGCCCTGCCGGGACGCGAGAACGGCCTGCGCCTGGCCCTCCAGGACGTGAACCTCATCGACCTCCTGCTCTCCCTCGGCCTGCCGGTCGCCGATCCCGGCAACGCCTGGCAGGGCTTCATGGGCCTGGACCAGTGGGCCCAGTCCCCCGAGCCGCGCGACCTGAGCGCGCTGTGCGCCGACGAACGGCTGCGGCCCGCCTTCCTGCGCACCCTGGACCGCTTCAACGGAAACGGATCCGGCGGTCGCGGAACCGTGCGGCGCCTGGCCGAATGCCCCGGCAGCCGCGCGCTGCTCGCCGACTGGGTCGCCCAGGTGGCCGCGGCCTCCACGGCGGCCGCCCTGCCGGACCTGCCCGAGGCCATCCGGCGGCTGACCTGGCTCCCCGCGGAGGCGCTCGCGCTCGCCCCGCAGGAGGTCTCCCGGGCCGCCGCCGCCGACCTGGGCGAGATCCTCGCCCGCACCCTGCGCGGCGGCCTGTTCGAGGAACTCGTCTGGCCCACCTGGGAAGAGGCCGTCACCGCGCTGTCGCCCGCGGGCAACCGGCGGCACCTGACCGTCATGGACGCCTGGCCGTACGTCATCGTCGCCAACTCCGCGCAGGTGCGCGTCATCGAAGCCGACTCCACCGTGCTGACGCACGACCTGCGGATCCCCGCCGCCGGCGGCCAGCACCAGCTGGGCTTCCACTACACGGACGGCGACCTGCTGGTGTTCTGGGTCCCGTACAACGGCCCCGTGCAGGGCTACTGGCTCAGCTCCCCGGGCGACGTCCTGACCCTGGACTCCTCCGCGAACTACTGGTCGGTGCGCTCCGAGCACGTCACCCTGCCCCTGCCGGGCGGCGGCCGCGCCACGGGCGGCGGCGTCCTGCACCGCGGCGACAGCAAACTGCCCGTCGAGCGGCCGGTGATCAGCGACGGCACCTCGTACTGGGTCTGGGAGCGGGGCGAGGCGGGGGGCGAGGCCGGCTGGGCCGAGTACGACCCCACGACCGGGCTGCACGGGCGGCGTTCCCTGCCCGGCTTCCTCGCCGACGCCCTGCGCGACCACCCGAGCGGCAGCACCCTGCCCGACAACGTCGGCCAGAACTGGCTGCGCCCCACCCCCACCGTCGAGGGCTCCGTGCTCGGCGCGCCCGTGGACGGACTGCTCGGCTGGCGTGCGGTCCGCGTCCCCGGGCAGGGCTGGCACGGCTCCGACAACGCCGGACGGTCGGTGACCCTGGGCGAGGGCTCCCGGATCCCGCACCACGCCGTGACCCTGCCCGGCGACGACCGGCCGCGCGCCGTGTCCAGCGACTGGCGGACGCTGACCCTCACCGACCCCGAGGGCGCGGCCGTCTCCCGGATGAGCGCCGACCACAACAGTGCGGCCTACTCCACGCACGGCGCGGAACTGCCGCCGCTGCCCTACTGGTACTGCCTGCGCGCCCGGGACCCCGAGGGTTCGGCGGCACTGCGCGCGGTGGACACGGCCACCGCCGGGGCGCTGCTCAAGACCGTAGCCGAGGCCGGGAAGGGCGCGGACGTGCCCGCTCTGGTGGCGGCCGCCCTGCCGGGCGTCGCCGCGCCCGCGCTGCTCGGCGGCGTGACCGCGGCCGTCCGCGGCGCACTGGTCCAGCAGCGGGCCCTGGCCAGGGTCTCGGACGACCTGACCCGGGGCCCGGTGGCCCCGCGCACCGCTCCGGCGGACCGGGGCCCGGCCGACCACCTCCTGGACGGCGCCCTGGACGGCCTGGTGGGCAACGGATACTACCGCCACGGCGGGGAGAGCGACGCCACGTACCGCTTCCTGCGGACGCTGGCCAAGGCGGCCGGCGACACCGCCGCGGAGGGGGTGCCCGGCCGGCTCCACCTCGACGTGCCGAAGCTGGCGAACTCGGCGTTCCCGTGGACCGGTCCGTTCCTGGAGCAGCCCGCGGCCGTGGCCTACCGGATGGCGGTCGCCGGTACCACCGACGAGCAGCGGGCGGCGCTGCGCCGGGTGCTCGGCGAGGCCGGCGCGCTGGGCGTGGACTCCGCCGAGGGCTGCGCCGCACGGTGGCGCCGGGTACGGGTCCGGCTGGACTCGGCGCTGCTGGTGGGCTCCGGCGGACGTGCGCGCAACCCGCGCCACCGCTCCGTACTGCCGCTCGGCGGCGGCGCGCTGCTCGCCGTGACCGACCACAGCGAGGTGCTGCCCGACGGCCAGGAGTTCGACGGGCTGCTGCACGACCCGTCCGGCGCCTTCGCCGTACCGGCCCCCTACGCCCAGGTCGGGGCGGGCTCGACCGTCGGCGACCCGGAGCGGGCCGCCGGCTGGCTGGCCGCGTTCCTCGACGAGGCCGACCGCCGGGGCCCCGCGCCGTGGTTCGCGTCCGCCGCCGAGGAGTTCGCCCGGCTGACCGGGGTGTCCGCGGCGCTGGCCGCGCTGGTGCTGGCGGGCCTGCCGCGGCTGGACTCGTACGAGCGCGCGTTCCTCTCCGCCGAGCTGCGCGCCGTCCTCGGGGTCAAGGCCACCGACGCCGCGCACGCCCGTGACGACCTGAAGGAACTCGGCTTCGGCGTGCGGCGCGAGCTCGTCGCGGCGCTGCTGCCCGCCGAACCGGCCCGGCTGTGGACCGACGGCCCGGACGCGGCGGCCGCCGCGCGCGTGTGGAACCAGCGCGTGGGCCGTCGTACGCCGGTTCCCGAGTGGGTGCTCGCGGAGGCCTCGCGGGACGTGCGCACCTCCTGGCCGGCGCACCGGGCGCTGCCCGAACTCCTCGGGCCCGCGTCGTCCCCGGTGCTGTCCGCCGATGTCGAGTGGGCGGTCAGGGGGGACCACGCGGAACCCGTCGTCCCCGTCGGCCGGTGCTTCGACGCGTCGGCGCTGAGCGGGGCGATGGCCCTGACGGCCTGGCTGGCGCACCGCCTGCCCGCGGGCCACCCCGTACGGGCCTGCCTGCCGCCCGCGCTCACGGCGGTCCGGCAGCGGCTGGCGGCCCCCGGGCTGCTGCTGGCCGCCGGGCACTACACCTCCCTGACCGACTTCCGGACCGCGGCCGGGACCCCGACCGAGACCGGCGAGGGGTACGAGCGTTACGGGGCGGTGGTCCTGGCCACCCACGACGACCGGCCCTGGCCCGCGCTGCGCACGGCGCTGCTGGACTCCACCGGTTCGGACCCGTACCTGCCGCTGCTGCGCGGCGTCGACCAGCAGCCCTCGCCGGCCGAGACGGCGCTGCGGCTGGCCCACGACCCGGCGTTCGCGGCCCTGCTCGCCGATCCCGGCGCGCCGGTGGCGGGTGCGGTCGCCAAGGACGGCACCTGGTGGACCCAGGACCCGTCCCGCAGCGTGCCCGAGCTGGTGGCGGAGACGGAGGCCGCGTGCGGGCTGGGCGCCGACGCCGCCGCCCTGTACCTGATGCTGCTCGCCATGCCCGACCCGACCGACCGCAACACGGCGCGGTGGACGGGCTGGAAGCCGGCCCGGATCAAGGCCGCGCGGGCCGAACTGGCCGCCACCGACCTGGTGGTGCAGGCCGGCCGCACCCGGGCGGGACGCACCCTGTTCCTGCCCGGGGGCTGGGCCGAGCCCGGTTCGCCGGTGCTGCCGGTGGAGCAGTGGAAGCTGTCGATGTACCCGGCGGCCCCGGGCGGCAGCCCGGTGCTGGGCGTGCTCGTGCCCACCGAGCCGGCCGCCGACCTCTACCGGCGGGCATGGGGACGGGTCCGGGAGGGCGACGTCCCGCGCTTCGAGCAGCTGAGGGTGAAGCGCACGGCGGGCCGCCGCCGCTGATCCCGCCGGAGCGGGTGCGGGGGCGACCTGACGCGCCCCCGCACCCCCTCCGCTCTCTCCACGTCTTTCCTTCGAGAATTCCCCAAGCCCACAGGACCCGAGGAACCGATGACCGTCACCGAACAGCCCGCTCCCGCCCGGCAGGTCATGCCCGCCGAGGAGCGGTACGCCGCCGAACTCGCCTTTCTCGCCGCCCAGGACACCGGCCCCCGCCCGCCCGGCTGGGCCCTGACGCCGCGCGCGGTGGTCACCTTCGTGTGCGGCAGCGAGGGGACCGAGCTGGCCCTGCCCAAGCGACGCGCCGGGCTGCCGTCCAAGCTGGTGATCGCGCCGAAGTTCGTCGGCGAACGCGCCCTGGTGGAACGGTGCGTGGTGACCCTGGCCGGAGAGCGCGGACTGCTGCTCACCGGCGAGCCGGGCACCGCCAAGTCGATGCTGTCCGAGCTGCTGTCCGCCGCCGTCTGCGGCACCAGCGCCCTGACCGTGCAGGGCACCGCGGGCACCACCGAGGACGCCTTCCGCTACGGATGGAACTACGCGCTCCTCCTCGCCCAGGGCCCGACCCCGCAGGCCCTGGTCGACTCCCCGGTGCTCTCCGCGATGCGCACCGGACGGGTGGCGCGGGTCGAGGAGATCACCCGCTGCCTGCCCGAGGTGCAGGACGCCCTGGTGTCGATCCTGTCCGACCGGCGCGTCAGCGTGCCGGAACTGACCGCCACCGAGGACTCGTCGGTCAGCGCGGCCCCCGGGTTCACGGTCATCGCCACCGCCAACCTGAGGGACCGGGGCGTCTCGGAGATGTCCGCCGCGCTCAAGCGCCGCTTCAACTTCGAGACGGTCGCGCCGATCGCGGACCCGGACGCCGAGGCCACCCTGGTCCGCCGCCAGGCCGTCGCCGCCGTGCAGCGCGCCGGGGCTTCCTTCGGGGTGGACGACTCCGTGCTCGACGCCCTCGTCACCGTCTTCCGGGACCTGCGCTCCGGGCGCAGCGCCGAGGGCTGGGACGTGGAGCGGCCCGGCACGGTGATGTCCACGGCCGAGGCCGTGCAGGTGGCGGCCTCGCTGGGGGTCGCGGCCGCGTACCTGCCGGGCGGCGACGTGCTGGACCTGCTGCCGGGACACCTGCTGGGTGTGGTGCGCAAGGACGACCCGGCCGACCACGGACGGCTGCTGGGCTACTGGGACGGCCCGGTCCGCCGCCGGGCCGAGGACGGCTCGGCGATGTGGCGGCGGCTCTGGGACCTGCGCGGGAGCCTGCGTTGACGGTCACCGATCCGCGGGAGGCGCTGGCGGCGCTCGCCGCGTCGCGCGAGCCCTACCTGCTGGGCGTACGCCACCACAGTCCCGCGCTCGCGGCGGTGGTCCCGGCCCTGCTGGAGGAGGCGGGGGCGGAGGTCGTCTGCGTGGAGCTCCCCGCCGAGTTCCAGCCGTGGCTGGCCCACCTGGCCGACCCGGAGACGGTCGCGCCGGTGGCCCTGGCCGGGCTGGGGCGGGAGGGCCGCCTGGCCTTCTACCCGTTCGCGGACTTCTCCCCCGAACTGGCGGCGCTCCGCTGGGCGCGGAGCCGGGGCGTGGAGGTCGTCTGCTGCGACCTCCCGCTCGCCGACCGGGGCTGGTCGGGTGACCCCGCTCCGACGGGTCCCGCCCCTGCCGACGGGACCGCCGACGGGACCGGCCCCGGGGCGGACCGGGGGGCCGCGGCCGACGGGTCCGCCGGGGCGGGGCCGGCCCGGTTCGCCGACGGGCTCGTCGCGGCCGGGAGCGGGCGCGAGGGGGACGACCTGTGGGACCGGGCCGTGGAGGTGCTGGCGCCCGGGTGCACCCCGGAGGCCGTGCGCCGCGCCGCGCTCGGCGTCGGCTGGGCGCTGCGGACCGACGCGCGCGCCGTGCCCCCGGTCGACCTGGCCCGCGAGGCCCACATGCGGCGCGTGATCGCCGCCGCTGCCACCGGTGGCCGCCGGGTGGCCGCCGTGATCGGCGCCTTCCACGCCCCGGCCCTGACGGCGTGCCGCTCCGCGGCCGACGACGCCGACGCGGAGGCCGTCGCGAAGGCCGTCGCGGAGGCGGGACCGAAGGGTGATGCCGAGGAGGTCGTCACCTCGTTCGTGGCGTACTCCCACGACCTGCTCGACTCCCGCTCCGGATACCCCGCCGGCATCCGGGACCCGCTCTGGCAACAGGCCGTGCTCGAAGCGGGCGGCGACCCCGAACGCCTGCGGGAGGCCGCCTCGGTCGCCGTCACGCGCGTGTGCCGGGAGCTGCGCCGCGCCGGGCACACCGCCGGCACCGGGGAGGCCGCCGAGACCCTGCGGCTCGCCTGCGACCTGTCGGTGCTGCGCGGGCTGCCCGCGCCCGGCCGGGGGGAGATCCTGGAGGCCGTCCAGACGGTGCTCGGGCACGGCGAACCCCTCGGCCGGGGCCGGGCGCTGGCCCGCGCCCTGGAGGCCGTACTGGTGGGAACGGGCCGCGGCCGGACCACCCCGCACGCCCCGCGCTCCGGGCTCGGGCCCTCGGTGGAGGCGGAGCTGGCCGCGTTGCGGCTGCCGTCGCCCGAGGACCCGGCCGCCCGGGAGGTCCGCCTCGACCCGCTGCGTTCCGAGCTCGACGGGCGCCGCGAGGTGCTGCTGCAGCGGCTGCTGGTCTGCGGGGCCTCCTACGGCGAGCCCGTCGGCGTGGCCGCCACCGGCGACGGCACGGCCCTGGGGAGCAAGTGGCGGCTGTCCTGGACGCCGTCCGTCCCGGCCCGGCTGGACCTGGCGGGGGTCCGCGGCGTCACCGCCGCCCAGGCGGCCTCGGGGACGCTGCGCGAGCTGGCGCGCCGCGAGGCGGCCGAGGGCGGCCCGACGGCGGCGCAGGTGCTGACCGGGCTGGCCGCCGCCGCGCGCTGCGACCTGCCCGCGCTGGTCGACGTACGACTGGACGAACTGGCGGCGGTCCTGCCGGAGAGTGCCGCTCCGGCGGAACTCCTCGACGCCGTCGACCTGTTGGAGGGGCTGCGCCGCGGCCACCTGCCCGGCGCCTCCGCCGCGGCCCGGGACCGGTCCGGCGCACTGGCCGGTGAGCTGCTCGACGCCGCCGTGCGGGCCCTGCCCGGCCTCGCCGGAAGCGACGACCCCGCCGACGCGGGCACCCTGGTGGCCCTCGCCGACCGGGCCGCCGTCCGACGCCTGGGGTTGCGCATGGACGCCGCCCTTGCGGAACTGGCCTCCGGCGCGAGCCCGTTGATGCGGGGCGCGGCCCTGGCCGTACGGGTGCTGCTGGACCTGGACCCGGCGGCCGGGCTCGGCGGGCGCGCCGCCGCCTGGGTCGACGGCGCGGCGGGCCCCGACGGCCGGCGGGCCCTGGCCCGGCGGCTCACCGGCCTGCTCAGCGCCGCCGGACCGCTGCTGGACGCCTCTCCGGCGGCCCTGACCCCGCTGCTGGACCGGGTGGACGCCCTTTCCGACGAGGCGTTCCTGGAGCGGCTGCCGGCGCTGCGCGCCGGGTTCGACGTGCTCGCGCCCGCGGCGCGGGAGCGGCTGCTGGCGACCGTCACGGAGCGGCTCGGCGACCGGGTCGACCTGTCGCTGGACGCGCCGCCCGCGCTGCTCGCGCTGTGGGCCGCCGCCGACGCCGCCGGGCTCGCGGCGCTCAAGGACCTTCCGGTACCGGCGCGTCCGGCGGACGCCGACGTCCCGGACGGCGGGGCGGACGGCCGGGCGGACGGGGTCGCGCCCGCCCGGCCGGAGCCGGCGGACGGCCGCCGCCTGGCGCCCGCCGACCGGTGGCGGCTGCTGCTCGGCCGGCAGCGCGACCGGCTCCCGGCCGGCGCGGGCCGCTACGCACGGGCGCTGGACGAGCTGTACGGGGCCGGGCGTGGTGAGGGCTCCGGCGACGTGGGCCGCGACGGTACCGGCGGCGGGGACGACCCGTCCTTCCCGACCGCCCGGGAGTGGGCGGCGGAGCTGGAGGCGCTGTTCGGCTCCGACGTGCGGGAGGAAGTGCTCGCCGACGCGGCCGACGCGGGCCGCTCCGACGTGCTCGCGACGCTCGACCCGGGATCCGTACGCCCTTCCGTGGAGCTGCTGACCTCGGTGCTCTCGCTCGCGGGCGGCATGCCGGAGCAGCAACTCGCCCGGCTGCGACCCCTGGTACGGCGCCTGGTCGACGAGCTGGCCAGGGAACTCGCCACCCGGCTGCGGCCGGCGCTGTCCGGGCTGGCCACCCCGCGCCCGACCCGCCGCCCGGGCGGCCCGCTCGACCTGGCGCGCACCCTGCGGGCCAACCTCGCGCACACCCGGCGGCTGGACGACGGCCGGGTGGTGGTGGTCCCGGAGCGGCCGGTGTTCAGCACGCGCGTCTCCCGCGAGGCGGACTGGCGGCTGATCCTGGTGGTCGACGTGTCCGGGTCGATGGAGGCCTCGGTGATCTGGTCGGCGCTGACGGCGGCGGTGCTGGGCGGTGTCCCGACCCTGTCGACGCACTTCCTCGCGTTCTCCACCGAGGTCGCCGACCTCACGGACCGCGTGGACGATCCGCTGTCGCTGCTGCTGGGGGTCCGGGTCGGCGGCGGTACGCACATCGCGGCGGGGCTCGCGCACGCGCGCACGCTGATCACGGTGCCGAGCCGCACGCTGGTCGTGGTGGTCAGCGACTTCGAGGAGGGCGCCCCGCTCGGGGGCCTGCTCGGGGAGGTGCGCGCCCTGGCCTCCTCGGGCGCGCATCTGCTGGGCTGCGCCGCGCTCGACGACGCGGGCGCGCCCCGGTACTCGGTGCCGGTGGCGCGGCAACTCGTGGCGGCCGGCATGCCGGTGGCCGCCCTCAGCCCCCTCGCCCTCGCCCGCTGGGTGGGCGACCGACTCCGTGGAGAACCCCGATGAGCAGCACCCTGTTGCCCCCCGTCGCCCCCGAGGTGCTGGCGGAGGCGGTGGAAGGCCTCAGCGCCCGGCTGCGCAAGCGGCTCGACGCCGCCGTCGAGGCGTGCGGGGCGGGGGCCGAGGCCGGGCCGGACGGCACGGTCACGGTCCGCTTCGGCGAGGACGCGGTGGTCACGCTGAGACCGGGCCCGTCGGGGGCGGTCACGGATCCGGCCCAGGCCGTCTGCGCCTGCCTGCTGGCCCCCCGCTGCCTCCACCGCGCGGCCGCCCTGGGCGCGAGCCCCTTGGCGGACCCGGAGCAGGAGCCGTACGGGGGCGCGGAACCGGAGCCCGACGCGGCCGCCGGTTCCCTCCCGGAGGCGGGCGCGGGGCCGGAGCCCGTCCCGGCCGCCGGTTCCGTCCCGGAGGCGGGCGCGGGGGCCGGACCCCGCCCGGCCGCGGAGGCGAGTTCCCGTGGCAGGGCGGGCGCGGCGGCCCGCGCGGAGGCGGACGGGGAGCCGGGGGCCTTGCCCGGAGAGGCCGCCGCCCCCGGCACCGCGCCCCGCGCGGCAGCGGCCGGGCGCGCCGCCGACCGGACCGGCGACGGGGTGACGGCCCCGGTGACGGCTGCTCAGAGGGCGGCCGGGGCCGGGTTGTGGGCGGTCGGGGCCGAGGCGCTGGCCGCCGGGGTCACCGCCGCCGGGGCGGTGGCCCAGGCCGAACTGCTGCGCGCCGCGCACACCGCACGCGTGGCCGGGCTGCCGCAGGCCGAGGCCGCCGCGCTGCGCGTCGTACGGGGTCTGCGCGCCGCGCGGGAACGGCACGCGGCGCAGCGCCTCGGCGACCTCGCCGCCGCCTTCCGCGAACTGCTGACCTCCGCCGCGCTGCTGGCGTCCGGCACCGGCGGTCCGGGGCTGACCGGCGGGGGCCGCCGCGCCTACACGGCCGGTGGCAGCCTGCGGGTGTACGGCCTGTGCCGGGAGCCGGTGCTGAGCGCCACGGGTTACGGGGGCGTGGTCACCCACCTGCTGGGCGCGGACGGCTCCGCCTACTCCCTGTCGGACGTCCGGCCCGGCGGCCTCGCCCGCGCCCGGGGTGCGGGGGCCGCCTCCGTCGCTCTCGGCGGAGGGGCCCTCGACCACGCCGGGCTGTCCCGGGCGGGCCTGCGCATCGTCGGCGCGACGGTCTCCGCCGACGGGCGGCTCGGCGCCGGGCGCGGGGTGCGGGCCACCCCCATGCCGGTGACGCCGTGGACGGCGGAGCCGCTGGCCGCGCTGTTCGCGCGCCCGGCGGCGGAAGCCGTCACCGAGCTGCTCTCCCGGGAGGAGGCCGAACCGGGCCTGCTGGGCTGCGACGTCGAGGTCGTCGGCGCGGCCGGGGAGCACCTGCTCGTACGGGAACGCCGCGCGGACGCCCCGTTGCTGCGGCTGCGTCCCGCACATCCGCACCCGGAGCTGGCCCACACCGCCAACCTGCGCCGCCTGGCCGGGTATCCGGGGCTGGCGCTACGCGTCCTGGGCCGTCCGGACCCGGACCGCGCGGCGACGCTGAGCCCCCTGGCGGTGGGGCCGGTGCCCGGGGCCGCGTACACGCTGCGGCTGCCGCCGGAGTGGCACGACCGGGCCGATCTGGGCTACGACCGGCTCCAGGGAAGCCACTTCCCGGGCGAGGCCCCCTCGGCCGCGGCGGAAGCGGTGGTTCCGGGTCCGGACCCGTTGGCCGACGCGCCGCTGTGGCGGGTGGGGCGGCTGCTGGAGACGGGCGTCGCGGGAGGCCGCCGCGCGGTGGCCGAAACCGCGCGGGGACCGCAGCCGCTGACCGCGTACGGTCCCCTGCGGCGGGCCGGATTCGGGGCGGCGGCGGACCTGACGGCTGCTCTCGTGGCCGAGGCGGACCGGCGCCCCAGGGACGTCTTCGGCCGGCTCACCGATCCCTCGTCGGACGGCTACGCCTGGGCCTGGCTGGCGGCGTCCACCCACCTGAAGGCGGCCCGGCGCTCCCTGGTCACCGCCTCCTGGACCTGACCGCCCCGGCGGCGCAGACCCCGCCGGCCCCGTCCGCCATCGCGCAGGGAGCGTCGACTCCGTCGGCGGGCGGGGCGGGAGCGGACCCCGCCGCCCGGGGCCACCCGTCCGCCTCCACCACGGGCGGGTGACGCCGCCGGCGTCCGGGACGGCGGCGGGGCCCGCCCCCGTACGTCCCCCTGGCCTCACGCGTCCGCGGCGCGGCACACGGGGGGTGGGCCCGGGATCCGGCGCGGGAGGCGGCTCCGGCGCGGGCGGGGCGCGATGCGCTCCCTGTTTTCGGCCAAGTCCTTCGGGCGTTCGGCCCGGCCGTGGGGGCTTCGGCCGCCCGTGCGCGGGGGCCGGGCCGACTGCCGGTGCGGCCGGATCTGAGCCCTCGACTCGACGTCCATGACGATTCCACCCTTTCTGGACCCCGTGCTGCCCACACTCTTCCCGGAGGGCCCCGCACCCGCGGCCGGCCCCTGAGCGGAGGGGGCTCGATGGCACGGGACGGCTACCACCGCGTACGGGCGCGCGGCCGCACCCGGGGGCCCGGGGGGCGGATCACCGCCGGGGGCCTGGCGCTCGTCGCCCTGATGGCCGTGACCGGGTTCGCCGCCGCGCACGGCCCGGCCGTGGCCCTGGCGGCGGCCCTCGCGGCGGTGGCCGTCGCGGGATGGCGCACGCTGAACCGGGCCGCGCGCCCCGCTGCGCTGCGGATCACCCTGGCGGAGTTCGACGCCATGGGCCACGAGGAGTTCGAGTACGCGGTGCGCGACCTGCTGGTCCGGGACGGCTGGGGCGCACGGGGGGCCGCCGGGGTGATCGGCGAGGACGCGCGGCACGGCCGCATCCTGGTCCGCGCCCGGCACACCCGCGCGGGCGCCGCCGGAGCCACCGTCGGCACCTCGGTGATGGCCGAGGCGATGGGCGCGGCGGGTCCGGCGCACCGGACCGACCACGCCCTGGTGGTCACCAACGGCGGCCTCACCCAGGACGCCAAGGCGTGGGGCGACCGGCACGGCGTGCGGTGGATCGACCGCGAGCTGCTGCGCCGCTGGGCGGAACAGGGAGCCCCGCTGACGGACCTGCTGCGCCTGCCGCCGGTCCCGCTGCACCCCCGCGAATGGCGGACCCTGCGCACCTAGCCTCATCGGCCCGGCCCGCCTCGGCCGACGTCATCGACCGGTGCGAGCGGTCGAGCGGCGGCCGCCCCTGCTCCCGCTCCGGCTGCCGGAGTTCCATAACCGTTGCTGCCGGGTGGCAGCGGAACCCTCTATGCGCCTCGACTTCCTCATCCGGAGGGCCGGCACCACGCCGCCTCTCCTCGCCGGCCCCATCCGGTCGGCGAGGTGGTCCCGAGGACACGGCGTAGTTCGACCGCCCGGACACTCCGCACCGCCCGGTGCGGGGTTGGTTGTCCGGTTATGGGTAGTCTTCCCGGGTCAGTGCGGAGTCTCGTCGGGGTGGGTCATGGGTCGTCAGTCAGGTGTGCGCGGCGCGGCGGTGGCAGTGGCGGCCGTGCTGCTCGGTATCAGCGGATGCGGTGGGCCGGGGTCCTCCGGGGACGGCAAGACCGGGGGTACGCCCGGACCGGGCCCGGCCACCGGCGCGACCGGGAGCGCGAGCTCCGCCCCGCCGGCGCCCTCGGGGGCCGCCGGACAGCCGGCCCCCGCGGACGTGCTGCCCGGGATGGTCAGCGCGGCCGTCGCCCGGACCCGGCTGGCGGCGCTGACGACGGGCAAGCCCGGCACGATGGCCGGGTACAGCCGGGACAAGTTCACGCACTGGGCGGAGCAGGGCAACAAGTGCGACACCCGCGAGGTGGTCCTCAAGCGGGACGGCACCGACGTCACGCAGGACGCCGAGTGCCGGGCCCTGACGGGCCGCTGGAAGAGCCTCTACGACGGGGCGACCGTCACCGAGGCCGCGAAGCTGGACATCGACCACATGGTGCCGCTCGCCGAGGCCTGGCGCTCGGGCGCCGCCGCCTGGGACGCGGCCCGGCGCAAGGCCTTCGCCAACGACCTGACACGGCCGCAGCTGCTGGCGGTCTCGGCGTCCTCCAACCGCTCCAAGGGCGACCAGAGCCCCGAGCTGTGGCAGCCGACGGACAAGTCGAGCTGGTGCCAGTACGGGCGCGCCTGGACCACCGTCAAGTCCCACTACGGGCTGACCGTCACCGACGGCGAGAGGGCCGTGCTCACCACCATGATCGACACCTGCGCCTCGTGACCGGGCCCGAACGCACCTGGCAGGACGAGGTCCTCGCCGGTCCCGGCGGGGCCATGACCGACGAGGTCGGGGTCATCACGGGCCCGCTCACGCTGCGGACGACCGGCGGGGCGGACGGCACGGTCGGGTTCGCGGTCCAGTACACGGACGCGGACGAGTGGTACACGCTGACCGGCAGCCCGGTGGCCCACGGCGATCCGCACGCCCTGCACACCGCCGCGCTGCGCGCCATCCGCGCCGGCGGCGGGGCCGGGGCGCCCGCCCCGCCCCGCTGACCGGCCGCCCCGGCGCGAACCCGATGGCCCGCGAACGGCCTGGCTGACAGACTGGGCGGACGTGATCACTCCAGGAGGCACACCGATGGCTGACGCACCACAGACCCCGCAGGCGGACGGGGCCGCGGCGGACGTCCCGCAGGACGAGTCCCCGGCCGACGAGGCCAAGCGCAAGTTCCGCGAGGCACTGGCGCGCAACGCCGCGAGCGCCCAGTCCCAGCAGTCGCACCAGAGCCGCGCGAAGGTGCAGGGCTCCAGCGCCGGCGCCGGGGGCAAGAACAAGAAGGTCCGCCGCAAGACCGGCTGACGCCGGGGGCCGGACCCTTCCCCGGCCCCGGCAGGCTCGACCCGGGACCGTCGGGGAGCGCGCCGGGGGCCGCCGGGGGCCGCCTGGAGCCCCGGGCGGCCCCCGGCGGCCGGCCGGCCACGGCGCGAATCATTGGGCCGCATGGGTGATCGGCGATAACCCCTGGACGCGGGGGCAGTTGATCAGGACGTCCCGCCGGGGACAGCTCATGCGACAGAAGGATCCACCATGCTCAAGAAGTTCATGGCCACCGCCGCGGTCACCGCCTCCGTACTGGGCACGGGCGCCCTCGCGGCCTCCCCGGCGATGGCGATCGGGAACGACAACGGCGTGAACACCGTCAACGGCAACGGCGCCTCGCAGGTCTACGGCAACCAGGAGACCAAGGGCGCGATGAGCCCGCAGCTCAGCGCGGTCCAGGGTTCACTGAACAAGCTCTGCATCGGCCTGCCCGCGAAGGTCAACGTGCAGTCGGTCCTCGCCGCCCTCAACATCGGCGTCCAGGACATCAACGTCCTGTCCAACCCGCAGAACCAGCAGTGCGCCGAGAACTCCACCCAGGCCAAGGGCGACGAGTCGCTGTCGCACATCGTGGACAACATCCCGGTCCTGTCCGGCAACCTGTCCGCCGGCAGCTGACCCCAGCGGCATCCGGAACGGCGTGACGGACACGGTCGTCACGCCGTTCCCGCGTTTCCGGAGTCCCGCACCAACCCGGAAACCTTTGGTCTAGACCTTGACAGGTCCAGACCATCTTCGCTTCAGTGGCGGTAGCCGTCGCCCCCCACCCCCCGCGACGACTCCCCCCACCTCAGGAGCAGTTACGTGATACGCGCCCTACGCCGCCGTACCCTCTCCCTCGCCGCGGCCGCAGCCGTGACGCTCGGCCTCGCCGTCGCCCTGCCCGCCTCGCCCGCCGCCGCGGCCCCCGCCTGCGCCTCGGCCTGGGCTTCCTCCGCCGTCTACACGGGCGGCGCGAGCGCCTCGTACAACGGCCACAACTGGCAGGCGAAGTGGTGGACCCAGGGCGAGACGCCCGGGACCACCGGCCAGTGGGGCGTGTGGTCGGACCAGGGTGCCTGCGGGGGCGGCGGGGGCACGGACCCCGACCCCGGCACCGGCAACCCCTCCGGCTTCGTGGTCAGCGAGGCCCAGTTCAACCAGATGTTCCCGAACCGGAACCCGTTCTACACGTACAACGGCCTGGTCGCGGCCCTGTCCGCCTACCCCGGCTTCGCCAACACCGGTGACGACACGGTCAAGCGGCGCGAGGCGGCCGCCTTCCTCGCCAACGTCTCCCACGAGACGGGCGGGCTGGTGTACGTGGTGGAGCAGAACACCGCCAACTACCCGCACTACTGCGACGCCTCCCAGCCCTACGGCTGTCCCGCGGGCCAGGCCGCCTACTACGGGCGCGGCCCCATCCAGCTGAGCTGGAACTTCAACTACAAGGCGGCGGGCGACGCCCTGGGCATCAACCTCCTCGCCAACCCCTACCTGGTCGAGCAGGATCCGGCGGTCGCCATGAAGACGGCACTCTGGTACTGGAACACCCAGAACGGCCCCGGCACGATGACCGCCCACGCCGCCATGGTCAACGGAGCGGGCTTCGGCGAGACCATCCGCTCCATCAACGGGTCCCTGGAGTGCAACGGCGGCAACCCGGCGCAGGTGCAGAGCCGGGTGAGCAAGTACCAGAGCTTCACGCAGCTGCTGGGCGTCACCCCGGGCAACAACCTCGGCTGCTGACGCGGACCCCGCGGGCACCGGGCGGGTCGCGCCCCGGGGCGTGACCCGCTCAGTGCCCGCGCAGCGCGGTGGCCAGCTGGGCGCGGGAGCGGACGTCCAGTTTCTGGTAGATCCGGGTGAGGCGGGCCTCCACCGTCTTCACGCTCAGGAAGAGCTTCGCCGCGGCCTCCTGGTTGCTGGCTCCCCCGCCGACGAGCAGCGCCAGTCTGGCCTCCGCCTCGGTCAGGGCCGCCACCGCGGGGCGCGGGGTGGCGGTCTCGGCCGGGGTCTCGCGGGCGAGGCCGAGCCAGGGCTTGGCCCCGGCCCCCGCGAAGACCTCGGCCGCCGCCGACAGGGCGGCACGGGCGGGGGCCCGGCGCCGGCGCCGGCGTTCCACCCGGGCCAGCGCGAGGAGCGTGCGGCCCTGTTCCAGGGGCAGCCCGAGGGCCCCGAACCGCTGCGCGGTCAGCTCCAGCAGGGCGACGGCCGGTTCCGGTTCGCCCTGTGCCGAACGGCACAGGGCCCGGGCCCGGTCCAGGGCCGCGATCACCGTGGTCCGCCCCAGGGAGCGGGCCACGGGGGTGACCCGGTCGAGCAGTTCCCCAGCCCCGACGGGATCGTCGGCGGCGACCAGGGCCTCGGCGAGCTCCCCGTGCCAGCGCAGGACCGAGGGGTCCACCACCTGCTGGGCCTCCTCCAGCGCGGCGACCCGGCTCAGCGTGGCGACGGCCTTCGCGGCCTCCCCGGTGGCCAGTTCGACGGTGCCGAGGGCGTACAGCGCCCGGGACAGGAAGACCTGGTCCTGTTCCTCCTCGGAGGCCTGGATGCCCCGGCGGGCGTATCCGGCGGCGCGGGCGAAGCTGCCGGCCGCGGCCTCGGCCGTCGCGGCGACGTACCAGGCCGGTCCGGGTGACAGGCCCGCCTCGATGGTCAGCTCCAGCGCGCGGCGGGCGTGCGCGGACCCGGCGACGCAGCGGCCGCGCCGCAGTTCCACCTCGGTGAGGCTGCGCAGCACCTCGAAGACGTCCTCGGCCGATCCGGTGCGCTGCACGGCGGGCAGCAGGACGAGGAGCTGACGGCGGGCGTCGGCGAGCCGGTCGTCGAAGAGGGCGTGGCGGACGGCCAGGTACTGGGGCGCGTTGCGCATCCCGAGGGGGACCTCGGGGGCGGGCAGGGAGAGGGCCTCGGCGAGGATGTCCTCCGCGTCGGGGTCCCCGAGGATGCGGCCCATGCGGGCCCGTACGGTCAGGGCCATGGCCTCGGCGACCTGGTCCCCGCCGGCCTTGGCGAGGGCGCCCGCCTCGGCGGCGGCGTCGCGGGAGCGCAGGGGGTCGCCGTCGCCGATGTTGTGCTTCCAGGCGATCCGCAGCAGGACGGCGGCCCGCAGCGAGGGGTCGCCCGCGGCGTCGGCCAGGGCGTGGGCGATGGTCTCGTCGGCGTCGGCGAGGGCCTGCCCGGCGGCGTCGATCACGGCGAGCCGGGCGCGCACCCGCTGGGCGGGCGAGGCGTCACGGGCGAGGACGGCGCGGGTGGCGCGGCGGGCGAGGTCGGCGCGGCCGGCCCAGCCGGCGTCCTCGGCGGCGGCGACGAGCCGGGCGAGTTCCTCGCGGGGCAGGGCGAGGGGGGTGCGTTCGGCGGCGAGCAGACCGAGTTCGGCGGCGAGGGCCCGCTGGCCCCTGCGCCGGCACGCGGCGGCCGCGTCGGTGATCCGGTCGGCGAGGTCCGCGTCGGGGGTGTCGACGGCCAGCGCGCGGTGGCGTACGGCCTGGACGGGGTCGTCGACGGCGGCGGCGAGGGCGGCGTGTCCGGCCGCGCGCTCCGGCCAGCCGGCGTCGGCGGCCAGGGCGGTCGGCAGGGCGCCGGCCGTGAAGGTGACGGCGCCGTCCTCCCCTACGGTGACCAGCGCGGCCCGTTCGGCCTCCGCGAGTTCCGCTTCGGCATCGGGGCGTCCGGCGCGGCGCAGCAGCGCGGTGGTGGGGCGGGCCGCGAGGGCGGCGAGGAGCAGGGTCCGCCGGGCGCGGGCGGGGGCTTCGGCGAGGAGCCGGCGGGCGACCTCGCGGGCCTGCCCGGAGACGGGCGGGGTGTCGGCGTGGTGGGCGGCGCCGCCCGGTCCGCCGCAGGCCTCCGCGAGGGAGTGCCCGAGGGCGAGGGCGAGCCGCGGGTTGCCCCCGCTGGCCTGGTGGACGCGGCCGGCGAGGCGGGCGGGCAGGCCGTGGCGGAGCAGGAGCTCGGCGACCTGGTCGGCGCCGAGCGGGGGGACGCGGACGACGGGGGTGCCGGGGCCGCAGAGGGGTTCGGCGACGGGGGTGCCGCCCTGGACGCATTCGGCGACGAGGACCCGTACGCGGGGCGGGGTCAGGCGCAGGACGAAGCGGAGCAGGTCGGTGCTCTCGGCGTCGAGCCACTGGGCGTTGTCGAGGACGAGCAGGACCGGGCCCGGGACGGACAGGGTGCGCAGGACTTCGACGACGGCGAGGCGCAGGGCGACGTGGTCGCGGCCCGCTCCGGGGGCGTCGGCCTCGCGGCGGAGCAGGGCGATGGCGGTGCGCTGGGGCCCGGCGAGGCGTTCGAGGGCGGAGCGGGGGACGGAGGCGAGCAGGGTGGCGGCGGCTGCCTCGGGTATCGCCTGGTCGGCGGCTTCGGGGGCGAGCCGCAGGACGGTTTCGCGCCGGCCCGCGGCGGCGGCCGCGACGGCGCGCGCCACCTCGGTCTTTCCCGCTCCGGCGGGTCCGGTGAGCACGGCCCTGCCGTGCGTGGTCAGCGCACGGTGGACCGCCTCGATGAGTTCGCGTTGTCCGACGTTGGTGTGTCCCACCCCGGTGTCAGCGTGCCCCGTCGCCGCCACGCACAGCCACCAGCCTTTCGCGCCCCAGTTCTGTGCCTTTCCTGTGAGACGCGACAATACGAGGTCAGCCGCCGGACGGACCCGGATTGTGACGCAGAATTCAGTGGGTGGACAGGAAAGCACGGCGGGCCTGCCGGTACGGGAGGTACCGGCAGGCCCGCGTGCTGGGATTTGGTCCGTACCATCGGTCCGTCAGAACGGAGTTGGGGGGCTCCGTCGGGGACCTGGACCGGTCAGAAGCCGAGGCTCCAGGAGTCGATCTTGCCGGTGTCGCCGCCGGCGTTGTCGTTCACCCGCAGCTTCCAGGTGCCGTTCGCGACCTCGGAGGAGGCGTTGACGGTGTAGGTCTGGCTGATGTTGGCGGTGCCGCCGCCGGCCCGGTTGTGGAGCGTGTAGACGGAGCCGTCGGGGGCGACCAGGTCGACCTTGAGGTCACCGATGTAGGTGTGCACGATGTTCACGCCGACCTTGAGGGTGGCCGGGGCGTTGCCGGTCACTCCGGAGACGGTGATCGGGCTCTCCACGGTGGTGTTGTCACCGATGGCGACGTCCGCGGTGTTCTCGAACGCCGGGGTGGCGGGGGTGGACGTCACGGCGTTCACGGTCGCGGCCGCGTCCGCGAGGCCGGCGCCGCAGCCGCCGGTGCAGGTGCCGGCGAGCGGACGGGCGTTGGCCTTGATGGCCGCCTCGACCTGGGCCGGGGTCAGCGACGGCTTGGCGGCGACGAGCAGCGCGGCGAGGCCCGCGACGTGCGGGGCGGCCATGCTGGTGCCCTGGTACGGCTTGTAGATCTCGGCGCCCGGCGTGGTGGTGCCGGCGTTGAGGGAGGAGAGGATGCCGTTCTCGGGGGTGGTGACGGTGCCGGGCGTGTCGGTGGCGCGGCGGGTCTCACCGCCCGGGGCGGCGACGTCGATGATCGCGCCGAAGTTGGAGTAGAAGGAGCGGTCGCCGGTGCGGTTGGTGGCGGCGACGTTGATCACGTTGTTGCAGCTGGAGGGGGAGAACCCGGCCGCGTCCGCGTTGCTGTTGCCTGCGGCGACCACGACGGTGGTGCCGCGGGCGACGGCCGCGTTGATGGCGTTCTGGTAGGTGGCGGTGCAGGCGCCGGAGCCGCCGAGGCTCATGTTGATGACCTTGGCGGGGGTGGCGTTCGCCGGGACGCCGGCGACGGAGCCGCCCGACGCCCAGGTGATGGCGTCGACGATGTCCGAGGTGGCGCCGCCGCACTTGCCGAGCACGCGGACCGGCTGGATCTTGGCGTTGTAGGCGATGCCCGCGACGCCCTTGGCGTTGTTGGCGGCCGCGGCGATGGTGCCCGCGACGTGGGTGCCGTGCCAGGAGGAGTCGCTGGCCTTGGAGCCGGTGCCGCACTCGCCCGCGGCGCTCCAGTCACCCTGGTCGGCGGGGTTGTTGTCGCGGCCGTTGCCGTCGCGGGCGGCCGTCGAGCTGCTGATGAAGTCGTAGCCCGCGACGATGTTGGGCGCCACGTCGGAGTGGGCGACGTAGCCGGTGTCGATCACGGCGACGGTGACGCCGGACCCGGTGGTCTTGTCCCAGGCGGCGGGCACGTTCATGCCGGCGGTGGGCTCGAAGAGGTCCCACTGCTTGGCGTACTCGGTGTCGTCGGGGGTGCTCATCGCGTAGGCGCGGGAGTCCGGCTCGACGTAGGCGACGTCGGGGTCGGCACGGAACTGGGCCATCACGTCGGCCGCTTCGGCGGGGGCGACGGATCCACCGAGGTTGACGAGGGCGGCTCCGGTGCCGAGGCGGCGGTCGAACTTCGCCTTCTTGCCGGCCTTCTTGCCCTTGGCCGCGGCGTCGTCGGCTGCGGCGGTGTTGGAGCTGGCCTCGGAGGCGGTGGACTTGTATCCGACGATCAGGTTCTCGACCGGGGCGGCGGCGGGCGCGGCGGGGGCCGCGGCGGCCGGGAGGGTGCGGGCCGGGTCGTTCCCCCCGGTCACGGCCACGGAGGCGGTGGCGGAGCCCGCCAGCAGGGTGACGGAGATGGCCGCCACGGATATGAGCCGACGTCTGGATGCGTGCACGGTGTTCCCCTTCGCGGGCCGGTTCCGGGCAGGCCGGAGCGGCCGGTCGGTGCAGTGTGGGAGGTGATCGGCGGCCGCGGCGCCGGGGGCGGGCTGGTCAGGCCCGCTCCGGCCGCCGCCGCACGCCGCGTCGTCCGGCCGCGACGGTGGGACCGGACAACTGCGTACCCGCGATCCGCGCGTCCGCGTAGGGCTTCACACCATGTGGGGTTGGTGCGGGGGCCGTTCGGGATGCGGAAGATCGCCGGTGGGCAGACAGTAGGCAACGCGGGGGTGAACCCGATACGGGGAAAACCCTTGTCCGGACCCTGTCGGCCCCCCTCCCCCGCCCCGTCCCCTCCCCCGCCGCGCCCCGGGGACGCCGCGGGTCACCTGGGGTTGAGCCTGCGGAAGTGGGTCCAGCTGGTCTCGTTCGGCTCGGTCCACTTCTCGGGGGCGCGGGCGAACTCGGGGTGGCGGGCCGCGATGTACGCGCGGGTGCGCTCGGGCACCTCGGCGTAGGAGCCGAGTTTCACGCCGCGGCAGTGGAAGGTGAGGCCGCCGGGGCGTTGTCCCTGCTCCATCCAGGGCAGCCAGGGCGACTGGCGGGTCCAGGACATGGTGGCGGGCACGCTCGGGGCGTCGCCCGCGAGGGCGGCGGCGGGGGTGAAGAACTGGAAGAGTTCCAGGGCCCGGTAGGTGTCGTCGGCGGAGTTCAGCGGGTAGTCGGCCACGGGCAGCGGGGAGGGGTAGGAGAGGGGGATCTCCAGGCTGAAGCAGACCTGGTCGCCGAGTTCGGTCCGGGGGACGGGGAAGGGCCGCCACCTCTGGTTGGCCGGGTCGTTCCAGACGTGGACGACGGTCTTGCCCTGCCAGGTCTCGAGGATCTCGCGCGTGCCCGGGTCGAGGTAGAAGGCCGCCTCCCGGGAGAGCATGCGGTATCCGCCGGCCCCGCCGTCCTCGGCGTTCTCGGTCTCCAGGCGTGCGACGTTGACGCCCTCGAAGCCGAAGAGGCGGCGGTAGGGCTCGCCGGGGGCCCAGGAATGGACGTCGCCGGACCACCAGTAGGTGACCTCCTCGCCGTCGAGGGAGACGCGGGTGCGGGCCAGGGAGTGCAGGAGCTCTTCCGGTGTCATACGGCAAACTCTGCGCGGCCCGGGTGCGGCCCGACAAGGACCGGACGGGCCAACTCACCGGGGCCCCGGTGCCCGTGGGGCGCGGGACGGAGGGCGGCTCCGGGGCACGGACCGCTCCGCGCCGGGGAGGGGCCGGCACCCTGAGCCGCGATGCCGTACGACCCGTACGAGCCGCGGCGCCGGCCCTCGTAGGGATGCCCGGTTGACGGCCGTGCCGGGCACCGGCAACCGTGACCGCCATGGGCAACGAACACCGACTGCTGGCGCTGCTCGTCTGCCTGGTGCTGGGCACCGGGCTGACGGCCGCCGTGCTGGGCGCCACCCGGGCGGCCGGATCCCGTCAGACCTCCGTGGCGGGCGCCACCGTGGACATACGCGAGGTCGCACCCGGCCCGCGGGGGCCCGCCCCGGCCGGGGCCGCGGGCTCGCCCGGCTCGGTAACGGTGGACTGCGGGCGCAACGAGGAGGGCCACTGGAACGAGGACAACCTCGTGGTCTCGCCGGGACTGCGGGCGGGCGCCCACCACACCCACGCCTACGTGGGGAACCTCTCCACGGACGCCCTGTCGACCGACGCCTCGCTCGCCGGGGCCGCCACGAGCTGCGCGGGCGGCGACCGCTCCACCTACTACTGGCCGGTGCTGCGCCGGGTGGACCGCCCGGGGAGCGGGGCGCACGAACACTCGGCCGGGCACGGCAACACCGGGGAGATCCTGCCCGAGGCCTCCGTGACCGTGGAGTTCCGCGGCAGCCCGGTGAGCAAGGTGGTTCCGATGCCCCGGTTCCTGCGCGCGATGACCGGCGACGCCGTCGCGTACACGGCGGGGGCGCGCGCCGACGTCCGGGCCCGCTGGGGCTGTTCGGGGTTCCCCGACCGGTCCACCACCGACTACCCGCGCTGCCCGGCCGGCTCCCTGGTCACCCGTACGCTCGTCTTCCCCAGCTGCTGGAACGGGCTGGACACCACCGCCCCCGACCACCGCTCCCACCTGCTGTTCCCCTCCCCGGGGGGCGTGTGCCCGCAGGGCACCTTCCCGGTGCCCGAGCTGCGCCTGTCGCTGGCCTACGCGGTGGCCCCGGGCGTGCCGATCGCGCTGGATTCCTTCCCGGAGCAGCGGCACAGCCCGCGGACCGACCACGCGATGTTCGTCGACGTGATGACGGACGCGCAGATGGACGCGGTCGTCGCCTGCCTCAACGAGGGACGGGACTGCCGGACCTGAGTGACGTACGTCACGTGAACCGGACGTGCGCCCGGGGCGTGTTCCGACCGCACCAGGTAACACCAGGCGGACGGAGAGGGTGAGATGGCCGGACCACTGTGGCCCCGCACTCGGCGGGGCTCGACCGACGAGGCACTGATCAGGTCGGTCTACGAGGAGCACGGCAACGCCCTGCTCGCGTACGCCACCCGGCTGACCGGGGACCGGGCCGCCGCCGAGGACGTCGTGCAGGAGACGCTGATCCGGGCCTGGAGGCATTCCGAGGTCCTGGTCAACGGGAAGGGCTCGGTGCGCGGCTGGCTGCTCACGGTGGCCCGCAACATCATCACGGACCGGTACCGCGCCAAGGCCGCCCGGCCGCCGGAGGTCTCCGGTGCTGCGGCCGCTCCCCCGGTCGAGGGGGACCACGCGGACGCGGTGGTGGACACCATGACGGTGCTCGGCGCGCTGGACCGGCTGACGCCGGAACACCGGGACGTGCTGACGGAGTTGTACTACCGCGAGCGCAGTGTGGCCGAGACCGCAGACCGCCTCGGCATTCCCGCCGGTACGGTCAAATCCCGCTCGCACTACGCGCTCAAGGCCCTGCGCGAGGTGTTCGCGGACGGCACCGGGGACGGCGCCGGGAACAGACGATCAGGCCGGCCGCCCCAGCAGCCCGGCGGACTGCGGGAGGTGGTGGCGTGAACCGGCAGCGGCACGAGGAGGAACTGCTCGGCCCTTACGTGCTCGGTGTCCTGGACGAGGACGACGTACGGCGTGTCGAGGAGCACGTCGGCGATTGTGTGCGGTGCCGTGAGGAGGTGGCCGCGTTGCGCGAGATGGAGGGCGTACTGGGCGAGGTGCCCGAGGAGGCGTTCCTCGAAGGGCCTCCGCAGGGCGGCGATCTGCTGCTCCAGCGGACCCTGCGGCAGGTGCGCGGGGAGCGGGCGGCCTCCGCGCGGCGCCGGGTGGGGCTGGCGGGTCTTGCCGTGGCGGCGTCGCTCGCGGCCGTGTTCTGGGCCGGAACGCAGCTGGGCGGGGACCGGGAGCAGGTCGGGGCGCTGCCCCCGCCGCCGTCCCCGACCGCGTCGGCGGTGCCCTCGGCGCCCGTACCGGGGACCAGGGTGGCCTCCGCGACGGACCGGGGCACCGGGGCGCGGATGAACGTGCAGGTGACGCCCGCCGCGAAGTGGGTGCGGGTGCACGCGGCGGTGACCGGGATCCCGGCGGGCGAGCGGTGCCGGCTGGTGGTGGTCGCCAAGGACGGTACGCGCTCCACCGCAGGCGGCTGGGTCGTGGGCACGGCCGAGCACGGTGAGGGCAAGGGGGCGTCGCTGGACGGCTCCGCGGCCGTGGACCCGGCGAACGTCAGGGAGGTCCTGGTGGAGAACGAGTCCGGCCGGACGTTCGTGTCCGTCCCGGTGTAGCGGGGGCACGCCCGGGAAGCGGGCCTTCGGGCCCGCCGTGCCGGGGTCCGGGAGCATCGCCCGCTCCCGGACCCCGGTCCCGCGTCACCGCGCCGATTCCGCCGGTCCGCTCACCGCTCCTCGGTGCGGCGGGCCGTTCACGGGTTGTGGAAGCGGGCTTCGGGCGCTTCGGCGGAGGGTCCGTCGAGGGCCGGGGCGGGCCGTCCCTTGAGGTGGAGGTCCAGGAAGGCCGTCACGTAGCGCCGGGTCAGCTCGACGGCGCGGGATCCGGCGAGGGGGGCCTCGGGGTGGGGCAGGCCGAGCTGGTCCCGCAGGGCCGGGAAGTCGGTCGCTCCGAAGTGGTCGGTGCCGTCGAGGGTGATCCAGCGCTTCCAGCCGTCGAAGTGCGGCCACGGGCCGGACCAGCTGCCGGGGGCGTCCCCGGGCACGCTGGCGGCGGAGCCCAGCAGCATGAAGGGCCGGCCGCCGATGCCCGCCGCCGGGTAGGGCTCGGGCAGGGTGCCGTCCATGTCGATGCCCGCGCGGATCCGCGGGTCGGCTGCCATCGCGGGCAGGGCCGTGGCTCCGCCGATGGAGTGGCCGGCCATGGCGATGCGGGACGGATCGATGAGATCCGCGTTCTTCCAGGCCGGATGACGCCCGGTCAGGCGGTCGAGCAGGAAGGAGGTGTCGCGGGCGCGGACCTCGGTGACGGCCTCGCGGCCGCCGGGGCCCTGGGTCTGGTCGCAGGCCAGGCAGGTGAGGATGCGGCCGCCCGGGAAGGCGGTGGCGGCGCTCTCGTACGCGTGGTCGACGGCGGCCACCACGTAGCCGCGGGAGGCGATCTCCTCGGCGAGGGAGCTGAGGGTGGCGCGCGGGACGGTGAAGCCGGGCGAGAGGACGACGAGCGGGTAGCGGCCCCGGACGGGCCGGGCGTCGGTGCGGGCGTGCGCCCGGGTGGCGGCGAAGACCGCCGGGTCGATGACCTTGTCCAGGTCCCTGTCGGCGAGGATCAGGCGGGCTTCCTCGGTGCTCAGGTACGGCGCGGGTGCGCGCCCGGTGCCGCGCTGCGCCGGATAGCGCAGGGTGACCATCAGCTCGCGTGGCCCGGAGTGGGCCCAGGGATCGGTCCGGCTGCGGTCGACCAGGTGGAGGTCCTCCTGGCCGACCGCGAACCGGCCGGTGGCCGACGGCAGTTCGAGCGCCGCGCGCTGGGCTTCCGAAGCGGCCGGTGCCGCCTGCGCGGCGGAGGCGGCTGTGATCGGGAGCGGCAGCAGCAGGGCTAACAGGGCGGCGGCGGCCGCGGTGCGGCGGCGTGTGGTGTTCATGACGCCGAATCTAGTCCGCGGCCGGTCACCCGGCGTCAGCTGGTGGTGGTATCCCGGGTCAGACCGTGGTAGCAGAGAGCCTCACGGGCAGGTCGTGGAGGTCGTTCTGGGTCAGGATCGGCTTGTTGCGCAGCTCCGCGCGGCCGACGGCCAGGCTCAGGTCCGGGAAGCGGGCGTAGAGGGCCGGCAGGGCCACCAGGGCCTCCAGGCGGGACAGGGCCGCGCCGGGGCAGACGTGCGGGCCGTGGCCGAAGGAGATGTGCCGGTTGGGGGTGCGGGTGATGTCGAACTCCCCCGCGGTCTCGCCGTGCTGGGCCTCGTCGCGGCCCAGGGCGCCGAAGGACACGATCAGGCCCTCCCCCTTCGGCAGGATCCGGTCGCCGACCTCGATGTCCTCGGTGGCGAAGCGGATGAGGACGTGCGAGGTCGGGGTGGACCAGCGCAGGGTCTCCTCGATGACGTTCTCCCAGGGGACCTCCCCCGCGAGGACGCGTGCGCGCTGCTCGGGGTGGGTCTCCAGGGCGACGACGGCGTTGACGATCAGGCTGATGGTGGTTTCGTGGCCCGCGGCGACCATCAGCTGGAGGGTGTTGGTGATCTCCTCGGTGCTGAGGTGGTCGCCGTCCGCGGAGGCCGCGATCAGGGCGCTGGTGAGGTCGTCGCCCGGGGTCTCGCGCTTGGACTCCACGATGCGGGAGAAGAGCGCGCCGAGGTCCGCCATCATCCGGGGGACCTCCTCGGGCAGGGTCTGGGTGGAGAAGAACTTCTCGAAGAGCGCCTTGAGCCGGGGGTGTTCGGCGGCGTCGACGCCCATCAGCTCGCTGATGACGTTCATCGGGAGCGGGTAGGCGAAGTGCGCCTTCAGGTCGACGCTCTCGCCGGCCGGGAGGGTGGCCAGCTTGTCGAGCATCTCCGTGGTCAGGGCCTCGATGCCGGCGCGCAGCTTCTCCACCCGGCGCACGGTCAGGGCCTGGGCGACCAGGGTGCGCAGGCGGCGGTGCTCCTCGCCGTCGACGGTGAGCATGGAGCGGCCGGGGTTGGCGAGGCCGATCAGCGGCCAGTCCAGGGGGATGTCGCCGCGCTGCCAGGCTCCCCACACGTTGATGTCCTTGACCACTCTGGGGTCGGTGAGCAGTCTCCTGGCCTCGGCGTGGTGCGTGACGGCGTACACGCCGACGCCGCCGGGCAGCACGACGGGAACCAGCGGGCCCGCGGCGCGCAGGGCGGCGCTCTCGGCGTCGAGGTCGGCCACGAACGGGTCGAGGACGAGGGGGGCGGGGCCGGTGTGGTCGATCGGGCAGGTCATCGGGTGGCTCCAAGAGCGGGGGTGGGAGTGAAGGTCACGGGGAGCGCGGTCAGTCCGCGCAGCCACGGCGAGGGGCGCCGGGTGAGCTCCTCGGCGGGGCCGGCCAGGTCGACGTCGGGGAGCCGGTCGAGGAGGACCTCGATGCCGGTCCGCGCGATGACCTCGGCGACCTCCTGGGCCGTGAAGGGGCAGCGGTGTTCGCCGTGGCCGAAGGAGAAGAAGGCGTTGTTCCCGCCGGTGAGGGCGCCCGCGTCGGTGCGGACGTTCGGGTCGCCGTTGGCGGCGGCCAGGCCCAGCAGGACCAGGTCGCCGCTGCCGATGCGCTGTCCGCCGAGCTTGGTGTCGCGGGTGGTCCAGCGGCCGGCGACGTTCTGGGTCGGGGTGTCCTCCCAGAGCACTTCGTTCATGGCTTCGCCGACGCTGTGGCGGCCGCCGGCCAGGGAGGCGGCGAACCGGTCGTCGGTGAGCATCAGGCGCAGCGAGTTGCCGATCCAGTCCGCGGTGGGCTGGTGGCCGGCGGCCATCATCACCATCAGGTCCTGGGCGACCTCGTCGAGGGTGAAGCCGGCGGTGTTGGCCAGCATCCGGGAGGCGACGTCGTGACCGGGTTCGGCGGCCTTGGCGGCGAGCAGCGCGTACATCGACTCGCCGAGGTGGCGCTGGCCGTCCAGGGCGCCCTCCCGCCCGTTGATCATGTCGTTCATGGCGGTGACGAGGCCGGGGCCCTGGTCGTCGGAGAAGCCGTAGACGCGGGCGAGGACGCGCAGCGGAAGGAGCATGGCGTACTCGCCGACGATGTCGCACTCGCCCCTGCCGCACAGCTGGTCGATCAGCTCGTCGGCGAAGCGTTCGGCGTGGCCCTTGAGTTCGAAGGGGTCCACGGCCTCCAGGGCGTCGGAGATCACGGCGGCGCGTTCGCGGTGGCGTTCGCCGACGGTGTAGAGGATGGACGGCTGCTTGCGGCCGATCATCGGGAGCAGGGGCCAGTCGGCGGGGATGCGGTCCCACTGGTTCCACAGGTCGGAGTCGCGCGAGAAGAGCTGGGGGTCGCTGGTGACCTGGTGGAGTTCGCGGTAGCCGAGGACCAGCCAGGCCGGGACGTCGCCGTCGAGGACGACCGGGGCGACGGCGCCGTGGTCACGGCGCATTTCCCGGTACAGCTCGGTGGGTTCGGTCTGGAAGCGGGGGCCGCCGAGGTAGACGGGCTGGGGCTCGGGGGTGGTCACGGGGTGGGCTCCGGGATCGGGGGCTGGAGGGCCGTCTGGGGGTGTCGTGCGCGCTGGAGGTGCCGGAGGTGTTCGACGAGGGAGATCAGCACGTGCTTGCTGGACTCGCGGGAGCGGGCGTCGCAGAACAGCAACGGCACCTCGGGCGGCAGATCGAGGGCGCCGCGGACCTGCTCCGGGGTGTGGGTGGGGCCGCCGAAGTCGTTGCAGGCCACGACGAAGGGCGTGCCGTGGTGTTCGAGGCGGTCGATGGCGTACCAGGAGTCCGCGAGCCGACGGGTGTCGACGAGGACGACCGCGCCGAGGGTGCCGGAGAACAGCCGGTCCCACAGGAACCAGAACCGCTCCTGGCCGGGGGCGCCGAAGAGGTAGAGCACGTTGTGCGCGTCGAGGGTGATGCGGCCGAAGTCGAAGGCGACCGTGGTGGCGGTCTTGGCGTTGATGCCCTCGGTGTCGTCGACGGCCTCACCGGCCTTCGTCATCGTCTCCTCGGTGTTCAGCGGGCGGATCTCGCTGACGGAGCGGACCATGGTGGTCTTGCCGACGCCGAAACCGCCCACGATGACGATCTTGAGACCGTTGTCGGCGGTGCTGCTGAGGGCCTGACGGGGTTCGCCCGGGTCAGAGGTTGCGGAGTCCAACGAGCACCTGCTCCAGGATGTCGAGGTCGGGAAGGCGGTACGTCGAGGCGCGGGGGTGCCGAGCGCTGATGCGGCCGGTGCCGTGGAGGTCGGCGAGGAGGATCCGGACGATCGACACCGGCAGGCCCAGCTCGGCCGCGATCTCGACGACCGCCGTCGGGAAGCGGGACATCCGCAGGATCGCGGCGTGCTCGGACTGCATGCCGGGCACCGGATCGCATTCGGCGACGATCAGGGTGACCAGGTCGAACGCGTCGGAACCGGAGCTGCTGCGGCCGCCGGTGAGGGTGTAGAGCCGGTCCGGGGAGTCGTCCCGGCCCGGCCTGCCGCGGCTCATCCCCGGGGCCTGGCGATCAGATGCTCGCTCAGCTGCTCCACCAGTTCGGACATGTTGTGGCCGACGAGGCCCGCGTCGGCGTCGTCGGCGGCGACGAGGGCGAGGTGCGCGCCCTCGCCGGCCTCGACGATGAAGAGGATGCCGCCGTAGAACTCGGCCATGGCGGAACGGACCCCGCCGCTGCCGTCACCGAACTCGATGGACGCCCCGTGGGACAGGCTCTGGATGCCCGCGGCGATCGCCGCGAGCTGGTCGGCCTGGTCGACGGAGAGCTCGGGGGTGCGGCACAGCTTGAGGCCGTCGCGGGAGAGCACGAGGGCGTGCCGGGCGCCGGGGGTGCGCTCCAGGAGACCCTCCAGGAGCCAGCTGAGCGTCTCGTCGGTGGTGGAGCCGGTCATGGGGTGTTGCCTTCCGGGTGCGTGGGTGTCGAGGGCTGCTGCGCCGAGGTGCCGCGCACGGCCTGGCGGAAGCTGCCGAAGCGGGCGGCGGACTGGGAGGCGCTGCCGGGGGTGGCCCGGGTACGGGCCGCCGCGCCGGCGGCGTCGGGTCCTTCGGGGTGGGCGGCGGCCAGGGTCCGGCCGCGCCGCCGCTGGGGCAGTCCGCTCTCGCCGAGCACCGGGGTCGTACCGGTGGTTTCGGGGTCGTGGGTGGTGTCCGCGCCGTCGTGGACCGGCTCGGGCTCCGGGGCGGGCGCCTGCGCGGGCGCGGCGGCGGCCCGGGGAGCGGGCTCGGGGGCGCTGATCAGCGGCGGGGCGGGGACGGGTTCGGCCGGGGTGCGGCTGATCAGGTCCTGCGGGAGCATCATCAGCGCGCCGGTACCGCCGCGCGCGGAGGGCCGGAAGGAGACCGTGAGCCCGTGCTTGCGGGCGAGGCGGCCGACGACGGCGAGGCCGAGGCGGGTTCCGGAGAGTCCGGCCAGGTCCAGGGACTCGGCGGTGACGGCCTGTTCGGCACGGCTCAGCTGGATCTCGCTCATGACGAGGCCGCTGTCCTCGACGGTGATGACGATCCCGGCGGGCACCTCCTCCACGTAGACGTGGACCTCGGCGGTCGGCGGCGAGAAGTTCGCCGCGTTGTCGAGGAGTTCCGCGAGGGCGTGCATGACGCCCTCGGCGGCGTGTCCGGCGACGGCCGCCTCGCAGGTGGAGTGCAGGCGGACGCGCTGGTAGCCGCCGATGCGTCCCATCGCGCCGCGCAGGATCGATTCCATGACGATCGGCCTGGCCCAGCGGCGGCCCGAGCGGGCTCCGGTGAGGACGGCGATGGAGTCGGCGAGGCGGCCCGCCTGGGCGGTGCGGTGGTCGAGGTGCAGCAGGTCGCCGAGGACTTCCTCGTCGGCGTGCCTGTGCTCCATCTCGCGCAGGTCGGCCAGCATTCCGGTGGCGAGCGCCTGCATGCGGCCGGCCGCGTTGGCGGCGGCGGCCATGGCGGCGGCCCGTCCGGACCGGGCCAGGCGCAGTTCCTCGGCCAGTCGTTCGCCGGTGGCCCGATGGTCGGCGGCCATGCTCTCGAGCTCGGCGGTGTGGGCGGCCGTCAGCCGGTCCAGTTCGGCGGCGCGGGCGGTGGTCAGGTGGTCCATCTCGGCGGTGTGCGCCGCGACGAGCCGGTTCCGCTCGGCGGTGCGGGCCGCCGTCTCGCGGGCCGCGTCGGCGGTGAGCCGGGCGATGTGCGCGTCGCGGTCGGCGATGTCACGGGTGACCTCGGAGAGCCGGCCGCGCAGCTGCCGGGCGCTGCGCGCCCACCAGGTGACGGCGCAGGCGGCCACGGCGAGGAGGAGTGATCCGGAGGCCGAGAACCATCCCAGGGGAACCTGGATGGATGACGGGGCCGCGGCCACCGCCGCCATGGAGAAAGTACCTGTGGCCGCCGCGGTGACGAGCAGCGCGAGCGCGGAGGGGCGAAGGGGGGAGGGCGACGCCGTCATTAGTCAAAGCCTCAAACCGGGCGTAAATGGAAGAGAGGGTTCCTGTGGCAACGAGGCACAACTATAAGAGGATTGCTGATCGTTTAGGAAAGCTCTTGTCGAATATCACGCTCTGTAGCGCCCACTAAGGCTGTATCTGGAGCGGTTTCGGGGCTATGCCATGGCATCCTGTGACGTCACAGCTCGCCGGACGGGATCGGCGGAGGGGCGTCCGGGGAATATGGGGAAGGTCATGAGGCTCTGCTTCCTGGTGGAAGAGCACTACCGCCGTGACGGCATGCCGAACGAGGTGATCCGGCAACTGACCGCATGGGGACACCGGGTGGACGTGGTCCGTCCGGGAGGCTCCCTGCTGCGCATGGACGAGGTCGTGCGCTCGGGCGCCCACGACGCGTGGGTGCTGAAGACCGTGTCCGGCGGACCGGGGCTCACCCTCCTCGAAGCGGCGGCCGCCGCCGGCATGACCACGGTCAACGACGCCCGCGCGATCCGCGGCGTACGGGACAAGGCGCTGGCCGCCGCCATCGGCAGCGCCCGGGGCCTGCCCCAGCCGCAGACCTACGCCGTCGCCCGGCCCGAACTCCTCGCGGAGATACCCGACAGCGCGTACCCGCTCGTCGTCAAGCCCGCCGACGGCAGCTCCGGGCGGGGAGTGCACCTGCTGGCCTCACCGGACCGGCTCCCCGCGCTCCTCCCGGAACTCGCGGGCGAGACCATGCTCATCGCGCAGCCGTACGTCCCGAACGCGGGCACCGACATCAAGGTGTACTGCGTCGACGGCGAACTCTTCGCCACCGAACGCTGCTCCCCCCTGCACCCGGACGCCGCGGTGCGCGAGCGGCAGGTGCCGCTGCCGGCCGAGGTGGCCCGGATCGCCGCCCGCGTGGGCGAGGTGTACGGGCTGGACCTGTACGGGGTCGACGTCCTGCTGGGTCCCGACGGGCCGGTGGTGGTCGACGTGAACGACTTCCCGAGCTTCCGCCAGGTACCGGACGCCGCGGCCCGGGTGGCCCGTGCCGTCCTCGCGCTGGCCCGCGCGGGCGGCCGGCGCGAGTGCCCGCCCGCCGCGCCGTTCGTGCTGCCCGTGACGATCCCGCTCCAGGTGGCCGCGGGGGCGGGGGACGGAGCGTGAGGATCGGCCTGATCACTCCGGACGCCGGGCACCCGCTGCTGGCGGCCACCGTCGCGGCGCTGGCCCCCGGCGGGCACACGGTGGACGTGCTGGATCCGGCCGCCGGACCCGCGGCGGCGGCCGGCGCGCGGGCCGACGTATACCTGCTGAAGGCGCGCACCCCGTCCGCGCTGGCCCTGGCCCGGGAACTGGAGCGGCGGGGGGCGCCCGTGCTGAACTCGGCCGCCGCCACCGAGGCCTGCCAGGACCGCACCGGCATGGCCGAGCTCGCCCTGCGGGCCGGGCTGCCCTTCGCCCCCACCCGCACCTTCGCCGCGGCGGCGCGGCTGGAGACCGCGGCCGGGCTGCCGTGGCCGATGGTGGTCAAGAGCCGGCGCAGCCACAAGCACGACCTGGTCGCCCGCCTCGACGGCCCCTCGCGGCTGGCGGAGCTGGTGGGCGACTGGAGCGAGGAGCCGGTCGTGGTGCAGGCGTTCGCGCCCAACGACGGCTGGGACCACAAGCTGTGGGTGATCGGGGACCGGGTCTTCGCGGGCCTGCGGCGTTCCGAACTGGCCGCCGGAGGAAAGGAACCGGCGCGGAGCCTGGACCGACTTCCCGACGGCTGGGCCGAACTGGCGCTCCGGGTGGGCGAGGTGTTCGCGCTGGACGTCTACGGCGTGGACGTCATCGACACCGCGGGCGGCGCCCCGCTCATCGTGGACGTCAACGCCTTCCCCGGGATCCGGGGCCAGGCCGGCGCCCCCGAGGCCCTCGCGGCCCTGGCCCTGCGCCGGGCGGCGGGCTGATCCCCCGGCGGCGGGCGTAGCGTGGGGGCGGTCTATAGAGGGGCGGTCCCATGCGCGCGGTGGTGTTCGAACGGTACGGGGAGCCGGCCGAGGTCCGGGAAGTGCCCGATCCGGCGCCGGCGCCGGGCGGGGTCGTGGTGCGCGTCGAGGCGACGGGGCTGTGCCGCAGCGACTGGCACGGCTGGATGGGCCACGACCCCGACATCACCCTCCCGCACGTCCCCGGGCACGAACTGGCCGGGGTCGTCGAGGCGGTGGGCACCGGGGTGTCCGCCTGGCGGCCCGGCGACCGGGTGACCGTCCCCTTCGTCTGCGCCTGCGGCACCTGCGCCGACTGCGCGGCCGGCGAGCACCAGGTGTGCGCCCGCCAGACGCAGCCCGGGTTCACGCACTGGGGTTCCTTCGCGGAGTACGTGGCCCTGGACCACGCCGACGTGAACCTGGTGGCGGTGCCCGGGGAGCTGTCGTACGCCACGGCCGCCGCCCTGGGCTGCCGGTTCGCCACCGCGTTCCGGGCGGTGGTCGCCCGGGGCCGGGTGGCGGCGGGCGAGTGGGTCGCCGTCCACGGCTGCGGCGGCGTCGGTCTGTCCGCCGTGATGATCGCGGCGGCCGCGGGCGCGCGGGTCGTCGCCGTCGACACGGCCCCCGCGGCACGGGAACTGGCCCTCTCCTTCGGCGCGGCCCACGCCCTCGATCCCCGGGCCGCCGGGCCCGCGGGCGCGGCCGGGGCGGTACGGGAGCTCACCGGCGGCGGCGCGCACCTCTCGCTGGACGCCCTGGGCTCCCCCGCGACGGCCGCCGCGTCGGTGGCCGGGCTGCGCCGGCGCGGACGGCACGTCCAGGTCGGGCTGCTCCCCGCGGGGTCCGGGCCGGCGGCGCTGCCGATGGACCGGGTCATCGGCTGGGAGCTGGAGGTGCTGGGCAGCCACGGGATGGCCGCCCACGCCTACCCGCCGATGCTGGAACTGGTCCGCTCGGGCGCGCTGCGCCCGGACCTGCTGGTGACCCGTTCCCTCCCGCTGTCTGGGGCCCCGGCCGCGCTCGCCGCGATGGGCTCGGCGCCCGGGTCCGGGGTCACGGTGATCCTGCCGCCGGAGTGAGTCCCCGGGACGGCGGGCGGAGCGGGCCCGGCGGCGGGGGCGTCAGTCGGGGGCGTCAGGCGGAGCCGGCCCGGTGGGCGTGGCGGTGGCGGTGTCGGATCAGGAGCGCCGTGCCGGCGGCCACCGTCAGGAGGGCGCCCGCCACGCTGAGCAGCCAGACCGGGACGCCTCCCACGGTGAGGACCTCGTAGCGGTAGACGGCCCGCTGGTAGGGGGTGTCCTTGGCGGTGGCGCGCAGTTCGTGGTCCCCGTCGATGCGGGCCGGCTCCGGGAACCGCTGGTCGATCGCGGTCAGGAACACCGGCTGGTCGCCGGCGAGTGCGGCCAGCGGGCCCTTCGGGGTGATCCGTCCGGCGAAGGTCACCTCCGGGGTGGCGCCGCCGATCGCGGAGGCGGGCTCCATCCGGTGGGCGGCCAGTACGAACAGGCCGAGGGACTGCGGGGTCCGGGCCAGCCGGGACAGGCGCATCGGGTAGACGAGGCGGGTGCTGGCGAACCGGATCCGCAGCGGGTCCAGTTCACCGCTCAGGGGCCGGCCCTGGTCGCGGGGGGCGAGGCGGACGGCCACGTACTCCCACTTCTGGTCGACGTACGGCTTCAGTTCGGCCGCGAGCCGGTCGGGCAGCTTGAACCCGTTGGTCTCCAGCCAGGTGCGCAGGGCGTCCGGGTCGGTGGCGGTGAGCCGGGCGACGTCGAAGTCGCCGAGCCGCTCGCGGCCGACCACACCGACCGAGGGGGCGGCGCCGGGCGGTGCGGCGCCGACGAGGCGGTCCCGGTCGTCGGCGAAGGGCCAGTCGGTGTCGCGCGGCCAGAAGTACGTACGGGTGCGGTGCACGGGCCGGGTGAGTTCGGTGAGCGCGGGGAAGAGCCCGGCGTCGCCGAGGCCCACGGTCGCCCGGCCGGGGACGGGCATGATCCAGGCGGCGCGGCGGGCGTCACCTCCGACGGTGAACCGCATCACGATCTCTTCGCTGCGGCCGTCCCAGCGCACCACCGAGGCCTCCCGGTCGACGCCGATCCGGGACGCCTCGTCGGGGACCATCGCCCCGCAGCCGCACGCGTAGGCGGGGCTGATCAGGGAACCCGCCAGGACGGCGAGCAGGGCGAGCAGCAGGGCCGGGATTCTTCGCTTCATCCACACGGGTCTCAGACGAAGGTGCCCGCGGTACGGTTCCGGCGGGCGCGGCCGGCGGGTGAGGGGTGCGTCCGCTGCCCGCGGTGCCTCGTTCCCGGGACCGGGACCGCCCTGGACCGCCCTGGACCGCCCTGGACCGCCCTGGACCGCCCCTGCGGACGGGAGCGGCGACGGCCCCGCTCGACCCGGTCCCCGCTCCCTCCCATACTGGGGCCTCGTGAAAGGAGCCCCATGAGAGGGAAGGACAAGCCGCGCAGCAGCCCGCTGGTGCCGGACGGTGTGCGGGCCGAGCTCGCACGGCAGGACTGGGCGTCCGTGACCTGCGGCTGCGGCCGCTCGGCGGAACACCTGGAGGACGCCCTGTGGGACGCGGCCGAGGGACATCCGGCGGCGTTCCACGCGTTGCAGGGACACGTGTTCACCGGGACCCGGCTGTGGCCCCCGGCGCCGGCCGCCTGCGCGGTGCTGATGGCGGTGTGGTCGGCCGGCCCGCCCCGGCTGACGACCCGCGAGGCGCTGCTGTGGACCCTGCTGTCCCTGCTGAGCGCCGAGGACGACGGGGAGGCGTACGGGGCGGGCCTGTACGGGCAGGTCGCGGCCCACGTACGGACCGGCCTGCCGCTGCTGGTCGGCGTGATGGAGACCGGGCCGGGGTCGGTCTCCGGGGCCTACGCCGAGGGCATCCTGGAGCTGCTCGTCCTGTCGGCCTGATCCGCGGGCCCTGCGCCGGTCATACCGCGCAGGAGCTCCGGGGTGACCTCCTCCAGGGAGGCGGCGAAGGTGCGCAGCGCCGAGCGCGGTACGTCCAGCAGCGAGGGCACCACCAGCAGCGCGCAGCCCGCGGCCTCGGCGGAGGCCGCGCCGTCCGGGGAGTCCTCCACGGCCACGCAGCTCGCGGGCGCGAGGCCCAGGCGGGCGGCGGCGGCGCGGTAGGGCTCGGGGTGCGGCTTGGTCCGTGCGGTGTCGTCGGCGGAGAGCGTGAAGGCGAACGGGACGTGTGCGAGCGCGCCCCCGACCACCTCGTCCACGACCACCCGCGGCGACGCGCTCACCAGCGCGAAGGGGATGCCCTCGGCCTCCAGCGCCGTCAGCAGCCGCTGGGCGCCGGGGCGCAGGGGCGCCCCGGCGGCGACCCGGCGGAAGAAGCCCCCGGTGAGTTCGGCGGCGACCTCCGCCGGCTCCCCGCGCCCCGCCACCCGTACGAGGTGGGCGGCGGTGTCCCGGACGGCGCGGCCGACGACCTCGGGGGCGTCGGCGGGGCCGAGGCGGTGTCCGAGCCGCTCCGCGGTCTCCTCGGTGGCCTCCCACCAGAGCACCTCGGTGTCGACGAGGGTGCCGTCCATGTCGAAGAGCACGGCGGCGGGCGCGTTCACGCGGTCCTCGCCACGACGAGCACGGGCCGTTCGGCCGGTCCCACGACGGCCCGCGCGCCCGGGGCCAGGTCCCCGGCGTCGCGCGACGGCAGATCGGCCTTGACCCGGGTGCCGTCGGCGAGGTCGAGGTGGAGGCGGGTGACGGCGCCGAAGAAGGAGGCGGACGCGACGGTGGCGCCGCCCTCCGGGTCTGCGGTCACGGTGAGGTTCTCGGGGCGGACCAGCACCTCCACGTCCGCGGTGGCCGGGACGGGACCGTCGACGGGCAGCCGGATGCCGGCGACGTCCACGAGGCCGGTGTCGGTGAGGCGTCCGGGGAGCCGGTTCATGGTGCCGACGAACTCGGCGACGAAGGGGGTCGCGGGGCGTTCGTACAGTTCGGCGGGGGCGGCGCACTGCTCCAGCCGGCCCGCGTTCAGGACGGCGACCCGGTCGGCCATGGACAGGGCCTCCTCCTGGTCGTGGGTGACGAACACGGTGGTGATGCCGAGGTCGAGCTGCAGGCGGCGGATCTCCTCGCGCAGGTTGGCCCGTACCTTGGCGTCCAGGGCAGAGAGCGGCTCGTCCAGGAGGAGCACGCGGGGGCGCAGGGCGAGCGCGCGGGCGAGGGCGACGCGCTGCTGCTGGCCGCCGGACATCTGGTGCGGATAGCGGTCGCCGTGGTCGGGCAGGCCCACCAGGTCGAGGAGTTCGGCGGCGCGCTCGCGGCGCCGCGCTGCGGGCACCTTGCGCAGGCGCAGGCCGAAGGCCACGTTGTCGCGGGCGGTGAGATGGGGGAAGAGGCTGTACGACTGGAAGACCATGCCGGCGTCACGGCGGTTGGCCGGCACCCGGGTGATGTCCTCGCCGTCGACGAGGACTTCGCCGTCGTCCGGGGTCTCGAAGCCCGCGAGGACGCGCAGTGCGGTGGTCTTGCCGCAGCCCGAGGGGCCGAGCAGGGCGAGGAGTTCGCCGGGTTCGACGGTGAGGTCGAGGCCGTCGAGCGCGACGGTGGAGCCGAACGCCCGGCGCAGGCCGCGGAATTCGACGCGGGCACCCGCCGGGGCGGCGGGGCCGGGGCCGGCCGGCTTCCGCGGCGCGGTGAGGGTCGTGGACATGGAGGTCAGGACTCCTTGCGGGAGGTGGCGGGGGCGGCGGAGACCGAGGAGGGGTTCGTGCCGGCCCGCGAGAGGACGAGCAGCAGCAGCCAGGTGATGAGGAGGCTGAGGATGGAGACGGCCACCGACATGCGGGCCTGGGCGCCGGAGATGGAGACGATCCACACGGCGAAGGGCTGGAAGCCGAGGAGCGAGGCGATGGTGAACTCGCCGAGGACCAGGGCCAGGGTGAGGAAGGCCGCTCCGGCGAGTGAGGCGCGCAGGTTGGGCAGCAGTACGCGCAGGACCACGTGCGGCCAGCTCGCTCCGCAGCTGCGGGCGGCCTCGACCAGGGTGGGGACGTCGACGGCGCGCAGTCCCGCGTCGAGCGAGCGGTAGACGAAGGGCAGGGCCAGCACGGTGTAGGCGAGGACCAGGACGACGGGGAAGTCCGGGTTCTGGACGGCGAGGAAGGTCTGGTACAGCGGGGTCCGCGAGAGGTGCTCGGGCCCCCAGCGGAGCACCGTGGTGATGCCGGTGACCAGGGCGATGGGCGGTACGACCAGGGGCAGCATGCACATCACCTCCACCACGGGCCGCAGCCTCGGCGAGCCGATCCGTACGGCGACCAGTGCCGGCACCGCCAGCAGCAGGGACAGCGTGATGGTAGCGGCGGCCAGGCCGAGCGAGAGGAGCAGGCTCCGCAAGAAGCCCTCGGCGCCCAGGAGTTCGGTGTAGGCCTCGAAGGTGAGGCCCTGGCCGGGCACGTGCACGGTGAACACGAAGGAGGCGGCGAGCGGGAGCAGGAAGTAGGCGCCCGCGAGTGCGAGGACGGCTCCGCGCCAGATGCGCGGACGCGGGCGGCGGGCCCGCGCGCGGGCGGCCCCGGGGGCCGCTTCGGCACGGTCCGCCCGGGGGGCGGTCGGGGTCATCGCAGCCATCGGGCGCTCCGTCGCTGGAGGGGCAGGTAGACCGCCATGACCAGGCCGGCGATCAGGATCATGTCGAGGCCGAGGGCGAGCGCCACGTTCTCCTGGCCGGTGAGCACGTTGCCGGAGAGGGCGTCGGCGATCTTCAGCGTGACCAGCGGTACGGAGCCGCCGACGAGGGCCGCGGCCGTGGCGTGGGCGGCGAAGGCGGTGCCGAAGAGCAGGACGAACCCGCCGAGCAGGGAGGGTGCCAGCACGGGCAGGCCGACGTGGCGCCAGAACTGCCGTCCGGTGGCCCCGTTGTCCTGGGCGGCCTCGCGCCACTGCGGGCGGAGCCCGTCCAGGGCGGGCACGATCACCAGGACCATCAGGGGGGTGAGGAAGTACAGGTAGACCACGGCGAGGCCGGTGAAGGAGTACAGGTCCCAGCCGAGGTCGGTGAGGTCCGCGAGCTGGGTGACGACTCCGGAGATCCCGGCGGTCGCGATGAACGCGAAGGCGAGCGGCACCCCGCCGAAGTTGGCGAGGACGCCCGAGGCGGTCAGGGCCGCGGAACGCAGGGCGGTGGAGCGGGAGGTGACCAGGGCCTGCGCGATCAGGACGCCGAGGACTCCGCCGAGCAGTGCGGTCAGGGCGGAGAGCTGGACGCTGCCGATGAGGGAGTCGAGGTAGGGGCCCTGGAGGGAACGGGCGAGGTGCTCGCCGGTGACGCGGGTGGCGCCGGTGCCCGGGTCGGTGCGGGTGACGGCGCCGAAGGCGATGGCGCCGAGCGGCAGGCCGAAGCAGAGCCCGGTGAAGGCGAGGAGGGGGAGGGCGGCGAGCCAGGTGCGCGGGCCGCGCCGCCGGCGGCGGAGGGTGGTGCCGCCGGCGGTCCCCCGCGTGGGGGAGGTGGGGGTGGGTGCGGACATCAGCTGAGGGCCTTGTCCCACTTCTCGGCGAGGGTGGCCTTGGCCTTGTCGAGCTCGGTGGAGGCCGGGAAGGACGGGGTGCCCTGGACCTGCGGGAGCTTGGTGACGGCGTCCTTGTCGGCGGTGCCGTCGGCGGCCATCACGGGGAGCAGCACGGGGCGGGCGTGGCCCTTCAGCCAGATGTTCTGGCCCTCGGCGCTGTAGAGGAACTCCATCCACAGGCGGGCGGCCGCCGGGTTGGGGGCGTCCTTGTTGATGGCCTGCGAGTAGTACTGGGCGTAGACGCCGTCGGAGGGGACGGAGACCTTCCAGTCGACGCCCTTGCCCTTGAACTGCTCGGCGTAGCCGGCGTTCAGGTAGTCCCAGTCGATCGAGATGGGGGTCTCCCCCTTCTCGACGGTGGCCGGGGTGGACTCGACGGGGATGAAGTTGCCGCTCTTGCGGAGCTGTCCGAAGAAGTCGATGCCGGGCTGGATGTCGGCGAAGGAGCCCTTGTTGGCGAGGGCGGCCGCGTAGACGCCGCCGAAGGCGGAGCCGGACTTGGTGGGGTTGCCGTTGAGGGCGACCTTGCCCTTGTACTCGGGCTTGAGGAGATCGGCGAAGGTCTGCGGGCAGTTGGGGATGCGCGCGGCGTCGCAGCCGATGGAGACGTAGCCGCCGTAGTCGTTGTACCAGCGGGCGTCGGCGTCCTTCTGGGAGCCGGGGATCTTGTCCCAGGCGGTGACCTTGTAGGACGCGAACAGGTTCTCGGCGGCGCCGCTGCGGGCGAAGGCGATGCCGAGGTCGAGGACGTCGGGGGCGCGCTTCTGGCCCTTGCGGGACTTGACCGCGGCGATCTCGTCGGCGCTGGTGGCGTCCGGGTTCTCGCTGCCTACCTTGATCTTCGGGTACTTCGCCTGGAAGGCCTTGACCATCTCGCCGTAGTTCGCCCAGTCCGGCGGCAGGGCGATGACGTTGAGCTGGCCCTCCTTCTCGGCGGCGGCGACGAGGGCCTCCATGCCGCCGAGGTCGGCCGCCGAGGTCGCGGCGCCCGGCTGGGTCTTGCCCTTGGCGTCGCCGGAGGCGGCGCCGCCGGGCTGCTGCGGGTCGGGCGCTGCGCCGCACGCGCTGAGCGTGGTCAGGACGGCGGCGCTGAGCAGTACGGCCGCGCCGCGACGGGCGGTGGAACTGAGCACGGTCTCTCCCGGAGACGAAGGGGGCTGCACTTGTCAGATCACTTGTCTGAACAAGTTGGCTCCAGTTCGCCCGTGCTCGCTGTACGGACGGTGAACGGTGGCTGGACCGTGGAGCACGGCTCGACGAAGAGACGAGAATGACCGAAAGGAGGCGTGACAGATCCGCCCGGATGCTCATCGATGATGATCAAGACCTTGAGGTCGCAGAGCACCGCAACGAGGGGGAACGGCATGGGAACGGCCCGGTATCTGGAGATCGCCGACGAGCTGCGCCGGGCGATCCTGTCCGGCGCCCACCCGGTGGGGGGCCGGCTGCCCTCGGAGAGCGACCTCGCCACCCGCTGGTCGGTCTCGCGCGGAACCGTCCGCCAGGCCGTGGCCACCCTCGCCGCCGAGGGACTCATCGGCTCCAGCCAGGGCGCTCGCAGGATCGTCCTGCGTCACGAACGACGGCACAGTTTCGGCGAGTTGAACAGCTTCGCGCAATGGGCCGAGGGGGTCGGCCACGAGGTGCGCAGCCGCTTCCTGTCCCGCACCCGGCGCCCCGCCACCGCCGAGGAGGCGGAGCGGCTCGCCCTGCCTCCGGGTACGGAGATCATGGCCGTACTGCGGCTGCGGACGCTCGACGGCGAGCCGACGATGGTGGAACGGACCGCCTACGCCGACTGGGTCGCGGCGGCCGTGGAGGCGCTGCCGGAGGACTGCCGCTCGGTGATGGACAGCCTCGCCGCGGACTCCGGGATCGTGGCCCACTACGGGGAACACCTCATCGACGCGCTCCCGGCGGGCAGCGAGGACGCCCGGCTGCTGGAGATCCGGCGGGGAGGTCCGCTGCTGCGCCAGCGACACACTTCGGCCACCCGCACGGGTCGCCCGATCGAATGGTCCGACGACCGGTACCGGGCCGGCAGCGTCACCTTCAGTGTGAGCAACTCGGCGGTAGCCACACCGCTGGAGCGGCATCCGGGGGGCGGCGAACGCTGAGGCGGGGGCGGCGCGGCCGCCGTCGTGCCGGGGCGGTGACCGCGCCGGCCCCGTCGCGGAGCGGTGCGACCGGGTGCCCGCCGAAGCGCCGGCTGCCGTCGGTGACCGGAAGCTCGATCATGCTGTCGACTCCGCCGCTGTAGTGTCCCCACCGAAAACCGGTCCATCGCCGAACCTGCGTGAGGGAGAACCTTGATCGACGTGCACCGGCTGCGCATCCTGCGCGCCGTGGCCGAGCACGGGAGCTTCAACCGCGCGGCGACGGCCCTGCGGCTGACCCCTTCGGCCGTCTCCCAGCACATCGCCGCCCTGGAGCGCGGCATCGGCCACCCGGTGGCGCGGCGCAGCCCGCGCGGAGTCGCGCTCACCGAGGCCGGACGGCTGCTGGTGGAGACGGCCGAGACGGTCACCGCCGAGCTGGACCTCGTCCGGTCGCGGATCGACCGGCTGACCGCCGACCGGGCCCGCCTGACGGTGGCCACCTTCACCAGCGGCGGCCGGCACCTGCTGCCGCGGGCGCTCGCCGCCTTCGTGGCCGTGCGTCCCGAGGTCGAACTGACGGTGGTGGAGGCCGAACCGGAGGTCTCGCTGGCGATGGTGCGCTCCGGGGCGGCGGACCTCGCACTGGCCTACCACTTCGACGGGCCCCTCCCGGCCGGCGGCGCCGGTCCGGCCGGTCCGGCCTGGCTGCCCCTGATGGAGGACCCGCTGTACGCGGTCCTGCCACCCGGCCACCGGCTGGCGGAGCGGGAGGTGCTGGAGCCCGCGGAACTGGCCGGCGACCGGTGGGTGCTCGGCTGCCTGAAGACGGAGGCCTTCCTTCGCCGGTACGCGGACCGCGCCGGGTTCGAGCCCCGCGTCGCCGCGTCGACCACCGACTACTTCTTCGCCCAGACCCTGGTCGGGGCGGGCGTCGGGGTCTCCCTGATCCCCCGCATCGCGCTGGCCCCGGCCGCCGGATCGGCCCCGGTGGCCCTCGCCCCACCGCGCCCGGCCCGCCACATCGGGGTGGCGACCCCGCGCCGCACCCCCCTCGACCCGCTCGCCGCCGCCCTGCGGGACGCCCTGCGCGAAGCGGCGGCGGCCGACTCGGGGGCGGCCTCCGGCGCGGGCACCGGCTCCGGCCCGGGGTCCGGCCCCGAGTCCGGCCCCGGCACCGGCGCGGCCACACCGACCGGCGTGGAGGTGGGCCGGTGAGGCACCTGCTGCAAGGGCTCGCCGCCAATCCGGCGCTGCCGCCCGCGTTCGTCGCCCGGCTGATCGCCTTCGCCGTCGGGGAGGGCGCCGAGGAGGGCGGCTGGGTGGACTCCGCCCTCTCCGACCGGGCGGACCTGAGCCGTGACCAGGCCCTGGCCCTGGCCGCCCACCGGGGGATCCTGGCCGTCGGGCCGGTCCGCCGGGGGGTGCTCCGCGCCGACGACATCGATCCGCGGGCCCTGCCGGACGCCGCCCTCGCCCTGCTCGACGAGGGCCTGGGCCTGCCGCACTGGCCCGCTCTCCTCGTCACGGACACCGACTCCGACCGCCGGCGGAAGCTGGCCTTCTGCCCCGGTCTGCCGCCGGAGGTCGCCGCCCTGCTGGCCGCCGACCACCAGCTCGACGTGGTGAGCGGCCTCGCGCTGTACGGGACCCCGGACCCGGCAACGGCGGCCCTGCTGGCCGCGCATCCGCACGCCGAGGTGCGCCTGATGACCGCCCTCAACGAGAACGAGGCGGTGCCCCCGGCCCTGCTCTCCGCGCTGCTCACCGGCGAGGGACTGCCCCCGGCGTCCGAGTGTTCCGTCTGCGAGAAGGACCCGGAACTGCGCTGGTGGCAGCCCTACGTCCGCAGCGGAGCCGCCTGCGACGGCTCCCACCGGTCCACCGTCCAGGACACGCGGCAGGCCGCCCTGGCCAACCCCTCGACTCCCGCCGATGACGTGGCCCGGTTCGCCGGCGACCCCTCGATGCTGCTGCGCGAGCGCGTGGCCGCACGGGCCGGTCTGCCTCAGCGGGTGTACGCGGAACTCGCCCGCGACCCGATGCCCGGGGTCCTGTGGGCCCTGGCCGGCAATCCCGGGACCGGTGAGGCGGTGATCCGCGAACTCGCCGGCGTCCGGGACCCGGAGGTGCTGTCCCGCCTGATCCGCCACCCCCGCCTGCCACTCGACCTACTGGCCGGGCCGGTCGGCCGGGCGCGGGCCGGCCGGGAGCCGCTGCCCCGGATCGCCGCCGCGACGGAGGCCGAGGTCGACCGGCTGGCGGCCTCGGCCGAGGCGGGCGTACGGGCGCTCGTGGCGCGGCGGCGCGATCTGCCGCCCGCGGTCCGCGACGCCCTCGCCGCCGATCCTGACGCGAAGGTGGTCAAGGCCGTCGCCTCCCACCCGGGCCTGGGCGAGGACCGGCTGCGCGCGATGGCGGCGCGGCACGGCGTGGCGGTCCTGGCGCAGGTCGCCGCCAACCCGGACGCCCCGGGCGCCCTGCTGGAGGAACTGGTCCGCCACGATCCGCCGGTGCTGGGAGTGCTGCGGGCCGTGGCGCGGCATCCGAACGCCACGGGGCCCGCGCTGCTCGGCTGCCTGGCCGACGTCAGGGCCCGCCGGCACGCCGCCGCCCATCCTGCACTGCCCGCACGGGAGTTGCCCCGCCTGCTGGACGACCCGGACTGGCAGGTGGTGGAGGCCGCGGCGGCCCACCCGGCCCTCCCGCTCGCGGTGATGCGGGATTCGATGCCCTGAGGGGGACGCCCGGCGGGGCCGCTACACCGGAGGGCCGTCGGCCGATCCCGGGGTGACCAGCCCCGTCTCGTAGGCGAGGACCACGGCCTGGGCCCGGTCCCGCAGGCCGAGTTTGGCGAAGATCCTCGCCACGTGGGTCTTCACGGTGGCCTCGCTGAGCGTCAGCTCCCCCGCCAGCTCGCCGTTGGACCGCCCGTGGCCCATCAGGGTCAGCACCTCCCGCTCGCGCGGGGTCAGCGCGGCCAGGTCCCGGTGCGGCGCCGGGCCCCCGGCCGCGGCGTTCGCGGACGGGCCGGCGGCCGGGGCGCACCGCTCGACCAGGCGGCGGGTGATGGAGGGCGCGAGCAGGGCATCGCCTGTCCCCACCAGCCGTACGGCGGCCGCCAGGTGTTCGGGGGTGACGTCCTTGAGCAGGAACCCGCTGGCCCCGGCCGCGAGGGCGGCGTAGACGTACTGGTCGAGGTCGAAGGTGGTCAGCATGATGACGCGACAGCCGGGGAGTTCGGCCATGATCCGGCGGGCGGCCTCCAGACCGTCCATGCGCGGCATCCGGATGTCGAGCAGGACCACGTCGGGGCGCAGGCTCCGCGCCATCGACACCGCCTCGACCCCGTCCGCGGCCACCCCGGCCACCTCGATCCCCCGGGCCGTCAGGATCAGCCGGAAGCCGGTGCGCACGAGTTCCTGGTCGTCGGCTATCAGCACCCGGGGCCCGGGTGCGGCCGCCGTCACGGCCGGTCCAGGGGAAGGCGCGCGCGGACCCGGAACCCGCCGCCTAGGCGGCGGCGGGCATCGAGGTCGCCCCCGTAGACGGCGACGCGTTCCCGAAGGCCCAGGAGCCCCCGACCGGTCCCCTCGGCCTTCGGCTGCCCGCCGGGCCGCCCGCCCGCGCGGGCCCCGCCGTCGTCCGCGCCCGCGTCGGCGGTCAGCACGCTCGGGCCGCCGCTGAGCACCTCCACCCGCAAGGCACTGTCCGCGTACCGCACCGTCACCTCGGCCTTCACCCCGTCCCCGTGTTTGAGCGCGTTGGTCAGCGCTTCCTGGATGATCCGGTACGCCGTCACGTCGATCCCCGCCGGGAGGGGCCGCGGCTCGCCGGAGATCCGTACGTCCACCGGCAGCCCGGCGAAGGCGATCTTGTCGATGAGCGGGCTCAGCCGGCTCAGGCTCGGCTGCGGGGTCAGCTCGGCGACGCCCCCGTAGGGCTCGTCCTCACCGTCCTGGGCGGGCGCGAGCAGGCCGAGGAGGTGGCGCAGCTCGGTCATGGTGTTCCGGCCGGCGTTCTCCACCGCGCTCATCGCGGCCGCTGCCTCCTGCGGCATGGTCGCGAGCACCTCGCGGGCCGCCCCGGCCTGCACGATCATCAGGCTCACGTTGTGACTGACGATGTCGTGGAGTTCGGCGGCGATCCTGGCCCGTTCCGCGTCGACCGCCCCGCGGGCGGCGCTCTCGCGCTCCCGCTCCAGCAGCCAGCCGTGCTCCCCCCGGGCCGCCCGGTGCGCACGCCGGGTCCGCGCCAGCGCGACCCCCAGGCAGAGCGCGACCACGGCCGCCGCGCCCGCCGACGCCAGCGCCACCCCCGTCAGCCAGCCCACCGCACCCTCCCCCTCATCCGCCCCGCACACCCGGCCCGTCCCCCGCGGACCGCCCAGTACTCTAACCGCGCCCTCGTGTTGAACGGCCGCACCGGGCTATTCGCCGGGGAAGGAAGGCCCACCACCGAGCAGGTACGGCGCGCCTTCACCGCCCCGCCCGCGGGATTCGGCGCCGGGATCAACCCCGTGGTGAAGTGGTGCACTGCCGATCAGCTCGACGAGAAGCTACCCGCCGGGCCTCTTCCACTCGCCGCCCGGCGAACTGCTCGGCAACTGGAGGGAACTCCGGGACGTCGACGGCTGACGGCCGGGAGACCCGGGTGCACTTCTCCAACCCCAGCCTGGTCGGGGACCCGAAGGCCCCCGGGCACCAGAAGGGCAGGGGCGGCGGCGCGCCCGCGTACATCTGTGGGATGACCCGCCCCCCGGGTTACATCCGGTGGGTGACGCCCGGCGCGGGGCGGGCCTTCTAAGTTCGGGGCATGACAAAAGATCACGACAGCGCCCCCGGGGTCGTCGTCCGGCTGGACGGCGTGCACAAGGAGTACGGCGACGCGAAGGCCCTGGACGGCCTCTCGCTGGAGATCCGCAAGGGGGAGGCGGTCGCCGTGATGGGGCCCTCGGGCTGCGGCAAGTCGACCCTGCTCAACATGGTGGCCGGCCTGGACCGGCCGACGGCGGGCACCGTCGAGGTGCACGGCCAGGACCTGGGGTCCCTGTCGGAGACCGGTCTGGCCCTGTTCCGCCGCCGCGGCGTGGGCATGATCTTCCAGTTCTTCAACCTCATCGACGACCTGCCCGCCCTCGACAACGTGGCGCTGGCCGCCCAGTTGACCGGCGTCTCCGCCCGTCAGGCCCGCCGCCGGGCCCTGGAACTCCTCGACGAGCTCGGGATCGCCGACCGGCGCGACCACTACCCCGCCACCCTCAGCGGCGGCGAGCGCCAGCGGGTCGCCGTGGCCCGGGCGCTGATGAACCGGCCCGCGCTGCTGCTCGCCGACGAGCCGACCGGCGCCCTCGACAGCCGCTCCGGCGAACAGGTGATGGACCTGCTGATCGACCTCAACCAGATCGGCCAGACCCTGCTGATCGTGACCCACGACCCCCACCTGGCCACCCGCTGCGCGAGCCGCCTGGTCGAGGTCGCCGACGGCCGCGTGGCCCGCGAGAGCGCGCTGGCGGTGACCGCGTGAACGCCGTGTGGCGGGCGGCCCGCGCGGCCGTCCGGCGCCGCCGGGTGCAGACCTTCGTCATCGGGCTGGTCGTCCTGTGCTCCACCACCACCGTGCTGCTCGCCCTCGCCCTGCTCGACGCCGCGTCGAGCCCCTTCGAGAAGGCGCACGCCCGCCAGCGCGGCGCGCACGTGGTGGCGTCCTTCGACACCGGCAGGGTCTCGCCGGAGCAGCTCGCGCGGACCGCGGGCCGACCGGGGGTGGAGGCCTCGGCGGGCCCCTTCGGGCAGGCCGTCGTCAACGTTCCCGACGGCTGGCTCTGGACGGCGGGCGGCACGCTCTCCGTCGTGGGCCGGGCCGATCCGGCGGGCCCGGTGGACCGGCTCGAAATCCTCGAAGGGCACTGGGCCACCGAGCCCGGGGAGATCGTCGTCAACTGGCCCTCCCAGGGCTCCCCCGGCCCGGAACTGCTCGGCACCACCCTCGACTCCCCGGGGGGGCCGAAGCTGACCGTCGTCGGTTTCGCCGCCGGCATGAGCAAGTCGGCCAGCGCCTGGGTCACGCCCGAGCAGATGGCCGCGATGCACCCCACCTCGGCGCAGATGCTGTACCGGTTCACCGACGCGTCGAGCCGGAGCGGGCTGGACGCCGCCCTGGCCGAAGCCACCGCGGACCTCCCGGGCGGATCGCTGACCGGCGCGCAGGACTACTTCACCCTGAAGGCGGCCTTCTCGGCGCTGGCCGACTCCTACCTCCCCTTCATCACCTTCTTCGGCGTGCTCGGCCTCCTGGTGTCCTGCCTGATCGTCGGGAACGTCGTCAGCGGGGCCGTCGTCTCCGGCTACCGGCACATCGGCGTGCTCAAGGCCGTGGGCTTCACCCCGAACCAGGTCGTCGGCGTCTACCTGACGATGGTCTGCCTGCCGGCCGCCGTCGGCTGCGTCCTCGGCACCCTCGCCGGCAACGCCCTGGCGGGGCCGATCCTGAAGGTCGCGTTCGCCGGCATCGAGACCGGCCGGGCCTCCGTCGGCGCGTACGGCACGTGGGTGTCCGTCGTCTGCCTGGCGGGCATGCCCGCCCTCGTCCTGCTGACCGCTCTGGCCCCCGCCCTGCGGGCGCACCGGCTGCCCGCCGCACGGGCGATCAGCCCGTCCGGCGCTGCGCGTACCGGCCGTGGGCGGCGCGTGCAGCGGCTGCTCGGCGGCAGCCGGCTGCCGCGGTCCGTCAGCCTAGGGCTGGGGCAGTCGTTCGCCCGGCCCGCGCGTACCCTGCTGACCCTCTCCGCGATCGTGCTCGGCGTCACCACGGTGACCCTGGCGACAGGACTGACCGGCACGATGCTGGCCTACGCGGACGCGGGCCAGGGCGGGGGCACCCGGATCCAGGTGTCGGCGGGCGGTCCGGGCAACGGCCGTACCCCGCCGGCGCTCACCGACCCGCAGATCGAGGACCGGCTGCGGGCGCTGCCCGGCACGGCCGGGGTACGGGCTCGCGCGCTCTCCCAGGCTCACCTGGCGGGGCAGGCACAGACGGTCTTCGCCGACTTCTACCGCGGGGACGCGTCCCGGGATCCGTACCGGATCGTGCGGGGCCGGGCGCCGGAGGCGGAGGGCGAGGTCGTCGCCGGTCCGGCGTTCCTGACGCAGCGCGGGCTGGCGATCGGTGACCGGACCACGCTGGAACTGCACGGCCGGCAGGCCCCGGTGGTCGTCGTGGGAGAGCTCATCGAGGGCAACGCGCAGGCCCTGGAAGCCTCCTGGCCGACCCTCCTGAAGCTCGCGCCGGACCTCCGCGCCATCGAGTACACGGTGCGGCTGGCCCCGGGGACCGACGCACGGGCCCGTGCGAAGGACGTCGAGGCGATCGACCCGGGCCTGCGCGCCTCCGTTCCGGACACCTCCAACGCGGGCACGACGACCGTGGTGACCTTCTCCACGGTGTTCACGGTGCTGCTGACCGTCGTCGCCGCCCTCGGGGTGTTCAACACCGTGCTGCTGAACACCCGTGAGCGCCGCCGGGACCTCGGCATGCTCAAATCGATCGGGATGACGCCCCGGCAGGTGGTGGTGATGACGGTGGCCTCGGTCGCCGGGCTGGGCGCGGCCGGCGGGCTGCTCGGGATCCCGCTGGGCGTGGTGGCGCACCGGCTGGTCGTGGACCACGTCGGGGTGGTGTCCTTCCCGGAGTCGATGAAGGACGTCTGGCACGCGCCGCAACTGGCCCTCCTGCTGCTGGCGGGTGTGGTGATCGCCGTGCTCGGCGCGCTGGTTCCGGCACGCTCGGCCGCACGGGCGACGATCGCGACGGTCCTGCACACCGAGTAGGTTTTCGACCCATGCAACGACGACCTCTCGCACTGGTGCTCGACGTGCTGCTGATGCTGGTGGGCGCCCTGTTGGGGATCGCGACGAACTACGCGACCAACGTGGAGGGCGAGGTCCCGCTCCCGCTGCGGCTGCTCCGCCAGTGGTCGATACCCCTCGTCGGGATCGGCCTGCTGGCCCTGGTCGGCGGGCAGTTGTGGCTGCGCTGGCTGGAACGCCGGCCGGCCGCGCCGGCCGCCCGGTGGACGGCCGGTCAGCCCCCGTACCCCGGGCTGGAGGCCTTCGGGGAAGAGGACGCGGCCGTCTTCTTCGGCCGGGAGCGGGAGACCGCCGAGCTGGTCGCCCGGCTGCACCCGGCGGTCCCGGCGCGGGCGCACCGGTGCGTGACGGTGGTCGGGCCCTCCGGCTCCGGCAAGTCCTCGCTGGTCCGGGCCGGGCTGCTGCCCGCGCTGACGGGGCGCCGCGCGCGCTGGACCGCGTACCCGGCCATCACCCCCGGCACCGATCCGGTCGGCGCGCTGCACGCGGCCGTGGACGGCGGGCCACGGGACGGCCGGCCGAGGGTGCTGGTGGTGGACCAGTTGGAGGAGCTGCTGACGCTGTCGGGCGCCGGGGAGCGCACGGCCTTCGCGGAGGCGGTACGGGAGGTCCTGGACCGGGATCCGCGGCTGTGGCTGGTGGGCACGTTGCGCTCGGACTTCCTGACCGGGTTCCTGGAGGGCGCACTGGCGCCCCTGGTACGGGATCCGATGGTGATCGGCGCCCTGCCCCGGGAGGCGCTGCACGAGGTGGTGGCCCGCCCGGGGGCCGCCGCCGGGGTGGAGTTCGAGGCGGGGCTGGTCCCCCGGATCGTCGACGACTGCGGGGGCGGCGACGCGCTGCCGCTGCTCGCCTACACCCTCCAGGAGCTGTACCGGCGCGCGGGCGGGCCCGGGTCCGTGATCGGCCACGCCCTGTACCGGGAGGTCGGCGGGGTCGCGGGCGCGCTCGTCGGGCAGGCCGACCGGATCCGAGCGGAACTGCTGGGCCCCGGCGGTCCGCACGGCGACGACCCGGTGGTGGGGACGCTGCTGCGGCTGGTCACCGTACGGGGCGGGGAGGCGGTGCGCAGGCGGGTCGCGCGCGCCGAACTGACGCCCGCCGAGGGGGAGATCGCCGACGCCTTCGTCGCGGGCCGGCTGCTGACCTCCGACGCGGGGATCCTCGACCTGGCCCACGAGGCACTGCTGCGCCGGTGGCCGCCGCTCCGCGCGGCCGTCGAGGCCCACGTCGAGCGGCTGCGGCAGCGGGGCGCGTGGGAACGCTGGGCGCAGGAATGGGAGTTCGCGGGGCGGGGCGGGGCGTTCCTGCTGACCGGGGACCGGCTGGCGGACGCGCGGTCCTGGCTGGCCGGGCAGGCCGGCGCCCCGTCCGGGCTGGAGGTGTCGGCGCTCGTCGTGGAGTACGTCGACCGCAGCGCCCGTGCGGACGGCGCGGCGCGGGCCGGCACCGCGGACGCGGTGGCGGCCCGGGTACTGGAGAGCCGGGAGCCGGAGACCGCGATCGGGATCGCCCGCGCGGCGGTCACCGAGTGGGCGCCGACCCCGGGCGCCCTCCAGGCGCTGCGGACCGCGCTGGACGGCTCGCTGCTGCGGGCGGTGCACGGGGATTTCGGGGCGGCGGTGACGGGCGCGGCCTGGTCGCCCGACGGGACGCGGCTCGCGGCCTGTTCGGGTGACGGACGGCTGCGCGTGTGGGAGGCGGGTACCGGGGCGGGCACCGGGGCGGGCACCGGGGCGGGCACCGGGGCGGAGGCCGCGACGGGCGCCCTGGCCGAGGAGCCTTCGGCGGTGCTCGACGTGCCGGGCCGGTGGCCCCGTGCGGTGGTCTGGTCGCCCGACGGGGCCCTGCTCGTGTGCGCCACCCGCGACGCGCGGCTGACCTCGTGGGAGACGGCGTCCTGGCGCCGGTCGGCGACCGTACGGCACGGGGACGGCGGGGACGGCGGGGATGGCGGGGATGGCGGCGGGCACGGGGCGCTCGCCTTCTCCCCGGACGGCCGCCGGCTGGTGTCGGCGGCCGGCGACGGGGTGCTCCGGCTGTGGGACCCGGCCGCACTGTCCCCCGCCGGCACCCTGGAGGCGCCGCCGGGCATGGTGTGGAGCGCGGCCTGGTCCCCCGACGGCAGCCGGCTCGCGGCGGCCGGTGAGGACGGGGTCGTACGGGTGTGGCCGTCGGCGGGCCCCGGCGGCCCGGTCCCGGCCGGGCCCGCGCACCGGAACCGGGTCACGGCGTTGTGCTGGTCCCCGGACGGCGCCCTGCTGGCCTCCGGGTCGACGGACCGGACGGTGGTGCTCCGGGACGCGGCGACGGGGGCGGCGGTCCGCACGTTCGAGAGCATGGACGGGATCAACTGCCTGGCCTTCTCCCCCGACGGAACCCGGCTCGCCGCCGGTGACCAGCACCGCAACGTGCGCGTCTGGGACCTGCTCCCGGGTGAGGACCCGCAGGACGCGGCGCTCTGGCTCACCGGGCACCGGGGCGCCCTGTACGCGCTCTCCTGGGCCCCGGACGGCCGACGCCTGGCCACGGCCTCGCAGGACCGGACCCTCGCCGTGTGGGACACGGGCGCGCCGCCGTCGGTACTGCGCGGGCACACCGAGTCGGTGTGGCGTACGGCCTGGTCGCCGGACGGCAGCCGGCTGGCGAGCGCCTCCGAGGACGGGACCGTACGGGTCTGGCGGGCCCCGGAGTTCGGACCGCCCGAGGTGCTGTTCCCCGGGCAGTGCGGGGACCTGGCCTGGTCGCCCGACGGCACCCGGCTCGCGGTGGGCCGCCGGGACGGCACGGCGGCACTGTGGCCGCGCGACGGCGGCCCGGCGGCGCTGGAGCTGGACGGGCACGGCGACGAGGTGTCGGCGGTCTGCTGGTCCCCCGACGGGACCCGGCTGGCGACGGCCGCGCGCGACGGTCTCGTACGGGTGTGGGACGCGGCGGGCGGAGCCCCGCTGCGGGTGCTGCGCGGCCACCGGGACTGGGTCACCGGGGCCGACTGGTCGCCGGACGGAACGCGGCTGGCGACCTGCGGGACGGACCGCACGGTGATCCTCTGGGACCCGGACACCGGCGAGCGGGTCGGGACGTTGGAGGGCCACGCCGACCAGGTGTGGAAGGTCGCCTGGTCCCCGGACGGACGGCGGCTGGCCACCGGCTCCCGGGACCGCACGCTGCGGCTGTGGGACCCGGCGGGGTCCTCCGCGGGGCACGTGGTCCTGACGGGTCACGAGGACCGGGTCCAGGAGATCGCCTGGTCCCCGGACGGGACCCGGCTGGCCTCCGTTTCCCGGGACCGCACGGTCCGGCTGTGGGACCCCGCGTCGGCGACGGCCCCGGCCGTCGTGGTGGGGCTGCACGCCGACTGGGTCAACGGCCTGTGCTGGTCCCCCGACGGCACCCGCATCGCGACGGCCTCCCGCGACCGGACCGTCCGGCTGTGGACCCCGGCGGACCCGGACCCCGCGCCCCTGCTGCGCCTGTCGGCGGCCCGCGTGCTCCATCCCCCGACCCCGGAGGAACGCCGCGCCCACCGGCTCCCGCCCCCGCCCTGACCCGTGGGAGGGTGCGCGGATCCGGCGGGGGCCGCCGGGCCCGTCGTCGAAGTGGCTCCTGAACGACGCCACTTCGGCCCCGGGGGCCTGCGTCCGCTTCCGCCGGCGTCCGGCGGTCGTGGCCGCGCGGCGGGCCGAGCGGGCGGCCCGGTCGGCCTCCCGGTGGTGGGCTTCCGCCCCGGCGAGGGCCTCGTGGGCGAGGTCCCGTTCGGCTCGGGCCCGTTCGGCTCAGGCCCGTTCGGCTCGGGCCCGTTCGGCAGCCCGCTCCCCGCCGGGTGACTTCGGCGTCGGCCCAGGGCCGCCACGCGCTTCGCGCCCGCCGCGTCACCGGCCGCCCCGAGCCCGCGCCGCATCCGCGTCCACGCACCCGCTGTCCGGTATCGCCGTCCGCGGGACGCGTTCGCGCGCGGCGGGGACCCGCCCGGGTGACGAAGATCGCCGGAACGGGCCACCCGGGCGCCCCACGCGGGTGAAGTGCGCCCGGCCGCCGCTTCCCGGCCGGGGCGGAGACCGTTGGGAGGGGCATGAACAGTCCCATAAAGGCGATAAGCGCCCCGATACTGGCCGCGGCCGGCTCCGCCGACGCCCCCGGCATCCCTGCCCCGGCCACCCCGGCTGCTCCGGCCGCCTCGGCCACCCCAGCCGCCCCGGCCGCTTCGGCCACCCCTGCTGACCTGGCCACCCCGGCCGACCTGGCCGCCTCGGCCACCTCCGCCGCGCCGCCCGACCCGCCCGACCCGGTGCCCCGCTTACGGTCCACGCTCCGCGACGGCGTCCTCGCCGTCAGCCTCGCCGGGGAGTTCGACCTCTTCACCTGCGCCCCCCTGCGCGGCCTCCTCGACGAAGGCGCCGCCGGCGGCGCCCGACGGCTCGTCCTCGACGCCGCCCTCGTCACCTTCTGCGACTCGGCCCTGCTCGACGTACTGGACGGGTGGACCCGCAGCGGACGCTCCTGGGAGACCGCCGCGACCTCGCGGTCCCTGCGGCTCCTGCTGGACCTCGACGCCCGTGTGCGCCCTCGCCCCTCCGACCGGGAGCGGGTGGTGGGTCCGTGACCTTCACGCTCCTCACCCCGGCCCCGCTGCTGCCGGCCGCCCTCCTGGCCCGGTGGCTCCCCCCGCCACCCGGGCCGTACCGCCCGGAGCCCCTCAGCCGGTCGCCTCGACGATCCGGCCGTCGCGCAACTCCACCACCCGGTCGGCGAGTTCCATCAGTTCCGGATCGTGGGTGGCGACCAGGGCGGTGACCCCCTCGCTGCGCACCACCGCGCGCAGCAGCCGCATGATCGAGCGGCCCGTCTCGGAGTCCAGCTGGCCGGTGGGCTCGTCCGCGATGATCAGGGCGGGCTCATTGGCCAGCGCGCGGGCCACCGCGACGCGCTGCTGCTGACCGCCGGACAGCTCCCCGGGGCGCTGTCCGGCGTGGTCGGCGAGACCGACCAGGGCCAGCAGGGTGCGCACGCGCTCCTCGCGCTGTTTCGCGGGGACCCCCCGCATCCGCAGGGGGACGCCGACGTTCTCCGCGGCGGTGAGCACCGGGATCAGGCCGAAGGACTGGAACACGAAACCGATCCGGTCCCTGCGCAGCGCGAGCCGGCCGCTCTCGTCCAGGCCCGTCAGATCGGTGCCGTCGAGCTCGACGGTGCCGCCCGTCGGGGAGTCGAGTCCGCCGACCAGGTTCATGAGGGTGGTCTTGCCCGACCCCGACCGCCCCTTGAGAGCGGTGAGTTCACCGCGCCGCACCTCGAACGAGACGCCGCGCAGGGCGTGTACGGTCCGGGCCCCGCTCCCGAAGCTCCGCCGGAGGTCGCGCACCACCACCATGGGCGCGACGGCGGTGGTGGCGGCGCTGACCTGCTGCTGGGTCATGGTGGGTTCCCCCTCGAATCGGCGGGCGGCGGCGCCGCCCCGGAGAGCGCTTCCGACACTCTCCCGCCCTCACGTCCGAATTTGCTCATCTGTCACATCCATCACGCAAGTCCCTTCCGCTACTTGATCGCATCTGACAGCATCGTCCGCTATCCGGGGCCTTTAGTCCGGATGGGGGAGGAACAGGCACATGCTCGGCTTCGTCATGCGCCGGCTGCGCGGGCGTTGGCCGCTCGCCACCGCCGTACTGCTCACCATGGTCATCACCACGACCGCGCTGACCGCCCTGCTGGCGTTCACCCGGAGCGTCGGCGACGCGGGCATGCGCCGGGCCCTGACCGGACCGGAACGGGCGCGCACCGCCGTCGTGCTCACCGGCGAACACGCCCTGCCACAGCGCCCCGCCGACGACGCGGCCGTACGGGCCTTCACGGACCGGGTCTTCGGCTCCGTGCCGACCGGCGCCGAGAGCCTGGCGCGCAGCCGCTCGTACGGGCTGCCCGGCGAACGGGCCCCCGGCAAGGACGCCGACCTCACCCTGCTCGCCGCGCTGGACCGCAACCGCGTACGGCTCCTCGCCGGCCGGTGGCCCGAGGCGGTCGGCCCGAACCCGGGCAGGCTGCCGGTTGCCCTGCCCACGGCGGCCCTGACCCGCCTCGGCCTGGCCCCCGAGCGGCTGCCCGCCGAGGTCCGGCTGGAGGACCGCCTCGGCGGCGCCCCGCTGGACGTGCTCGTCACGGGCGTCTACCGGGCCGCCGAACCGGACGCCCCGTACTGGCGGCTCGACCCGCTCGGCGGACGCGAGGTGCAGGTCGGCAGCTTCACCACCTACGGCCCTCTCCTCGTCGACGACTCGGCCTTCACCGCGGGCGGCCTCCCGCAGAACAGCCGCGCCACCCTGCTGACCCCCGACTTCACCGGCACGCCCCGCTCCGCGGTCGAGGCCGTGCGCGGCCGGGCCGCCGCGGCCGAGACCACGCCCCCCTCGGGGTTGACGGTGAGCGGCGAACTGCCGTCCTTCATAGCGGACCTGCAGTCCGGTCAGCGGGTCGCCCGCTCCACCCTGCTCGTCGGCGCCCTCCAGCTCGCCGTCCTGGCCTCGGCCGCCCTGCTGCTGGTGGCCCATTTCCTGAGGGAACGTCAGGAACCGGAGCGGGTCCTGCTGACCGCGCGCGGCGCCTCCCGCCGCCGGCTCGGCCTCCTCTCCGCCGCCGAGTCCCTGCTGCTCGCGGTCCCGGCCGCCGTGCTCGCCCCGCTGCTCACCCCCCTCCTGCTGCGCCTGGCGGTCCGCTACGGGCCGCTGGCCCACGTGCCGTTCGACACGGGCGGCTCCTGGCTGCTGTGGCCGGCCGCGGCGGTCTGCGCGCTGCTGTGCGTACTGCTGACCACGCTGCCCGCCGTCCTGCGCGGCGCCACGGCCGCCGCCCTGCGGCGCGGCGGGCGCCGTCGGGCTGTGGTGTCGGGCTTCGCCCGCTCCGGCGCGGACCTGGCACTGGTGGCCCTCGCGGTCCTCGCCTACCGGCAGCTCTCCCGGTACGGCGGCGGCGCGGGGGACGCCGCTCCGGCCGGGGGCGACGTCCTCGGCGTGGACCCCGTCCTGGTGGCGGCCCCGACGCTGGCCCTGTGCGCGGGCACCCTGCTCGTGCTGCGGCTGCTGCCCTTCGCGGCCCGGCTGGGCGGGCGGATCGCCGCCCGGGGACGCGGGCTGGGTCCGGCCCTGGTCGGCTGGCAGTTGGCCCGCCGGCCGCAGCGGGCCACCGGACCGGTGCTGCTGCTGGTGCTCGCGGTGTCCAGCGGGGTGCTCGCCCTCGGCCAGCACTCCGCCTGGTCCGCCTCCCAGCGCGACCAGGCCGACTTCGCCACCGCCGGCGGCCTGCGGATCACCGGCGGCGACCTGGCCCCGATGGGCCGGGGCGGCCGGTACGCGGCCCTGCCCGGCGGCGACCGCATCATCCCGGTGATCCACACCGAGGTGGCCCTGCCGGGGAACAAGCCCGGACGGCTGCTCGCCCTGGATTCGCGCGCAGCCGGCCGGCTGCCGCTGCGGGCCGACCTGCGCGACGGACGGCCGACGGCCGAGTTGTTCGCCCCGCTCGCCGTGCCCCCGGCCGCCCCGGGTGCCGGGCCGGGCGCCGACGGGATCGCCCTGCCGGGTGACCCGCGGCGCATCGACCTCGACGTGTCCGTGACCGCCGACCCCGCGTCGGCCGGCCGCCCGACGCTCGGGGTGCTGCTGCGCGACCGGTTCGGGCTCACGTACCGGACCCCGGTCGCCGCCCTCCCGACGAGCGGCTCCGGCACCGTCTCGGTCCCCCTCGACCCGCTGACCGGATCCCCGCTGGGGTCCGCCGCCGGCCCCCTGCGCATCGTGGGCCTCGTGATGTCCTACGGGCTCCAGCCAGCGTGGTTCGACGCCGAGTCGGTGGTCCCGGTCGAGGGGGAACTGGCCCTGCACCGCGTCTCGGTGAGCGAGACCCCGGGCGGAGCCGCCGCACCCGTGACGGCCACCGCGCCCGACTGGCACCTGCGTACCCCCGAAGCGGCCAAGGGGGTCCCGGCCGCCGCCCTGCGGCCCGCCGCACCGGACCTGCTGCGCCTGCACTACCAGGGCCCGCCCGGCAAGCCCGTGGAGGTCTCGCTGAGCCCCGGCGGCCCGCCCGCCGAGGTCCGCGGGGTCGCCACCCGCGGGTTCCTCGCCGCCGTGGGGGCCTCCGTGGGCGACAAGGTGCCCGTCCGGCTGGGCGTCACCACCGTGCAGGTGCGGATCGCCTCGGCCGTCGGGTCGCTGCCCGTGGCCGGTGACACCGCCCTGGCCGTGGACCTGGACGCGGCCGCACGGCAGCTCGCGGCCGAGGACGCCAAGGACCTGCCGCCCGCCGACGAGTGGTGGCTGCCCGCCTCCTCGCCGGACGACCGGGAGCCGGCCCTGGCCGCCGCCCGGATCCGCGCGGGCGCCGGCTCGCAGAAGGTGCTGCTGCGCGAGGAGGTCGCCGCCGGTCTGCTGCGAGATCCGCTGAGCGCGGGCCCGCAGGCCGCGCTGGCGGCCCTGGCGGTGGCGTGCGCGGTCCTCGCCGCGATCGGCTTCGGTGCCTCGGCGGCCGCGTCCGGACGGGAACGGGCCCGCGAGCACGCGATCCTGACGGCCCTGGGCGCCCCGCGGGCCCGGCTCGCCGGGACCGCCGCCGCCGAGGGCTGTCTGCTGGTCGGCCTCGGGACGGCCGTCGGGCTGGGCCTGGGCGCCGCGATCGTCCATCTGGTGGTACCGCTGATGATCCTGACGCCGGCCGCGCAACGCCCGGTGCCCGGGGTCGTGGTGGACCTGCCGGGTCTCCAGACCCTGTTGCTGGCCGCCGCGGTCGCGGCGGTGCCCCTGCTGTCGGCGGTGCTCGGCGGCCGCGGGCGACGGACCGACCGAGGTGCAGCCGCGCGGCTGCGGTACGTGGAGGAGATGTGACCACCCCGCCCGCCGGTCCCGAGGGCACCGCGCCCTCCGGCCGGAGCACCCCCGGCGCCACCCCGCCCGGCCCGCACACGGCCGCCGGCGGCGTGCCGCCCGGCAACCCGGCGGCCCCCGGCCCCTCTTCCTGGCCGGGGCGCCCCGCCCGGCACGACGGCGGGAGCACCGGCGACGGCGCCGCCCCAGCCACGACCCGCACCACCTCCGGCCGCGCCACCGGCCCCTCCGCCGACGCGGCCGGCGCCCCCACGGACCGGACCACCCGTACGACCCGCACCGCCGGCGACGGCGGCGGCGGCCGTTCCCCGGCCGCCGTGCCGCGGGGCGGCTCCGGCGTCCCGTGGGTGCGCACCCGGCTCCGGGCGATGCCGCTGGCGGCGGGGCTCGCCGCGGCGCTGGCGTTCGTCGCCGTCCTGCTGGCGGCCGCCCTGCCGCGGGCCCTGGACCGCGGCGCCGACGACGCCCTGCGCTCCTACCTCCACGAGCAGGGCCCCGGCCCGACCAGCCTGTACGCCAGCGCCCGCGCCCTCCCCGGCCAGAGGACCCCGCAGTCGCTGGACTCCGTCCTGGCGGCCCTGCGCGCGAACACCGGCCCCCGTACCGGCATCGAGCTGGCCGCGACCGGCCCGGTCCACGGCACGGTCACGGTCACCCCGCAGGCCTTGTCCAACCCTGAGCTCAAGAGGATGCCCGGCGACCCCCCGCCGGACACCCTGCTGACCCTCCTCCACCTGCCGCAGGCCGCCTCCCACGCCCGCCTCGTCGAGGGGCGCTGGCCCGGCGGCGCGGCCGAGGGCGCCCCCCTGCCCGTGGCCCTGGCCAAGAGCGCGGCCGAGACCCTGGGCGCCCGGGTCGGCACGGTCCTGACGACCGCTTCCGCCGTCGGGACCCCCTTCCTCGCGGAGATCGTCGGGCTCTACGTCGCCGAGGACCCCGCGGAGGTCTACTGGGACGGCCTGCCCTGTCCCACGGCGGCCTGTCTGACGCCCTTCTGGCGGGTGACCGCGCTGGTCGGAGCCGAGGGGCTCGGACGGCTCGACACGTGGGGCGGCACCGTCAACGACTTCTGGCGGCTCCCCCTGGACACCGGGACGCTGCGCGCCGACCGGCTGCCGGACGTGGCCGCCGCCGTGGCCTCGTACGTGGCCGGGTCCACCGCTTCCGACCTGCGGCGGACCACCGGGCGCGAGCAACTGCAGGTCACCTCCGGGCTGCCGCGGCTGTTCACCCAGGCGCAGGCCCGCCAGCAGGCGGTCGCACCGCTCGCCGCCCTCGGACCCGCCGGACTGGCCGGAGAGGCCCTGGTGGTGCTGTGCCTGGCGGCCGGGCTCGGCGCGGACCGCCGTACGGCCGAACTGCTGCTGCTGCGCGCCCGGGGAGCCTCGCGCCGCGGCGTCGTCGGCCGGCTCCTCGCGGAGAACGCGGTCACCGTGCTGCCGGCCGCCGCGCTCGCCACCGCCCTGGCCGTGGTGCTGCTGCCGGTCCCCCGCCTGGCCCCCACCCTCCTCGGGGCCGGGGCCGTCACCCTGCTGGCACTGCTGGCCTTCCCCGTACGGGCCTTCGTCCTGCTGTCGGCGCCGAACAGGCGGGCCCCGCGCAGGCGGCTGGTGGCCGAACTGCTCGTGCTCGCCGTCACGGTGGCCGCCGTGGCCGAGGTCTCCCGCCGCGGCATCGCCCCCGCCGGGACCGGCCTCGACCCGCTGCTGGTCGCCGCCCCGCTGCTGCTGGCCCTGTGCGGGGGCCTGCTGCTGGCCCGGTTGCTGCCGATGCTCGTACGGGGCCTGACCCGTGCGGCGGGACGCGGCCGCGGGCTGGTCTCCTTCCTCGGTCTGGCCCGCGCGGCCCGCGGTGGCGGCGGCTCCCGGCCGTCCGTCCTGCCGTTGATCGCGCTGCTGCTGGCCGTGACCGCGGGCGGCTTCGGCGCCACCGTCCTGGCCTCCGTGGACACCTCCCGGCAGCAGGTGGCGCGGGCCGCCGTCGGCGGCGACGCCCAGGTGGCGGCGCCCCCGCTGGGCACCGTGCCCAAGGAGTTCACCCGGGCCGCCGCCGGGCTGCCCGGCATCCGGACCTCCGTCCCGGCGTGGGTCGACGACTGGGGCTTCGTCATGGGCACCCAGCAGGGCTCCACCCAGGTCACGGTGATCGTCGCCGACCCGGTCACGTACGCGGAGCTGTCCCGGGCCGTGGGCCGGGGGCAGTTCGACCCCGCACTGCTGGCCGGGGCCGGGGCCGACGCCCCGCTGCCCGCCCTGTTCGGCAAGGGCCTGGCCGCGCAGACCACCGGTGGCGGCGTGCAGGAGCTGCGCTTCAGCGACGGAAAGACCCTGCCCGTGAAGCCCGTCGCCGTGATCGAAGGCACTCCGGCGCCCGGCCCCGCCGCCTACACGGTGGTGCTGCCGGCCGGTCCGACCGCGGCCCGGCTTCCCCGGGTCGAGCAGGCCACCCACTGGTTCGCCCTCGGCCGGGCCGAGGAGGGCCCGCTGCGCGACCTGCTCCGCACCACCGCCCCGAACGGCACGGCGGATCCGTACACCGTGCACACCAGCTCGGCGGCGGCCGCCGCACTCGCCCACGACCCCCTCCAGGCCTCGGCGGCCCGGGTGTTCTGGGGTTCCCTCGCCGGGGTGGCGGCCTTCGCGCTGCTGGCCGTCCTCCTGAACCTGGTGCGGGCCGCGCCCGAACGGGCGGCCCTGCTGGCCCGGTTGCGGACCATGGGGCTGCAGCCCCGTGAGGGCCTGGCCCTGATCCTGACCGAGTCGCTGCCGCAGGCCCTCGCCGCCGCGCTGGGCGGCGGCCTGGTCGCCGCGGCGGCCGTCGCCCTGCTGGGTCCCTCCGTGGACCTGTCCACGCTGGTCGGCTCGGCCGTGCCCACGGGCGTGCGGCTCACCGCGTGGCCCGTGCTCGCGCAGTCCCTGGGCCTGGCCGCCCTGCTGGTGCTGGCCGTGGTCGCCGAGGCGGCGATATCGGGCCGACGCCAGATCACCACCGAGTTGAGAGCGGGAGACCCACGTTGACCAGCGAAGCGCCCACCTACGAGGAGCTGCGGAGCGCGGCGCTGGCCGCCGCCGCGCCGCGGACCCGCTCCGAGGACACCGCCATCGCCTGCGACCGCCTCGTGCGGATCTTCACCTCGGCCGGGGTCGAGGTGCAGGCCTTGCAGGGGCTGGAGCTGACGGTGGCCCGGGGCGATCTGGTGGCTCTGGTCGGCGCCTCCGGAAGCGGCAAGTCGACCCTGCTGAACATCCTGGCGGGCCTGGACGTGCCCACCGCCGGCACGGCTTCGGTGGGCGGCCACGACCTGCTGGAGATGTCGGCGCGGGAGCGGCTGCGCTACCGGCGCGAGACGGTGGGCTTCGTCTGGCAGCAGACGGTGAAGAACCTGATGCCCTTCCTGACGGTCGCCCAGAACATCGCCCTGCCGATGCAGTTGAAGGGCGGCGGCCGTCGCGGCGGCGCGGCCGCCCGGCGGGCCGAGCGCGTCGGCCGGCTGCTGGAGGCGCTGGAGATCGGCGAACTCGCGGGCCGCCGACCGGCCGAGCTCTCCGGCGGCCAGCAGCAGCGCGTGGCCATCGCCGTGGGCATGGCCAACGAGCCGGCGGTGCTGCTCGCGGACGAACCGACGGGCGAACTGGACTCGGAGACCGGCGCCGCCGTCTTCGAGGCGTTCCGCACCGTCAACCGGGAGTTGGGGGCGACGGTGGTCATCGTGACCCACGACCCGATGGTGGCGGGCGAGGTCCGCCGTACGGTGGCCATCCGCGACGGGCGCACCAGCAGTGAGGTGTTGCGCCGGACGGTCACCGACGAGCACGGTACGGAGTCGGTCAGCGAGCGCGAGTACGTGATGCTGGACCGCACCGGCCGGGTGCAGCTGCCGCAGAAGTTCCTGGAGGCGCTGGGCATGGAGCACCGGGTCGCGGTCGACCGGGCGTCCGACCACATCGAGGTCCGCCGCGACGACGCGGACGACCCTGACGCCCCTGACGGCCCGCGCGACGGAGACGTCCCGGACGCCGGCGCGGGGCCCGCCGCGCCGTAGGACGGCCCTTCCCGCCCGCCCGCGGACCGGTCGTCGGGGTGCGGGCGTCACTTCCGTGGTCCGGGTGTCGTTAGGCGCTCGGGGTTGACTCGGGGGCGAAGGGATGACGGAATGCGGCAGTTTCCTCTGGAGTTGCGCCACGTGGCGCCGGGACGGGTGGTCGAGTGGCGGTTGCGGTCGACGGCCGTGCCGGCCGACGCGGACGGGGGTGACCCGGCGGGCAGAAGGGCCTCGTTCAACCAGGACAAGCACTTCACCGTCGCCGAGGAGAGCCGCGGCGCCGACGACCCCGTCGCGTCGTGGCTGGCCATCACCTTCGAGGTCGAGGGCGCGCTCGACGAAGCGGCCCTCGCCCAGGCGCTGCTGGGCTTCGTCCGGCGGCACGAGGTGCTGCGCTGCGAGTTCCGACGGCTGGCCGGTGAGCTGGCGTGCGAGCCCCTGGCTCCCGGGGAACTCGCCCTGGAGGCCGAGCACGTGGCCTCGTTCGACTCGGCGGAGCGGCTGCGGACGTTCCTGGTGGAGCGTTTCAAGCGCAGCATCGACACCCTGTCGTGGCCGCTGTTCACCATGGGCGCGGTGCTGCGTCCGGACTCCGCCACCGTGTACCTCGCCTTCGACCACATCGTCTGCGACGGCATGTCGATGCCGATCGTGGTCCGCGAGGTGATGACGGCGTACGAGGCCCTGCGGCGCGGCGACGAAGGGGACCTGCCGGCGGTCCCCAGCTACCTCGACTTCGCCGAGGAGCAGCGCCGCCGCTACCTCTCCATCGAGGCGGACGACGAACGCCTGGGCTACTGGAAGTCCTTCATCGACCGCAACGGGGAGTTCTTCCCCCGCTTCCCCCTGGACCTGGGCGTGGAGCCGGACCGGATGTACCCGATCGTCAACGAGGCCTCGTCGCTGCTGGACCCGGCCGAGGCCGAGGTGTTCGAGAAGACCTGTCTGCAGGTGGGCGCGAAGCCGTTCATGGGGCTGCTCGGTTCGGTCGCCGTCTGTCTGCGGGACGCCGGAGGTCCGGGCGTCTACCGGGGGTTCATGCCGGTGAGCGAGCGCGGGCGCGGTTCCTGGAACGACGCGGTGGGCTGGTTCGTCAACACCATGCCCATCGAGTTCGACGCCTCTCCCGGCAGGGACTTCGCGCAGGTGATGGCGGCGGTCCGGGCGGGCTTCGGCGAGATGATCTCCCACATCGACGTGCCGTTCGTGCGGGCCTGGGAGCTGCTGGCACCCGAGGAGTTCGCCGCCCGTTCCTGGCCGTACCCGGTGAACTTCTTCTCGTACATCGACATGCGCAAGTGCCGGGGCGCGGAGCGCCACCACGAGTGGCGGCCCGCCACGCACGTGTGGTCGGCGCGCGCCAACGGGGCCTGCTCGTGGTTCCAGCGGGACGCGGACGGACTGCACATGAACTCCCTCTACGTGGACACGGCGCCCGCCCGCCGCACGATGGGCGACTTCCAGGACGCGCTGCGCGAGACCGTGCGGAGCGTGGCCCGTACGGGCGGTTTCCGCCGGCCGGGCCGGCTCGCCGGGCCGCGGCGGTCCGCGGAGCAGGCGGCCCCGCTCAGGGCCTGACCGGCGGGAGGGCGGCGGCGCGGGCGAGCAGCAGGTCCCGTTCGCGGACGTTGCGGGTGAGGGCGGCCGCCCTCTCGAACTCGGCGCGGGCCTCCGGCCCGCGTCCGAGCCGTTCCAGCAGGTCCCCCCGTACGCTCGGCAGCAGGTGGTAGGAGCGCAGGGCGGGCTCGTCGGCGAGGGCGTCGACCAGCGGCAGGGCCGCCCCGGGGCCCTCGGCCATGGAGACGGCGACGGCCCGGTTCAGTTCGACGACCGGTGAGGGCACCAGGTGGACGAGCCGTCCGTAGAGGGCGGCGATGGTGGCCCAGTCGGTGTCCTCGTAGCGGACGGCCGCCGCGTGGCATCCGGCGATGGCGGCCTGGAGGGAGTAGGGGCCGGTGCCCGCGCGGTGCAGGGCGTCGACGCCGCGCCGGATGAGGAGCCGGTTCCAGCGGGCCCGGTTCTGGTCGGCGAGCAGCACCGGCTCCCCGTCGGGGCCGGTGCGGGTGGCGGTCCTGGAGGCCTGGAACTCCAGCAGCGCGCAGAGTCCGTGGACCTCGGGCTCCTTCGGCATGAGGGCGGCCAGCACCCGTGCCAGGCGCAGGGCGTCCTCGCAGAGGGCGGGCCGGACGAGGTCGTCGCCGGCGGTGGCCGAGTAGCCCTCGTTGAAGATCAGGTAGATGACTTCGAGGACGGAGGCGAGCCGCTGTTCGCGGTCGGCGCCGTACGGGACCTCGAAGGGCACCCCGGCCTTGGCCAGGGCCCGTTTGGCCCGGACGATGCGCTGGGCGACGGTGGGCTCGGAGGCCAGGAAGGCGCGGGCGATCTCCTGGGTGGTGAGGCCGCCCACCAGGCGCAGGGTGAGCGCGATCCGGGCGTCGGTGGCCAGTACCGGGTGGCAGGCGGTGAAGACGAGGCGCAGCAGGTCGTCGTCGATGTCGTCCGGGGCCGCGGGCTCGGCGGGCGGGGGTACGTCCTCCAGGGTGCGGCCGACCTCCGCGAGCTTGCGCGCGTAGGTCTCCCTGCGGCGTACGAGGTCGACCGCCCGGTGCTTGGCGGTGGCCATCAGCCAGGCACCGGGCCGGTCGGGGACTCCGGAGAGGGGCCACCGTTCGAGGGCGGCGACCAGGGCGTCCTGGGCGAGTTCCTCGGCGATGCCGACGTCCCGCACGATGCGGGTGACGCCGGCGATGATCCGCGCGGACTCGATCCTGAACACCGCTTCGACCGCCTGGGCCGTACTCACTGCCGTCACGGCCACCCATCAGAGCAGCCGTGACGGACCGGGGCAAACGCGGGGCGGGCGCGGAGCGTCACATCTCCTGGATCTGGCGGAGTTCGGCGCCGACGTGCCAGCTGGTGGGGTGGATCGACAGGAACCGCTTGGTCCATTCCAGTGCCTCGGCCTTGTCCTTGCACTGGAGGAGGGCGTAGCCGCCGACGACCTCCTTGGTCTCGGTGAAGGGCCCGTCGGTGAAGCTGAGCTTCCCCCCGGACCAGTCGACCCGGGTGCCCTCGGAGGTGGGGAGCAGCCCGGCGGTGTCGAGCATGACCCCGGCCTTGGTGATCTCCTCCATCAGGGCGCCCATCCGCTCCTCGAAGTCCGCGGGGAAGCCCTCGGTGGGAAGGTTCTGCTCGTCGATGCGGATCAGGCTCAGGAAACGCGGCATGGTGACTCCTCGGTCGGGAGGGCGGGGACGTTCCCCGTCTCTCACCCCTGCGTCGAACGGGAGGCGCCCGGATCGACAGCTCCCGGGAAATTCTTCGGAGAATCCCGGAGGGCGGCCACCCGACAGAGGCCGGCGGGTGGGTCCGGACCCGTGCCCACCGGGGCTACTGCCGAGTAGGATCGCGGCCCCAGGCCCCTCCGAGAGGCCGGGGCGGCCCATCCGCGCACCCGCCGCTCGCCGGACCAGCGGGCGGTGGCGGCCGCTCGGCGACCGCCCGCCGGGCCGCGTATGCCGTTGCGGTCCAGGACGGTTCCGCGTGAGCCGCCCTGACGCCCTCAGGGCCGGACGGGCGGCACCAGATCGCTCTCGCTGACGGTGTACGTCAGCGGGGGGTAGACGAAGTCCGTCTCGTGGTTCTCACGTCGCCGCAGTCGGTAGAACTCGCTCCGCTGCTCGTCGTCGGCCCGCTGGAGGCGCGCACCCTGCGGAAGGTGGGCGTGTCCGCCGTGAAATCGAAGGAGGGTCTTCGACGTCCGAAACGTGACGCCCAGCCATCGGTTGTCCGCCGCCCCGATGGGCGTGGCGGCTACGATCTTGTGCCTGAGCCGCCGATTCGAGTCGACGGAGAACGCGACGACGCCGTTGTGGGCGAGGGGGATCTCGAACGCGTCACCACCGGACCCCTTTGATTCGAAGATCAGCTTCCTCGACGGGCCCGCTTCGGGATTCCGGTAGCAGGAGAAGACGGCGATGAACGAATCGTCGGCAAGATCGAGGGCTTGGTCGGAATGGGCGCCCATGGTCCTGTAGGCGTTCGTGTAGTTCTCGATGAGAGCGTTGTTGAAGCCGACCGAAAGCGCCGCACGTTCCTGGACCTGTCGCGCCAGCCGTTCGTGCACCGCCCGGAAACGCTGCGTCGGATTGCCGTACCGGGTGGTGGTGCGTACGAGGGGCACACCGTCCGACTCGTCGATCCTGGTGAGCGTGGCGCCTTGCCGGCCTTTCCCCACGTCTTCCCAACGAACCGATGCGGACAGCTCCGCGAAGAGGTTCTCCTCGGCCGGCAGAGCGCACGAGAGGATCTCGTCCGAGATCCTAGACCCGGGGGGCAACATAGTCTCCCGTGTTCATGCTGAAGAGGAATTCGTCGCCGTAGTCGATGAAGGACGAGGTCCTGTTCTCCTCGGCGTACAGCCTGCGCAGCTCGTCCATGCCCGCCGGCGTGGGTGGCCCGAGCCGCACCAGGCCTCCGGCCGCTTTGAGGAACGTGTGGCCGTTCTTGTGAACGGCTTCGGCGCTCGAACAGCGCACCACGTATCCCAGGCGGGTCGGGAGCGATTCCGCGTCCAGTCCCGAAGGCCGGATCTCGTGCGTGTACAGGCGGTTGACGGACAGCGGCATGAAGAACACGGAGCCGGGATAGAGGGTCAGGGTGAACTGCGCGGGGAGCGCGACCCCGTCGCGTTCTCCGCTCGGCTCCTTGAGGCGGAAGCGGAGCCTGGTCAGCCCGCTGACACCCTTGACCCCGTGGTCGAAGGCGTCTTCGGCCAGGGGCTGCAGCTTGTCGAGCCCGTCGTAGAAGGTGCAGAAGGCCATGATGCCGTTGACGGGCATGTCCTTCGTCTTGTCGGCATGGGCCGAGATCTTGGCCTTGGACTGCTTGCGCCCGGCCGTCGCGAGGGTGTTGTGGTAGATCTGGGCGAGGACGTGATTCAGCGGTGCGTGGTTCCGGAAGACGGCGGCGGCCTCGCGGTTCAGGTCCTCGACGATGCTCGTGTCGGTCGGGCGAAAGCCCTCGGTCGGCCCCGAGAGGTTCGTGGAGCACCGGAGCAGGCGGAAATGCAGTTCGTCACCGTTTCGCGTGACGGGCGTCAGATAGATGCCGCTGCGATGGGCGGTTCCGGGCTTGGTGGACTCCGTCAGGGACTGGAACGCGTGCTCCGCACGGATCCGTCCGAAGTGATCGGCACCGGGGCCGAAGAAGCGGCGGTAGTACACGCCGGCACCGTGCACACGGACGGGAACCCGGCCGAGGCCGACGGGCGTCCACGGCTCGCCGGCGTCCTCCCGGTAGCCGTGTGACAGCTCCCGGATGACGAACACCCGCTCCGCCGCATCCAGTTGGCGGCGGCTGACCCCGGATACGTCGCCACACAGGTAGACGGTCTTCTGCGCGAGGTCCGGCGAACCGGAAGCAAGGTCCTCCGGGGTGGTCGTGGACCCGAAGAACTCCCTGATCACGTCCTGGTCGTGCAACGTCGAAGGCGCGACCAGGATGTTGCCCGCATCCTCGATGCGGGCTTCCGTCGGCTCTGTCGCGTACTTCAAACCGGACCTGCCCTTCGCACTGGGACCCTCCCCGTCCACGACGTCCACAGATCCTGGTGGATTGCCCGAAACCGTGGACATGGCAACGGCCCGCACTCTTTCGCCCGCGTTGCGATGCGCGGACGAAAGGAGACGGACCGTTGAAATTTGATGATCTCACGGGGCTTGACGGCGGGCAACGGGTGCTGCTGTACGGACGGTGCGCGGAGCCGCCGCGGTGAGGTCGCGCGGGTGTGGTCTCCGATCCGTCCGCTTCCGGCGCATCCGATCGGTGGGCCGTGGCGGAAGAGACGTGCAGGGCCCCCGGTCACACGTCGGCGGATCGGGGGTCCGTCCGCGCGCCCCCGCGCCCTACCGGCTGTCGCCGGACCAGTCCCAGTGGTCCGCGTCGCCGGGCCGGCGGCGGTAGTGGGCCCGCCCGCCCGGCCCGTAACGCCCTATCTCGGTGGGCAGCCGGGCCTCCTCGCCCAGTCGGCGCACGCTCCAGCCGGTGACGTCGAGGAGCAGCCCGTCGAGGGGGCCGCCGACGAGTTCGCCGTAGCTGTGGCCCGGTCGCGGGCCCGGGTCGGGGTCGTCGTGGTCGCCGCCGTAGACCCGGCGCCGCAGCATCCTGTCGTCCATGGGGCCAGCTTCACAGGCGGCACTGACAATCCCGCCCGGAGCGGCCCCGTCCGGCCGGGCTCCGGCGTCCGCGCGCCTTGTCGGGACCACCTAGGCTGACGGTCACGGCAGACAAGCGACCAAGGAGCACACCCATGGCCCGTCGGGTACACCGGCCACTGGAGGACGAGGAGTTCGACTTCATCGTCGGCATGACCGGGGGCCCGGTCCTCGTCTGCTTCACCGGCACCTGGCCGAAGGCCGTGGAGGCCTGCCGGGTGATGGACGGACTCCTCGCGGAACTGGCGCAGGAGTACGGGAGCCGCCTGACCGCCGTCCGCGCCGACATCACCCGCTGCCCGGGGGCGGTGCTCCGCCACGGGGTGACCGGGGCGCCCACCGTCGTCCTGCTGCGGTCCGGGGAAGCGGTGGCGACCCACGCCGGCCCGCTGACGGGGGACGAGTTCCGGACGTTCCTCGACACCCACCTCTGAGCCGACCGCCCCGGTGGGGCCGGGGACGCGCGCCCGGGTGAACCCGGTCAGACTGGCCGAAAGTGGCATAGGTGAGATAGGTGCCTCAGGCATGTAATGGAATCCGGCGAGACGGAACCATCGCTTGCGAGGTGTTGCTTTCCATGTCCGATGCCGTTGCCTTCCCCCAGGACCGAACCTGTCCCTACCACCCGCCGGCCGCCTACGAGCCCCTCCGGGAGGCGCGCCCCCTCTCCCGGGTCACCCTCTTCGACGGCCGCTCCGTATGGGTGGTCACCGGCCACGCGCAGGCGCGCGCCCTGCTCTCCGATCCGCGCCTGTCCACGGACCGCACCAAGGAGTCCTTCCCAGCCCCCACCCGGCGGTTCAAGGGGCTGCAGAACCGGCGCGTCGCCCTGCTCGGGGTGGACGATCCGGAGCACAACACGCAGCGACGGATGCTGATCCCCAGCTTCTCGGTCAAGCGCACGGCGGCCCTGCGGCCCAGGATCCAGGAGACCGTGGACCGGCTGATCGACGCGATGGTGGCGGCCGGGCCGCGCGCCGAGCTGGTCGGCGCCTTCGCCCTGCCGGTGCCCTCCATGGTGATCTGCGCGCTCCTCGGCGTCCCCTACGAGGACCACGAGTTCTTCGAGGCCCAGTCGCGCAGGCTGCTGCGCGGCCCCGAGCCCGCCGACGTCGAGGACGCCCGCCACGAGCTCGACACCTACCTGGAGGCCCTGATCCGGCGCAAGCGCACCGATCCGGGCGACGGACTGCTGGACGAACTCGTCACCGACCGCCTGGAGACCGGCGAGACCGACATCGAGGAACTGGTCTCCCTGGCCACGATCCTGCTGATCGCGGGCCACGAGACCACCGCGAACATGATCTCGCTGGGCACCTTCACCCTGCTGCGCCACCCGGAGCAGCTGGCCGAGCTGCGGGCCGACCCCTCGCTGATGTCGGAGGCGGTGGAGGAGCTGATGCGCTTCCTGTCCATCGCCGACGGCATGCTGCGGGTCGCCACCGAGGAGATCCGGATCGGCGGGGTCACCATCCGGCCGGACGACGGGGTGGTCTTCTCCACCTCCGTCATCAACCGCGACGACGCGGTGTTCCCCGAACCGGACGCCCTCGACTGGCACCGGCCGGCCCGGCACCACCTGGCCTTCGGCTTCGGCATCCACCAGTGCCTCGGCCAGAACCTGGCCCGCGCGGAGATGGAGATCGCGCTGGGAACCCTGTTCCGGCGCCTGCCGGGCCTGCGGCTGGCGGCCGAACCGGACCGGATCCCGTTCAAGCCGGGGGACACCATCCAGGGCATGGTCGAACTCCCCGTGGCCTGGTGAGCGGCGTGCGGATCTCCGTCGACCAGGACCGCTGCATCGGCGCCGGCCAGTGCGCGCTGACCGCGCCCCAGGTGTTCACCCAGGACGACGACGGGCTCGGCGAGGTGCTGCCGGGACGGGAGGACGGACACGGCAGCGCCCTCGTGCGGGAGGCCGCGCGGGCCTGCCCCGTCTCGGCGATCACCGTGGGAGAGGACTGAGGTACCGGCCGGGCGCGGCGGCGATTTCCTGTACAGTCGTCCAGGAAATCGGTTCCCGAGACGGAGGGAGGGGCCGTGCACACGGTCGCTCAGGTCCTCATCGGCGTCGTCGCCGCGCTCCACGCCTACTTCCTGGTCCTGGAGATGTTCCTGTGGCAGCGGCCACCGGGGCGCGCCCTGTCCGGCTTCGACGCGGACACGGCGCGGCTCACCGCGACGCTCGCCGCCAACCAGGGCCTCTACAACGGCTTCCTGGCCGCCGGCCTGGTGTGGGGGCTGGTCACCGACGCCCTCGACACGCAGGTCTTCTTCCTGATCTGCGTGATCGTCGCGGGGGTGTACGGGGCCGCCACCGCCAACCGCCGGATCCTCGTGGCCCAGGCCCTGCCCGGCGCGCTCGCCCTGGGCGCCGCGCTGCTCGCCGCGTGAGCGGCCCGCGCGCCGGGGACCCGCGCACCGCCCGGACCAAGGCGCGGCTGCGCGAGGCCCTGCTCGCCGAGTGCGGCGCCGGGCGGGAGCTCGCCGAGGTCAGCGTCTCGGCGGTGGTCCGCCGGGCGGGGGTCGGCCGGGCGACGTTCTACCTGCACTACGAGGACCTCCCCGCGCTGGCCGTCGACGCCTGCGCCGACGTCGTGCACGCGGCGGTGGACGCCCTGCACGCCTGGCAGACCGATCGGGCGGCGCCGCCCCCGGCCCGGCCCCCGGCCGCCCTCGCCGGGTTCCTGTCCGCCGCCGAGGGCCACGCGGCCCTGTACCGCACGCTGCTCCTGCCGGGCGGCGGCGGCCCGCTCGGCGAGCGCCTGCACCGGGAGCTGCGCGCCCGGGCCCGCGCCGAGCGGGTCGCGGTCGGCGCGCCCAACCCGGACCTGGTGGCCTCGGCGGTGGCGGCCGCCTTCACCGGCGTCCTCGCGGACTGGCTGCACGGCCTGATCCCGGCGGACCCCGAGCGGACGGCGGCCGGCCCCGCGTCCCCCGGCGCCCTCGCGGACCGGATCTGGGCCCTGCTGCTGGCCCTCCACCGCGCGGGAGCCCCCGCCGGATGACCGGCGGGGGCTCCCTTCACGGGCTGGGCTCGCGAAGCGGTGTCAGAGCGTGACCACCCGTTCGGCCTGGGGGCCCTTGGGGCCCTGGGTGACGTCGTACTCGACCTTCGCGCCCTCGGCCAGCTCCTTGAAGCCGGTCGTCTGGATGGCGGAGAAGTGCACGAACACGTCGGGGCCGCCGTCGTCCTGCTGGATGAAGCCGAACCCCTTCTCCGAGTTGAACCACTTCACGATGCCTGTTGCCATCTGGCTGATCCTTCTCAACGTTCCACTCGGGCCGCACGTGCGGCCGTCTCGATACTGCCCACCCGTCACGCCGGCCACACTCCGAGCGCGGCCGACCGGGGGGTGGACCCGGATGTTCACGCGCTGCGGTCCGCGGCGGGCGACGACGCCGCGGACCGGGGGGCGAGGGCCGTCGCGGCGGCCCGTCGCGGCCCGCCGGCCCGGCAGCCCAGGCAGTCCGCGTGCCCCGTACGGGCGGCGGTGTCCCGGACGCGCCAGTCCCACTCGGCCTCCGGGCGGGGCCCGCTGGGCTTGCCCCAGCCGGCCAGATGGAGGAGCCAGGTGACCAGCGCCGCCACCAGGACCAGACCGAGACCCGCCCAGACGCCGGGAGCCCAGCCGGCGCAGAGCGCGGCTCCGGCCCCGGCGGTGCCCAGCAGGGCCAGGGCGGTGCCGGTCCAGCCGGCCACCGTGTGGCCCAGGTCGACGTGTCCGTGTGCGCTCATGGATTCTCCTCGGAGGGACGGACGGCAGTAGGCTCGGAGCAGGATCTTTTATCTCACGAGCTAAGTAACTTAGATACTAAGGAGTGTGTGGGTGCACGGCAAGACCCGCCCCCCGGTCACGGCCGGGGAGGCCCTCGCACGCATGGACCGGTTCGTGGCCCTCGGGCTCATCGGGCAGCAGGAGATGGCGCAGCGGCTCGGCCTGAACGTCACCGATCTGACCTGCCTGGGCCACATCCTGGGAGCCGCCGACACCCCGCTCTCCGCCGGCGACCTGGCCGAACTGACCAACCTGACCACCGGCGCCGTCACCGGGGTGCTCAACCGCCTGGAGCGCGCCGGCTACGCGCACCGCCGCCCGGACCCGGCCGACCGGCGCCGCGTACGGGTGGTGGCCGATCCGGCGGCGACCGCGCGGGTCGTCGCCGTGTACGAACCCTTCTACGCGCGGCTCGGCACGGTGTTCGCCGAGTACACCCCGGATGAGATCGCCGTCATCGCCGACTGGTTCGACCGGGCGGCGCAGCAGATGCGGGCCCATCACGCCGAGGTCTGCGGCGATGCACCCGGCCCCGCGGCTCCGTAGGTCCCGACTGGTAAAATGGGCGGGAAACTTCAGGCGCGGGGCGCTTTGGCCCGATGCGGACACGTACGACGAGCCGGGGCCGTACCGAGGGGTACGGGCCCGGCTCGTCGCCGTTCACGGTCCCGTCCGCCCTCCGCGCCCGTCCCCTCCCGCTCTCTTCACGGAAGGTTCTGCATGAAGAACCCGTCAGCTCATGGGCGTTTCGGCATCAAGGCCGGAGCGAAGGCAGGCTCCAAGCCGGGAGCCAAGCACGGCGGCAAGACGCCCCGGACCCTCGGTCCGCAGGGCGAGTTCGCCATGCCCCGCACGGGCACCCCGGCACTGCCCCCGGTGGCCTCGTTCGACGAACTGGGCCTCCCCCCTGAGCTGGTGACGACCCTGGTGGAGCAGGAGGTGCGCGAGCCGTTCCCGATCCAGGCGGCGACCCTGCCCAACTCCCTCACGGGCCGTGACATCCTCGGCCGCGGCCGTACCGGCTCCGGCAAGACCCTCGCCTTCGGCCTGGCCCTGCTGGCCCGTACGGCGGGACAGCAGGCGGACCCGAAGCGCCCGCTCGCCCTGGTCCTCGTACCGACGCGCGAGCTGGCGCAGCAGGTCACCGAGGCGCTGGACCCGTACGCGCGGGCCCTGAAGCTGCGCATGGCCACCGTCGTCGGCGGGCTCTCGATCGGCCGCCAGTCGGGCGCGCTGCGCACCGGCGTGGAAGTCGTCGTCGCGACCCCCGGGCGGCTGAGCGACCTGGTCGGACGGCGTGACGTGCACCTGGAGCGGGTGCGGATCACGGTGCTGGACGAGGCCGACCAGATGTGCGACATGGGGTTCATGCCCCAGGTCACCGAGATCCTGGACCAGGTCCACCACGCCGGGCAGCGGATGCTGTTCTCCGCCACCCTGGACCGCAACGTCGACCAGCTGGTGCGCCGCTACCTCAAGGATCCGGTTTCGCACTCGGTGGACCCGCAGTCGGCCTCGGTCGGCACGATGGACCACCACGTGCTGCACATCCACGCGGCGGACAAGGTCTCGGCGGCGACCGAGATCGCCGCGCGCGAGGGCCGGGTGCTGATGTTCCTGGACACCAAGCACGGCGTCGACCAGTTCGTGAAGCACCTGCGGGCCATGGGCGTACGGGCGGAGGGGCTGCACAGCGGCAAGTCCCAGCCCCAGCGCACCCGGACCCTGGGGCAGTTCAAGGACGGCCTGGTCACGGTCCTGGTCGCCACCAACGTGGCCGCCCGCGGCATCCACATCGACGACCTCGACCTCGTGGTCAACGTGGACCCCCCGGCCGACAGCAAGGACTACCTGCACCGCGGCGGCCGGACCGCGCGGGCCGGCGAGTCCGGCAAGGTGGTCACCCTGATCACGCCCAACCAGCGGCGTGACATCACGCGGCTGATGGCCGACGCCAAGATCCGGCCCACCATCACCCAGGTCCGGTCCGGCGAGGCGGCGCTGAGCCGGATCACCGGGGCGAAGGCTCCCTCCGGCGTCCCGCTGGCCGGGTCCGCGCCGACCGACGCCAAGGGCCGGCCGAGCGGCACGGACCTCGGGTTCCGCGGGATCGGCACCCGCCCGGGCCGGCCCGGCAAGGGCAAGGAGTCCCGCAAGACCATCGAGGCGCGCCAGGCGGCCGAGGCCCGCCGCGCGGCCCGGGTCCGCAAGGGCCTGACACCCTGACGCGGCGGCCCTGGCCGGCACGGGCCCGGCGCCCCGAGTACGGCGCCTGACCCGCTGGAAGCGGGGAACGGCGCCGTACGTCCGGCTGTCAGCCCCGGCGCCGCCGCCGGGCCACGATGGCGCGGGTGAGCAGCGGCGGGAGCAGGTCCTTGGCCAGCCGGCGCCAGCGGACCGGCTTCACGGCGGCGGCCGGGGCCGCGACGGGCTCGGCCGGCGGGCGCAGCGGCTTCGGCGCGGGCGGCGCCGCCACTCCCTCGTCGCCTATGCGCACCAGCGGGTGCCCGGCCACCACGTCCACGCCGTGCCACAGGTCCGTGCGGCCCTCCAGCCAGGCCAGCAGCGCCGACTGGTGGGGCACGGGGTCGCCCCAGGTCGCGTAGAGCTTCGAGGCGGAGACCGCGATCACGCGCAGTCCCTCGCCGGCCACCGCCCCCCAGACCGCGGCGGCGACGCCGGGGCAGTGGGCGGCGCGGTAGTCGTCGAAGACGACGACGGCGTCGGGGGTGGCGACCAGGCGCGAGGAGGCGATGTCCTGGACCACGTGTTCGTGGAGGTGGGAGGCGTCGACGTGGACGAAACGGCAGCTGCCGGGGCGCACCCGGTCCGCGACCACCGAGGTCGGGGCCTGGATGACGGTCGGCAGGGACGGGTGGAAGGCCAGGTAGTTCGTCTCGAACCCGCGGCGCGTGAGGGTGGGGTAGGAGTCCCGCATCTCCGCCAGGTTGGAGTCGTCGGGCGCGGGCGAGTCGAAGAGGTCGCAGACCGTGAACTCCTCGCCCTCCCGCAGGTATCCGGCGAGGAAGATCGCGCTCTTGCCCAGGAACGCCCCCAGTTCGAGGATGTCGCCCGACGCTTCGGGGGTGGCGTTCTGGCGCTTCAGGAACCAGTCGAAGAGCACCTGGTCATAGGCCGAGAACCAGCCTTTGACCTGGCTGAACGCGCGGGGCTCGGGCGGCGCGGGCTCGGCGTCGGGGGTGGTGACGGGAGCCTGTGAAACGTGCTGCACGGAGAGTCATCCTCCAGCGGAATGGCATCGGTTCAACGCTGTTACACCCGGCCAGGTATGCCGAAGATAAACCCCCGAACGGCGGATGGCGAGCTTTTCGGTACTACGCCTTCCGCTCTCCCCGGCCGTGGATCCGGGCGGACCTCACAGACCTCCCCCGCATCCTCCGCACCCCGCGCAGCCGCCACCGCAGCCCACGCCCCCGAGGGCCGGCGGGTCCGAGACCGTGCGGCCGGAGGCCTCCCCGGACGGCCCGGGGAGCCGGACCGGCGGCAGGGGCGGGGGCGGGCCCGCCAGTGCCGCGGCCAGCTCGGGCAGGCGCCCGGTGGCGGCCAGGCCCTGCCGGGCGACGGCCCCGGCGGTCCCCCGGATCCTGGAGGGCAGCTGGACGGACCGGGCCGGGCGCGGCTCCCAGGCGTCGTCCTCCAGGGTCGCCCGGTACAGGGCGCGGCCCGTCCGCGTGCCGTGGCCCAGGGCGGACGGGGAGGGACGCCGCACGCGCAGCACCGCCCAGACTCCGAGTGCCACCGCGAAGGCGCCGAGCGGCCACGGCGGACCGTCCCCGGCGAGGGCGGCCCAGACGGTGGCACCGGCGGCCGCGCCGCCCGCCACCACGGCCGCGACCGCTTCGAGGACCTCGGCCCGCCGGACCCGCTCGCCGTACGCGGTGTCCACGGCCAGGCCCTGCGCGACCAGCCGGGCCACGACGCGGCCGACGGCGGGCGAGGCGGTGACCGACGCGCGGACCGCCCGGGCGTCGCGCGCGGTCCGGCCGTCGCGCGCCGCGAGGACCGCGGCCTCCACCTCCTCGCGGGACTTCCTGGCCGTGAGGGAGACCTCGTAGGTGCCGACCACCGGGAGCCGGCCGTTGGCGTGGAGCACCGCCATCGCGGTCTCGGCGACGGCCCCCCGGCCGCCGCGCAGGTGGGCCACCTCGTAGAGCGTCAGGGGTTCCCCGGTACTCCGGGGTACGCGGACCGGTGGGGAGGCCATCCGGCGGAAGGCCCGGATCCGCCGGGCGCAGGCCGCCCCCAGCAACAGAACAGATGGGACGAAAAGGACGAACCACCACATCTGTACCCCCCGGTGCCAGCTGCCTGAGGGTGAGTGTGGGGCCGGGTACGGGGTGCGGCAACACCCCGTACGGACCCTATGCCGCGCTTCTGCGCAAGCGCTGGGCCGCCGTGTTGCGCACGCGACGGGTGCGTGCGGAAGCGGCGAGGAGGGTCAGGGCCTCGCGGGAGGCGAGGGAGCGGGCAGCCGTGTGCTGGCACCAGTCGGATGCCGCGGCGAGTTCGACGGGGTTCCAGCCGGTGCCCGCCTCGATCGCCTTGAGCAGGGTCCACTCGCGCAGCCTGCGCGCCGGGAAGGCATGGCCGTCGAGGACGGGGTACAGGGCACGGGCCCACTCGGGGAACTCCGTGCCGGGCAGCAGCCTCGGCGCGCGGCGGTCGAGGTGGGTGACCACCGCGCTCTCGGCCATCACGGGGTCGGGGTCGCGCAGGACGGCCGCGACCGCCTCCGCCTCCGCCTCCGCCTCCGCCTCCCGCGGTCCTCCCGCCCGGAGCCCTCCCGCCACGGCGGCGACGGCGGCCAGCCGGTCGAGGTGCCGGGTGTAGCGCCACCGCCCGGGGACGGCCGCGTCCCGGGACGCCTCGTGCGGCGCCTCCCCCGGATCCGCCGTGGGACGACCGAGGGCCGCCCCGGTGCCCGCGGGCGCTGCGGCCGGGTACGCCGGACCGCCTCCCGGCGGCCGGCTCGTCTGGTGATCGCGTATCCCCATGCCTCCCATTCCACACGACCGGCGTGAACGGGGGGCGCCCAGGGGTACCCTCCGCGCCGGGGGCCCCGGAACCCCTTGGCTCCGGGGCCCCCGGCGCGGAGCGGGCGGCGGGCCGGCTCAGACCTGCTCGAAGTAGAACGCCTTGATGAAGCAGTCGCGGGGCTGTCCGACGGCGAAGAAGACGCAGTCCACCAGCGACTGGGCGGTCAGCGGGTCCTTCGCCGTGCGCGGGGCGCCCTCCCAGGCCTCCGACAGCGGATCGTGGTTGTCGAAGTCCGGCGGGTAGAGGGAGATCACCCGGACGCCCTGGTCACGGAGCCGGCGGGAGAGGGTCTCGGTGAACCCGGCCTGGGCGCTCTTGGCCGCGTAGAAGGAGTCGTGGGCGTCCGAGCGGTGGTTCCCCCGCTCCCCGCAGCCGGAGACCATGGTCACGATGTCCGGCACGTCCGACTTCAGGAGCAGCGGGAGGAAGGCCTTCGTCGCCAGGACCGTCCCGGTGGCTCCGGAGGCGAGGGTCTCCACCACGTCCTCGTCGGAGGCGGACAGCAGGTCCGTGCCGTGCTGGTAGCGGGATCCGTTGTTGACCAGGACGTCCACGTGGCCCGCGCGGGCGGCGACCGCGGCCGCGAAGCCCCGTACGGACGCCGGATCCGTCAGGTCGCAGGCGTACGCGTGCACGCGGTCGGCGTCGTGGCCCTGGGCGAGGATCTCCTCGCGGACCCGCGCCGCGGCTTCGGGGGTACGGGCGGAGAGGTGGACCTCGGCGCCCCGCGCGGCGAAGCGCAGGGCCAGGGTCCGCCCGAAGTCCCGTCCTGCCGCGGTGATGACGACACGGTGGTGTTCAAATGCCATGGTCAGCACTCCGATCAAGGGTCGAATTTCCATGATCGCAGTCCCCGTCCGGGGCGGTCGCGGTCCGGTGGGGACAGCCGGATCGGGGGCGGCCGGCCCCCGCGAGCGCGAGCGCGTGCGCGTGGACGGGATCCTCCTCTCCCACCGCGGCGCGCCGCCGCGGTGGGGCCCGGCGTCCCGGGGGTCAGTGCCCGTACGACTCGTACCGGCCCGCCGCGTGCCCCGGTTCGGGCAGCGGGGCACCGGTCTCCAGCAGCGTCTTCAGGCTGGAGACGAGCATCGGCCAGGCCCGCGCGCACATGCCGATGAGGGTGCCGCCCGGGGTGAACCCCTCGTGGCGGACCGTCAGGCGGGCGAGGGTGTCACCGACCGGCTCGATCTCGTACGTCACCGTCGTGCGCGGCTCGGCCGCCAGCTCGGCGCGCAGCTCCTCGCCGATGCCGGCGGAGGCGGCCCACTGGGTGCTGAAGGTGTGCCAGGTGTAGGAGAGCCTGCGGTCCGGGACGCACTCCAGGACCACCTGGGCCGGGTCGCTGGTGCGGGCGCCGCGCTCGACCCAGTCCATGGGCGAGCCCACCGCCCAGTCCGTCTCGAAGCTCGGGCCCCAGTACCGGCGGGTGAGGGCCGGGTCGGTCAGGGCCTGCCAGACCCTGGCCGGATCGGCCTGGATGTAGAGGGTGTAGTCGATCACGCTGTCGTCCATGGCCCCATGCTGCGGGACCGGCCGCCGCCCGCGCGGGATTTGAAGGGGGCGTCACCAGCGCAGACCCTGTTCGGGCAGCTCCACGGGCGGGGTCCGGGGCGGGGCCGGGAGGGCGAGGCGGGCGCGGGCCGCGTGCACCGACGCGAGCTCCTCCCGGCCGGCCGGGCCCCAGTCGCTGAGCTCCCGGACCTGTTCCGGGGTGGCCAGCAGCCGGGCGTACGCCGGGTCCGCGGCCGGGGCGAGGGCCGTGAGCCGGGCCGCCGTCCGGGCCGAGGCACCCCCGTCGGCGTACCGGTGGCCGAGCGCGAGCGCCCCGGCGGTGGGTTCCGCCGCCGGGCCCGGCAGGTGCGCGGCGCCGGTGGCGCGGGCGATGAGCAGGAGCACCCGTCCGTCGGGGGCGAACAGCCAGCCGGAGCGTTCCCGTACGGGCAGGTGCGCGGGGAGCGGGCCGGGGTGCCAGGTGCCGTGCTGCGGGGTGCGGCGGGTGCGCAGGACGCCGAGCCGGTCGAGGTCCGTGGGGTTGGTGGGGCGGCCGTCCTCCAGCAGGGCGGGCCCGGAGCCGTTGATCCGGGCCCGCAGCGCGGACAGGGCGCGGCGGGCGTCGCCCGGGTCCATCAGGGCGGGCAGGTCGGCGGGCTCGGCGAAGTCGATGCCGGTGATCTCCCGGTCGGGCAGCCGGACGGAGCGGATCCGGTCCGGGGTCCAGGTGCCGCCGTCGTAGACGTGCAGGATCTCGCCGGGGAAGCGCATCTCGGGCGGGAAGCCGGGGGTGTCGGCGGGGATCCAGTCGACGGCGAGCCCGCGCGGGTAGTGGCCGTCGACGCCGAGCTCCTCGCGCACCTCGCGGGCGGCGGCCGCCGCGGGCGACTCGCCGGCGTCCACCGCGCCGCCGGGCAGGAGCCGGTCGGAGCGGTAGTCGACGCTCTGGACGAGGATCCGCCCGTCGGGGTCGGTGACGAGGACGACGGCTCCGGTCCAGAGGGCGGCGCGCGAGGCCCCGTAATCCTCCGGGGTCATCCAGGTGCCCGCGCGCTCGGGGTCGTCGGTCAGCTGGGGCATGGGAACTCCGTTCACCGTGGGTGGACCCGCCGCGTGTGCAACAGCGGGCGCGGCCCCCGGGTTACGGCGGCGACCCCAGGAGCGGGCGGATCCGCTTTACCCTCCCTATACCTCTTTATTACCGGGTTATGTCGATCTTGCTACTGTGCGCCGTGCGGGCCGTCGGGGTGAAACCCGCTGGCCCGACCACGTAACCGGCCGGGAAGGCACGACAGCCGTACGACGCGCACCGCGTACGGAGAGCGCCGGGCGGCCCCCGGAGCGCGGTGGCCGGCCGCGCGGCTCTCCGGGGCGGGGCCGGGGCTGGGCTCACCCGTCCGTGTGAAGGAGCGCGCCCGGCGGGGCTGCGGTGCGGCAGGGTGGGCGGATGCGTTCGCGCCGGGCCCTGCCGGGCCTCCCCGACCCGCCCGTCCCCCCGTTCCCGCCGTTCCCGCCGCGGGCCGTTCCGCTGTCCGCGCCCCTGGCCGTACCCCTGCTGCTCGCCGTGCTGGCGCTGACCGCCGGGTGCGTGACCGTACGGCCCCCGGATCCCGCGGGGGCAGCCCGGATCGCCGAGGCCGCCCGTACCGCACCGGCTCCGGCACGCCGGGCCCCGGTACGGGAACTGCCGCTGGGTCCGCTCCCGGAGGCTCCGCCCACCACGGCGGATCCCGGTCCGGGCGGGGCCGGAGCGGACGCGGAGCCGGGTCCGGCGGCGGGCGCGGCGGGTCCGGCGGCGGGCGCGGCGGGGGCGGCGGGGGCGGAAGCCGGGCCCGGGGCCGACGGGCCGGGAGCGGCGCCCGCTCCGGAGCCCGCCCGTCCGCGCCGGGACTCCCCCGCCCGCCCGAAGCACCGCGGGCCCGCCGCCGCTCCCGCCGCCCCCGAGCCGCACGCCCGTCGGCCCGCGCCGGCCGCGCGACGGCCCGCGCCGGCCGCGCCCCGGCCGGCGCCGGGGCGGACGTTCGACATGGCACCCCTGTGCGCGGCGGCCCGCGGGAGGGTCGACCCGTCCATCGTCGCCCTGTGTCACTGATGCCGGGGGCGTCACCGACGGTGCGTCGGGCCCCGCCCGGTCCGCCGTCCGGGCCGGGTCCCGGTAGCGCCGGCAAATGGGGTGGATGCTCCTGCTCCGGATACCTAGAGTGACCGGACGCCCCGTCACCCGCCAGGAGCCCGATCATGCGCACGCACTACCCCCGTACGGCGCATCTGCCGTGGTCCCCGGGCGCCACGCCGGACGACGTGCGCGTGAGCGGGCCGTCGGCGCTGGCCGGGCGGGAGGTGGTCGTCACCGAGAAGCTCGACGGGGAGAACACCACCCTCTACCGGGACGGCCTGCACGCCCGCTCCCTCGATTCGGGACACCACCCGTCCCGCGCCTGGGTCAAGGGCCTCCAGGGCCGGATCGGCTCCGGCATACCGGAGGGCCGGCGGGTGTGCGGGGAGAACCTCTACGCCCGCCATTCGCTCGCCTACGAGGAACTCGACAGCTGGTTCTACGGGTTCTCCGTGTGGGACGGCGACCACTGCCTCGGCTGGGACCGGACCGTGCGCTTCCTGCGGCGGCTCGGCGTTCCCACGCCGCGCGTGCTCTGGCGGGGCGTCTATGACGAGCGCGCGCTGCGGCGGCTGCGGATCGACACCACCCGCCAGGAGGGCTACGTCGTCCGCACCACGGCGGGGTTCCGGCACGAGGACTTCGGCCGCTGCGTGGCCAAGTGGGTCCGCGGCGGCCACGTGCGGACCGACACCCACTGGATGTACGCACCCGTCGTCCCGAACGGGCTCGGCGCGAACGCCCCGCTGTGGGCGGTCCGTTCGGGCTCCGAGCCGGACGTGGCCGGGCTGCTGGCCGCGGTCGGACCCGGCCCGGCACCGGCCGCGGAGAACCACGGCGCCGGGGCCGGTCCCGGACGCGCCGTCGCCGAGGCGGATGCCACACGCGCCGTCGCCGAGGTCGCCGCCCGGCTCGACGGCGCCGGCCGCACCGGGGACGCCCGGCTGGCCGGGGTCCTGGCCGCCGCGCTGCACCGCGAACCACGGGCCGCCCTCGGCGCGCGGCTCGCGGCCGGGCCGCTCGGGATGGCGGCCGCGCGGCGGGTGGCGGACCTGGTCGGGCTGTACCCGGCCCTGCGGCGGCCGTTCCCGGACGAGGAACGGCGGGCCGGGCTGGTCCGGCTGGCGGCTGCGGCCGACCTCGGGGTGCTGCACGCGCTGGCGGCGGCGCTGCCGGGCGGCGAGGACGACCCCGGAGCGCGGGAGTGCGTCGAGTGGTCCGCGCTCTGTGCCGAGGAGGCGGGGCTGCTCGCCCCGGACCCGCTGCGCGGCCTGCGGACGGGACTGCGGCGGGCTCTCGCCGGCCTGGACGGGGACGCCGCCGACCGCTGCTGGGCCGAGGCCCGCGAGGCCTACGGGCGGGGCGCGCTGTCGACCCCCGAGGAGGCGGTGGCGGCGACCTGGCGCTGGCGCGACGCCGGGTCCTTCCCCCGGCTCGTGCAGCTGTGCGGCCCCTCGGGCAGCGGGAAGAGCACGTTCGCCCGGAGCCTACCGGGAGCCGACGCGTACGTGAGCCTGGACGACCTGCGCTCCGCCCGCGGTGCGCGCGCCGACCAGCGGGCCAACCCGGAGGTGCTGCGCGAGGGGCTGGAGCGGCTGGACCGGGCGCTGGCCGCGGGCGGCACCGTGGTGTGGGACGCCACCTCCCTGACGGAACGGCAGCGAAGCCTCGCCGGTGCGGTCGCACGGCGCCGCGACGCGCTGGTCACCCAGGTCGTGGTCCTGGTCGGGGAGCCCGAGCTGGTAAGGCGCAACTCCGTGCGCCCCCATCCCGTGCCCGGAGCGGTACTGGCGGCGCAGCTGCGCCGGTTCGCCCCTCCGTACCCCGGGGAGGCGCACCGCACCTGGTACGTGGGCGCGGGCGGCACGGTCGAGGACACCGCGGGCGGGCCGGGACCCGCGCGCGGTGAAGGGGAGGGCGTCTGATGCGCACCAGTGAGCAGCTGTACCACCAGGTCCGCTGGGACCCCCGCTTCGACCCGGCGCGGTTCACCCTCGGCCTCCTCCAGCGCGGCGCGGCCCCCAAGCGCGTGCCGCTGCCCTCCTTCGTGCCGGGCGGGGACATCCCCTGGCACCGGGTGCTGTTCGTCGAGGCCGACGACGAACTGGTGTGGGACCGGGCCACCGGGGTGGACCGGATCGACGAGACGCGGGCCGGGCGGGTGGGCGACGTCCGCGTGCTGACGACCCCGTTCTTCGCCGCCCGGACCCCGCACGCGTGGGATCCGGCGGACGGCGGCGGCTGGCGGCCGGCGGCCTCCGGACCCGCCGTGGGTCCCCCGGCGCGGGTGCGGCTGCTGACCTGGAACGTCCTGTGGGACCGGTACGACGCCCCGCACATCGCCACCGCGCGGCGCAGGCCGCGGCTGCTGGCCGCTCTGGCGGCCGCCGACGCCGACGTGATTGCGCTCCAGGAGGTCGAACCGGCGCTGCTCGCCCTGCTGTTGGCCGAGCCGTGGGTGCGTGAGGGGTACTGGCTGGGCACCGATCCGGCCAGCACGGACGTGGCCGAGAACGGGCTGCTGCTGCTGAGCCGGCTGCCGGTACGGGAGGCGGGCGCGCACCGACTGGGCCGGCACAAGGCGGTCACCGCCGTCACCGTGGACACGGAGGGCGGCCCGCTGGTCGTCGCGGCGACGCACCTGAGCAGCGATCACTCCGAGAACGGGGCCGGCCGGCGGGAGGCCGAACTGGCCCGGCTCGCCGAGGGGCTGGCCGTCGTCGACGGCGGCTTGGGCTTCGCGCTGCTCGGCGACTTCAACGACGGCCGTACGGGGGACCAGGGGCCCGCCGCCGCGCTGGGGATGCGGGACGCCTGGACCGAGGTGCACGGCCCGGCGGACGACACCCCGACCTTCGACCCGGGGGTGAACCCGCTGGCCGCCCTGGCATCGCTGTCGGGCCGGGCGGGCCGGCTGGACCGGATCCTGCTGCGGCCGTCCGGCCGCCTCCGGGTGCGGGCGGCCGCGCTGCGGGGCGATGCGCCGGGGCCGGAGGGGCTGTTCACCTCCGACCACTTCGGGGTGGAGGCCACGGTGGAGTACGGAGCCGCGGACGCGGGAGCCGCGCTGAGCGGCGTACCGGTGACGGCGCGGACGGCGGTGGCGTGGCTGCCGCCGCACGACCCGGCGGTCGAGGAGCTGCGCCGGGCCCACGACCCGGCGGCCGGGCGCTGGCCCGCGCACGTGAACCTGCTGTTCGGCTTCGTGCCGGAGTCCTCCTTCGAGGAGGCCCTGGCGCTGCTGGCCGGGGTCGCGGCCGGCCGGCGGCCGTTCACGGCCCGGCTGGAGGGGGTGCACTCCTTCGGGCACCGGGAGGAGGCCACGCTGTGGCTGGACCCGGCGGCGGGCACGGGCGGTGACGCCCCCTGGCAGGAGCTGCGCCGGACCCTGGTGGACCGGTTCCCGGACTGTGCGGGCCGCGCGGGCGGCTGGACCCCGCACCTGACGCTGGGCCGGAGCGGGGATCCGCGGCGGGCCGAGCGGGAGTGGGCGGCCCGGCTCGGCGGGGGTGCCCCGGCGCGGGTGGGCTCGCTGGCCGTCCTGTCGCGGCGCGGGGACGGGCCCATGCGGGTACGGGCGACGGTGGCCCTCGGGACGGGCGAGGTCCGGTGGGTCCCGGAGGCGGCGCCGGCCTCCCCCGCGGGAACGACCGAGCGGGGCGAGGCGGGCGAGCCGGCGGCCTCGGCGACGGCGGGGGCCTCCGCGACGGCGGGGGCCGATCCGGCGGCGGGGGCCTCCGCGACGGCGGGGGCCGATCCGGCGGCCGGAGCCGCCGGGCGGATCGGCGCGCGGATCGCGGCGGCCCTGCCCGAGGGGCTGGTGCGTACGGCCGGCTCCCGCCGGATGGGCTGCGCCCTGCCCGGTGCCGACCTGGACCTGGTGGCGGTGCTGCCGGGCGCGCCGGACATCGCGGGGGTACGGGCGCGGGTGGCGGCGGCCCTGCCGGAGGCGGAACGGCTGCGGGAGGTGACCGGCGCCCGGGTGCCGGGGCTGCGGCTGCGGGAGTCCGGACTGGACGTGGACCTGGTGGTCGTCGCCGCGGGCGCGCTGGAGCCGGCGCGGGCCGTGGAGCGCGGGGCGGAGCTGGGCGAGGCGGCCGCGGTGGCGCTGAGCGCGCTCGGCGACGCGGACGCCGTACGGGAGTCGGTGGGCGCCGACCACGCCGCCTTCGCCCGGCTGGCGCGGGAGGTGAAGGCCTGGGCACGGGCCCGCGGCCTGGACTCGGCGCCCTTCGGGGGGCTGCCGGGGCTCGCCTGGTCGGTGCTGGCCGCGCGGACCGTACGGGACTGCGGGGAGCGTCCCGCGGGGGCGCTGCGGCGGGAGTTCTTCGGGGCCTGGGCGGCCTGGGACTGGACGCGGCCGGTGGCCCTGGACCCCGGCGCCCCTTCCCTCCCCGGGCCGGACCCGGTCACCGTCCTCACCCCCTCCGCGCCGGTCCGCAGCTGCACGGGGCAGGTGGGTGCCGGGATGCGGGACCTGCTCGTACGGGAGCTGTACCGGGCGTGGGAGCTGCTGGAGGAGGATCCCGACGGGCCGGACCGGCTCCTGTCGGCTCCGCCGCTGCACCGCCGGCACGCGGCGTGGGCGGTGGTGGACGTACGGGCCGACGTGCCGCGGGAGTTCGAGGAGCGGATGGGCCGCACCCGGGGGCGGGTGCGCGCCCTGCTCGGCGCGCTCGCGGACACCGGGGTCCCGGACGCGCACGCCTGGCCCCGTCCGTTCGAGCGGACCGGCACGCTGGCCCGGTACGCGATCGGCCTGGGCCCCACGCCGCCGGACTCCCAGGCCCTCGCGGCACTCGCCGGCCCCTGGTCGGCCGGCCTCCCCGGCGTGGCGGTCACCCTGGCCGCGAACGGCGAGGTCCCCGACCTCCACCACCCCGTCCGGGGCCGTCTCCTCCCCTGATCTGCCCGTCCCCGCCCGTGCGGGCGGTCAGACCTCGATGACGATCTTGCCGGCGGTGTGGCCGGACTGGCTGCGGGCGAAGGCCGCCGCGAGGTCGGCGAGGGGAAAGGTCTCGGCGACCGTGACCGTCAGCTGCCCCGCGTCGGCCAGGGCCCCCAGGGCCATGAGGTCGACGCCCGCGGGGCGGACCCACATCCACTGGCCGCCCGAGCCGAGGACCGTGTGGTCGGCGATCGAGGCGTGCCGGCCGCCCTCGGCGAGGACGGCCAGGGTGACGTCGAGGACACCGCCGACGAAGTCCGCGACGACGCTGACGCCCTCGGGCGCGAGGGCGCGGACCCGCTCGGTCAGGCCGTCCCCGTAGGCGACGGGCTCGCAGCCCAGGGAGCGCAGCCGGTCGTGGTTGCGCGGGGAGGCGGTGCCGATGACCCGGGCGCCGAGCGCGCGGGCGATCTGCACGCCGAGGGATCCGACGCCGCCGGCCGCACCGTGCACGAGGACGGTGTCGCCCTCGCCCGTGCCGAGCCGGGTCAGCAACTGGTAGGCGGTGAGCCCGGCCAGGGGCAGGCCGGCCGCCTGCTCCCAGCTGAGGGAGAGGGGCTTGGGCGCGAGGGCCCGTACGGGGACGGTGACGTACTCGGCGAAGGTGCCACCGTGCACGTAGTCCTTGCGGGCGTAGGCGATGACCTCGTCCCCGACGGCGAACTCGGGGGTGTCGATGCCGACGCGTTCGACCGTGCCGGCCACGTCCCAGCCCGGGACCACGGGGTGGACGACGTCCATCAGGGCGTCGAGGCCTCCCGCCATGATCTTCCAGTCCACGGGGTTGACGGAGGCGCAGCGGACCCGGACGAGGACCTCGCCGGGGCCGACCTTGGGGACGGGCTGCCGGGTCTCGGAGAGCACCTCCGTCCCGCCGTAGGTGTCGTACGTCATCGCCCGCATGGTGGCCTGGGTGTCCTCCGGCATGTGCGTGCCCTCTCCGTGAGCCGTGATCCGGTGCAGTGATCCGGTGCCGTGATCCGGTGCCGTGATCTGGTGGAAGCGCCCCCTTGTCCATCCCACCACGAAAGGCCGTGCCCGCCCCGGGAGGCGGGGCGGGCACGGCGCGGCGCGGCGCGGCGCGGCGGGAGCACCCCCGGCAGGGGCACCGGACGGGATCACTCGTACTCCGTGCCGCCCTTGCGCGTCAGGTACGCCGGGCTGACCGCCTTGGCGATGGCGCGCCCCCCGGTCACTGGGCTGTAGCGCTCCGCCGCCGGGCGGATCACGACGCCCTCGCGCAGGTGCAGGCCCCGGCCGGAGACGGTCTCGCGGCCGTTCGCCAGTTCCAGCACCTCCTCCAGCACGTACGGACCCTCGAACAGCCGTGGCACCAGCGGCAGTTCGCCATCGCCGAGCACCCGCTCCGGGTCCAGCCAGCGCACCTCGCCGTCGATCTCGGCGCAGACGTCGAAGACGGCGTAGCCGGGCGGCTCGTCGGAGGCGCCGCCGCGGGCCCCGTAGGCCAGGTCCTGCACCCCCGAGCCGTACACCTCGGCGAAGACCCCGACCCGGGTGGCGCCCAGCCGCGCGGCCAGCCGGGCGGCGACCCCGGCCACGCCGTGCCCGCGCACCGCGCGCCAGTAGAGGTTGCGGTCGTCCTCCGTGAGGGCGAACCCGCGGGAGCCGAACCCCTTCGAGGAGACCAGGACCCGCTCCCCGTCGGCGACGTACGTCATCAGGCAGGCCGTGCCGTGGAGCTTCTCCGTGAGGACCACCGGCTCGCCCTCCTCGAAGATCCCCGGGTAGCGCCTGAGGTTCTCGATGTCCGTCCACGGCAGGAGGTCGGGGGCCGACTCGATCTCTCCGTCCATCGTCGTGGGTACCGGTGGCGACCATTTGACGATGCCGAGCAGTTCGGCGAAGTCCGTGCCCTCCTTCGCAGCCGACTCCAGGTCCACCCCGGCCAGCGCGCGGGGCCGGCAGACCAGGCCCTGCGAGAGCTCGCCGCGCAGCCGGACCGCCCGGACCCGGTCGTGGGAGCTTCCCGCGAGCCGTCCGGTCAGGCCCAGCTCCTCGATCAACGCGGCGGGCAGGACGGCCTGTTCGGGTATGTAGAGGGCGAAGTCTCCGGTGCGGTAGGCGCCCTTCGCCACGACGGCCCGGTAGAGGCCGACCTGGGCCAGTTCCAGGGCATCGGCGTTCGGGTGTCCGTGGACGGCGAGTTCCTCGACGGTGACGCGCAAGGTGGACAAAGTACGGCTCCTCTCGGGAGGTTCAGGACGTCCGGCCCACTCTCGGGTGGGCCTTTTACGCTGGTCCAGCGAATATCGCGGTGCTAGCCTGCGCCGCGCGGGGGCCCGGCCCGCAGGCCCGCCGCGCACCCGTCGTCACCGGTTCCAGGAGGCCCCGATGTCAGCTCGTCCCGTCACGGTCGTCACGGGCGGCAGCCGGGGCATCGGCGCGGCCGCCTGCCTGCGGCTCGCCGCCGACGGCCACGACCTGGTGCTCGGCTACGCGCACGACCGGGCCGCCGCCGAGGACGTCGCGGAGCGCGTACGGGCGACCGGCGCCCGGTGCGTGACCGTACGCGGCGACACCTCCGAGGAGTGCGCGGTGGAGCGGCTCTTCGACATCGCCGGCGCCGAACTCGGAGCGGTCACCGGGCTGGTCAACAACGCCGGCGTGACGGGCCTGCCGAGCCGCCTCGCCGACGCCCGCACGGAGGACCTGAGGCGGGTGGTGGAGGTGAACCTGCTGGGGTACCTGCTGTGCTGCCGGCGGGCCGCCCGGGACATGGCGGAGAGCGGCGGCGGGGCCATCGTGAACGTCTCCTCCGCGGCGGCCACGCTGGGCAGCCCCGGGGAGTACGTGCACTACGCGGCCACCAAGGCGGCCGTCGACGCCCTCACGGTGGGCCTTTCCAAGGAACTCGGCCCGGACGGCATCCGGGTCAACGCGGTGGCGCCCGGCATCATCGAGACCGGGATGCACGCGGCGATGGGCGATCCCGACCGGCCCGCACGGGCGGCGGCGGGCATCCCGCTGGGCCGGGCGGGGCAGCCCGAGGAGGTCGCCGGGGCCATCGCCTGGCTGCTGTCGGCGGACGCCTCCTACACGACGGGCACGGTCCTGCGCGTCTCCGGCGGCCGGTGAGGGGCGCCGACGCCGTACGGAGCCGCCGCGGGAGCCGTCACGGGGCCGTCAGCCCGAAGGCCGCCCGGGTCGCCGGGCCGTAGATCCCGCGCGGATCGCCCTTGATGTCGCGGTCGCGCTGGAGCTGGGCCACGCCGCGCCGGGTCTCCTCGTCGTAGACACCGGTCTGCGAGACGTACGTGAACCCCTGTCCGAAGAGCCGCTCCTGGAGGTCGCTCACCTCCGGGCCGCGGTCCCCGGGGCGCAGCGTCCCCGACGGCTGACCCGGGGGCTTCTCGCCGGGCGCGCTCGGCCCCCGGCCGGACGGTCCCGTCGTGGGCGTCCCGGACGGCCGGGCCGCGGCCGAAGGGCTCCCCGCGGAGGCGGTCCCTCGGGCGGAGCCGGACGGTGCGGGCGACTCCGTACCGGTGGCGTCCTCGCCGGGCTCGGCGGACTCACCGGCTCCGGGGCTGCCCACGGGCAGCGCCGGCAGGGCGAGCCCGGGGTGTGCGGCGCCCGGGGCGGGCTCGGGTGCGGGGCCGCGCAGCAGGAACAGCAGCCCGCCCGCCGCGGCCGACGCGAGCAGCGCGAGGGCGGCCAACGGCAGCCGGCTCCGGCGCCGCCCGCTCCGTTCGCCGGCGTCCACTCCTGCCGGTCCCGGCGCAGGGGGCCCGGACGGCGCCGCGGCAGCCGCCGCCGGGGCCTCGGGCGGATCCAGCGGCCAGGGCGACGCACCGGCCGGCTCCGAAGGCCAGGGCGACACCACCGGACCGGACGCGACCGGACCGGATGCCACCGGACCGGACGATGCCGGACCGGACGATGCCGGACCGGACGTCACGGCAGCGGAAAGCGGCGGACCGGACGGTGCCGGGGCGGACGACGCGGCGTGAGCCGCCACCGCCCGGGGCATGGGACGGGTGGGGGCCGCCTGATGGGTCGCGGGACCCGTGGGGGGCACGTAGGGGCGGACGAGCCGGCGGTCGGCGGACTCGGGGGCCCTCTCATCGGGGTGTGGGAACACGATCGTCTCCCGGCACGGTCGGGGGCCGGTGCGGCGGTGCGGTACCGGCCCCCGTCCCGCCGGTCAGGCCTCGCGCCGCCGGGCGGCCGGGGCCGTTCCCGCCCCCGCGGCGGGCGCGGTGGCGCCCCCGGTCGGGAACGGGACCGTCGTGTCCGCGCCGGTCGGCGCGGTACCCGCGTCCGGAGTGCCGGGCCCGTCGGCCACCGCGCCCCGGACGGGCGAACCGCCGAGGGCGGCCGGGGGGAGCGTGGAGCGGGCGGACATCGACATTCCAGGTCTCTCCGAAGTGCGGCTCATGTGGTGCCTCTTGAGCGGACTCTTTACGTCCGGGGGCGCTCCGGTCAAGCCGGGTGTCCGATCCGCCCCATCCTTCCCTTCTGCGCGGGACGGACCCGGCTCCCCGGCTCCGCCGACCGGTTGTCCGCGTGCTCGGGGACGCCTCCGTCGGGGCCGGGCCCCCGGCGGCCGTCCCGTCCCCGGAGGAGCGAGAACGCCACCGCCCCCGCGGCCGCCGCCATCAGGGCGGCCCCGCTCAACGGGGCGGCCGGCACCGCGATTCCGTCCACGGCGAGCCCGCCGACGAGCGCGCCCGCCGCGATCGCGAAGTTGAACATGGCCACCATCAGGGCGGAGGCGGCCTCGGCGGCCTGCGGCGCCGCCCTCAGCATCCAGCCCTGGAGGCTGACCGACACCCCGCCGTACGCCAGCCCCCACACGAGCAGCAGGCCGGTCCCGGCGACGGCCCCCGGCAGCAGGGCGATCAGCGTCAGCGCCGCCCCCAGGGTGACGCTGACGGCCAGCAGCGTACGACGGGCGTCGCGCGGGCCGGCCAGGAAGTTGCCCGCGACCCCCGCGAGGCCGTAGCCGAGCAGCAGGGTGCTGACGTAGGAGGCGTCGATGCCGGAGACCTCCCGCAGGACGGGGCGGACGAAGGTGTACGCGGCGAACTGGCCGGTCACCACCAGGAAGGTGACGGTCACCCCGGCCCGGACCCCGCGGTCGCGGCGCAGCAGGACGGGGAGTTCGCGCGCGGTGACGCGGCGGGCGGTCGGCAGCGGCGGCAGCAGCAGGAGCAGGGCGGTGGCGGTGACGGCTCCGAGGACACCGACCGCCGCGAAGGCGGTGCGCCAGCCCCCGAGTTCGCCGAGCAGGGTCCCGGCCGGAACGCCGAGCACCGAGGCGGTGGGGACGCCGCCGAAGATCAGGGCCGTGGCCCGGGGGACGTGGTGCGGGGGCACCAGCCGGACCGCGAGACCGCCCGCGATGGCCCAGAACCCGCCGACGGCCACGCCGACGAGCAGGCGGGCGGCCAGCACCACCGCGAAGTCCGGGGCGAGCGCGGCCACGAGGTTGGCGACGGCCATCAGCGCGACCAGGACGCACAGCACGTGGCGCCGGTCGAGACGGGCCGCGCCGACGGCCACCAGGGGCGCGCAGAAGCCCGCGACGACCCCGGGGACGGTGACCATGAGGCCCGCCGTTCCCTCGGAGACGCCGAGGGCGGCGCCGACCGGGGTGAGGAGTCCGATGGGCAGCAGCTCGGAGGTGATCAGGCAGAAGATCCCGAGGGAGACGGCCGACACGGCCGCCCATCCCCTGCGGGGCTCGGATCCGGGGCCGGGTTCCGGGCCCGGTTCGGGAACACTGGACGCGGCGGGTTCGGTCATGCTCGGCACTCCGTACGGCAGAAGGCGGGCGGACGGGTGAACGGGGCACGGCGGCACCAGGCTCCGGGGGTCGCGCCTCCCCCGCCGCCCGCACTGCCGTGCCGTGCCGATCGCGTTCGCGCCCCATTCTGCGACCGTCCGCGCCGGGTGCGGCCTCCCCGTGACGAATCGATTCGGCAACGGGGTGGCCCGCCCGTTGCGGCGCCCTCGCCCCCCGGACCGCTTCACCCGGACGCGTGAGCCGTGGAACCGGGCCGCCCCGGACTACGGCATGGTGGTCGGATGCAGTTACGCCGGGCCGCCCTGCCGCTCTCCCTCCTCGCGCTCCTCGCGAGCGCCGGGTGCGTCTGCGTCACCCCGGAGTCCGGCGGTCCCGGCCCGGCGCGCGGCTCCGTCCCGCCCGTCGACGCCCCCGACGCGGCCGACGGACCCGACGGCTCCCCCGCCCACCGGGCCGCCGCGGTGCCGCCGGGCGGGTCCCTGCCGCTGCCGCTGGGCGAGATCCCCGAGGCTGACCCGACGCCCTCCCCGGCCGGGCCGGAGCCCGCACTCCCGCGCACGGTCCACCGGCCCGCCGAACGGCCCGTGAAGCCGGCGGCGCCCCGTCGGGTACGGCCGCCGGGGCCCGCGCCGCACGTGCCCCGGCCGGCGGCGCCGCGTACGCCGCGCGGGGAGGAGGTGTGCGCCGCGGCGGAGGGCGCGCTCCCGCCCGCGGTCGTCGACCTGTGCGTGCGCCAGTACGGGCGCTGACCCGGCCCCGCCTCCCTTGGACGGCCCCCACCAGGGGGTTCGCCCGGCACTCCCGGGGAGACTTGACCCTCACACCGTGTCAGGCCGTCCACTGGAGCACGTCATGTTCAGCATCGGAGATTTCGCCAAGCACGGCCGGGTGTCGGTCCGTATGTTGCGTCACTACGACGCCCTCGGACTGCTGCGTCCCGCACGTGTCGACCCCGTGACCGGCTACCGGTCCTACGAGGCCGGGCAGCTCGCCCGCCTCAACCGCGTCATCGCGCTCAAGGAGCTCGGCTTCAGCCTGGAACAGGTGGGGACGATCCTCGACGCGAAGGTGAGCGCGGAGGAGCTGCGCGGGATGCTGCGGCTGCGCCGCGCGGAGCTGGAGAGCGCCGCGGCCGAGGCCGCCGCCCGGCTCACGCAGGTCGAGACGAGGCTCCGGTCCATCGAGAACGAGGGAACCATGCCCACCGAAGAGATCGTCGTGAAGAGCCTGCCGCCGGTCCGCCTGGCGGAACTGACCGGGGTCGCCGCCAGCTACGCCCCGCAGGACATCGGGCCGGTCATCGGCCCGTTGTACGAGGACCTGTGCTCCCGGATCGAGCGCGCCGGGGTGGTCCCGACGGGTCCGGGCCTGGCCCACTACGAGCCCGCTCCCGGCGGCGAGCCGGGATCCGTCCTGGTGCACGCCGGGCTCCCGGTCGCCGCGGCCGTCCGCGCCGAGGACCTGGGCGCAGGGGTGCGGATCGTCGAACTGCCCGGGATCGAGCGGGCGGCGACCGTGGTGCACCGCGGCTCGATGGACGGGGTGCTGCCGACGGCGCAGGCCCTGGCCCGGTGGATCGACGCGAACGGCCACCGCTCGTCCGGATACGCGCGCGAGCTGAACCTGGACTGCCCCGAGGACCGGGACCTGTGGGTCACCGAGCTCCAGGAGCCACTGCTGCCCTGACCCCGCGGGCCGGGCCGGGTTTGACCCTGCCGCCGGCGGCAGGGTTGCACGATGACCGGCATGAACAGCGCGAGCAGCAGTCGGAGTACAGGCGGCACGGACGGCACGGACGGCGCGGGCGGCACGCAGCGTGCCGCGGCCCCCTCCGGGAAGGTCGTCGCCGTCACGGGCGCCGGCAGCGGCATAGGCCGGGCCACGGCCCGTGCCTTCGCCGCCGGGGGCGCCCACGTGGTGGCCGTCGGACGGCGCGCCGATCCGCTCCGGGAGACCGCGGCGGGGGACGACCGGATCACCGCGCTGCCCCTCGACATCACCGACGGGGACGCGCCCGAGCGGCTCGTAGCGGCCGTGGCCGGGAGGTACGGCCGACTGGACGTGCTGGTCAACAACGCCGGCATCGTGCGCGGCGGCGCCCTGGGCACTCTGACACCGGAGCTGATCGGCGCGCAGCTCTCGACCAACCTCGTGGCCCCCGTCCTGCTGGCGCAGGCCGCACTGCCGTTGCTGGAGGCGTCGGGCGGGGTGATCGTCAACGTCAGCACGTCGGTGGGACAGCGGGCCTGGCCCGGCAACTCGGTCTACGCGGCGACCAAGACCGCCCTGGAACTGCTCACCCGCAGTTGGGCGGTGGAGCTGGCGCCGCGCGGGATCCGGGTGGTGGCGGTGGCCCCGGGCGCGGTCGACACCCCCATCGGCGAGCACCAGGGGCTGACACCGGAGCGCAGGGCCTCGGTGCGGGACTGGCAGGTGGCGCACACCCCGCTGGGCCGGATCGGCCGTCCCGGGGAGGTAGCCTGGGCCATCACCCAACTCGCCTCGCCGGACGCGTCGTTCGTCACCGGTGTGGTGCTCCCGGTCGACGGCGGTGCGGTGGTGGCGTGAGGGAAGCGGTACGGGAAACGGTGCGGGAGGCGGGGGCATGCGGATCGGCGAGCTGGCCGGGGCGACGGGTACGACCGCCCGCGCGCTGCGCCACTACGAGCAGGCCGGGCTGATCTGCTCCGAACGGGCGCCCAACGGCTACCGCGTCTACGACGAGCGGGCCGTGGTGCGGGTCCGCAACATCCGCCACCTGCTGGCCGCGGGGCTCACACTGGACGACGTACGCGTGTTCCTGCCCTGCCTGGACGGGGACGTGGCCGCCGCGCCGCCCTCGGACAAGGGCCTGCGGGTGGCGCTGGACCGCCTCGCGGTCCTCGACCGGCGCATCGCGGCCCAGACCGAGGCCCGCGACCGGCTGGCGCACGTCCTCCGCGCGGCGACCGGCGAGCGGATCCGCCCGGTCGCCTGACCCCGGCGCGGGCGGCGTCCGCGCCCGCTCAGGCGGCGGGACGGCGCCGGCCGCGGACGTCGGCGCAGCGGCGGACCGTTTCCCGGCGGACGGTCCGCAGCCGCCGCACCGTGTCGTGGCCGCGGCGGCGCCATTCGGCGCGCGGCAGCCCGGCGCGCTGCCCGCCGCCGCTGATCAGGGCGTTGACCGGGACGTGCGGGTCGGCGGCCATCCCCTTGGCCACGAGCACGCCCACGACGAGCGGCACCAGGGCCACGGCCAGCGCGGAGCCCGCCGCGCCCACCTGCCGCAGGCGGGGGTGGGTCGCGGGGGCGGGGTCGGGGGCGGTCGCCGATGTCATGCCGTCATTCCAGCAGCGGCGCCGCGGCGGGGAATCGGCGCGCATACTCAGGCCGTTGCGCACGATGTACTCAGAAGGGGTGGTGCGGGGTGCCGGACGCGGAGCGGGAGCGGGGCTTCGAGCCCTCGGGGGGCGACGGCCCGGAGGCCGACGGCGGCCCGGCGCGGGCGGCGGAGCTGCGCACCGCGTACGAGGGGCTGCTGCGGATCCGGCGCCTGCTCGGGGGCCGGGAGGACGTGCCCGCGCCGTGGGAGCTGCGGCTGATGCCGCGCGCGGTGGCCCTGGTGCTGGAGGCGGCCGGGTTCCCGCCGTCGGCGGTGGACGCCCGGGGGCGGCGCTGCCGGTCGGGCTACCGGGTGGCGCCGTCCGGCACCGGCACGGGCCGGGTCGAGGTGAGCTGGCCGGGGCCGCCCGGGGGCGGGGCGGCACAGGAGGAGCGGGAGCGGCTGACGGCCTGCGCGGCGGAGCTGGAACGGCACGGCTGGGAATGCCTGCTGTACCGGGGCCCGCGGGGCCGGCGCTTCCTGGAGGTGGAACCCGCGCACCGGCCGCCGGACCGACCCGCGGGCTGACCGCGGCACCGCGCGGAGGGGCGCGGAGGGGCGCGGAGGGGCGCGGAGGGGCGCGGAGGGGCGCGGAGGGGCGCGGAGGGGCGCGGAGGGGCGCGGACCCCGACGGGTCCGCGCCCCCTGCCGTTGCGGCCGTCCCGGTGCTACGGCGCGCCGAAGGTCAGGGTCAGCCGAGGCGTCCCCTCGTTCGCGGCGGCTTCCGAGGACCACAGCCACAGCGCGTCCGTCCCGGCGCTGGTGAGCGCCAGGCCGTAGGAGCCGCCGAGCGCGCCCGCGAGCGCCGCCGTGTCCAGACCGGCGGTGTGGACCGCGGACCCGTCGGGGACGCCGGGGAAGGTGCCGAGCGCCGTGGCGCCCAGGCCCGGACGGTTGTTGTACGTGGTCCCGGCCTCCGACCACGCTCCGGTCACCGGGACCACCGAGACGGTGTCCGTGGTCCCGGCGCCCGCCATGGTGCTGGTCTTGACGCTCAGCGTGGCCGACTTGAGCACGGTCCCGGCGGGCGCGGCGGGCAGGCCGAAGCGCAGGTAGCTCGTGTACAGGGAGGTCCCGCGCACCGCGAGGGAGCCGGAGGTGCCGTAATTGCCGTCCGGGGCGCCCGCGTTGGCGTACGTGTCCTCGGACGCGGTGACCTGGAGGACCGTGTCGGCCGGGGCGGAGGCGAGGGTGTAGTGGTTCTGCACCTGCGCCGCGCTCAGGACGCCCGGGTAGACGGCGGTCTCGTCGATCAGACCCGCGAAGTGCTCGCTCGTGGGGCGGTCCGGCCAGCCGCCGAGGCCGTCGAAGCCGACCCGCCAGTAGCCGGTGAAGTTCTCGTGCGTGGTGACGTTCAGCGTGCCCTTCTGCGCGCCGTCCACGTACAGGGTCATCCCGCCGGGACCCTGGGTGGCGACGACGTGGTGCCACTTGTCGTCGTTGTAGGAGGCGGCGGTGGTGATGGTGCGGGTGGCGCCGGTGTAGACGCCGTAGACCAGCCGCCCGTCATTGGTCATGTAGACGTGCTTGTCGTACTGACTGCTGCCGTTGATCTGCTGGTTGCCGAAGCCGACCAGTTTCCCGCCCTGGGTGGTGCCCGTCCTGAACCAGGTCTCGATGCTGTAGGTGCTGCCGACGTTCTGCCGACGGTCCCCGTAGACGTGGGCGTTCGTGCCGTTGAAGCCGATCGCCGTGCTCGCGCCGCCGACCGCCCCCGGGGACTGGCGCAGTGCCGGGGCGTTCTGGTGCACGCCGGCCTGGTTGCCGTCGGAGGAGTCCGCGACGTACGGCAGGGACGATTCGTCGTAGCGCCAGTAGAGCTGGGCGCCGTCCGCGCGGACCTGGCTCGGGTACGCGTCCGCCGACGTCGGGACGGTCACGCTCACGGTGCCCGAGGGGGCGCTGACGTTCCCCGCGGCGTCCGTGGCCGTGACCCGGTAGGTGTAGGACTGGCCGGCCTGGGCGGTGGTGTCGGTCCAGGAGGCCTGCGGGCGTTTGAAGAACAGCGAGTCCGCGGTGACCGTGCCGATCGGGGTGGCCGCGCCGTTGCGGTAGATCCGGTAGGTCAGGGCACTGTCGTCCAGGTCGAGGCTGGTGCGCCAGCGCACCTGGACCTCGCCGGGCCGGAAGGCCGCCGCGCTCGCCACGGGGGTGGTGGGCGCGCCCGTGTCGTCGGTGGAGGAGAAGTGCGTCAGGCTCTGCTGCGCCGCACCGTTGACGGTGGTGAACTCCCCGCCGACCCACAGGTAGGGCGTGCTCGCCTTGGAGCCGACGGTCATCACGCGCGGGCCGATGCCCTCGCCGATGCCGTCGTTGGTGTCGGGGGCCCAGCCCAGCTTGCCGACGCTGGTGGTCGGCTGGGCGAGGAGGTGGTGGCGCTGGCCGTCGGGGTACTCGCCGACGCTGGAGCAGTCGTGCGCGTGCGAGGCGCTGTAGAGCACGCTCCGGTACGGCAGGACGGCCTGGGTGGCGCCCAGGCAGGTGTCGCGCCAGCGCTGGTTGAAGTCGGACAGGTTCAGGGCGATGCGGCCGTCGAAGACGCCGCCGCCGGTGCCTTCGTTGGCGGTGTAGAAGCCGGTGGCGTCGGTGGCGATGTCCTTGACGACGGAGTTGGTCTCGATGAAGCCCGGGTAGGTCTTGGTGAGGGCCCCGCTGGCGGCGTCGACGACGGCCAGGGCGTGGGTGTTCGTACCGTTGACGGTGAAGAAGTCCCCGCCGAGCAGAACGTTTCCGCCGTCCGGGGTGACCTCCACGGCGCGGCCCGGGTCGTCGGCGTCGGCCCTGAAGGGGCGCAGCGCGCCGTCGGTCGCGCCGACCGCCGCGAAGCGCTGGCGGGGCTGGCCGGCGACGGTGAGGAAGTCGCCGCCCGCGTACACGGTGTCGTCGGTGACGGCGATGGCGCGGACGGTGGCCGCGAAGGCGGGCCGGAAGGACTGGTTCACGGTGCAGGTCGCCACGTCGATGGCGGCGATGCTGGAGACCGGGGTGCCGTTGACCGCGCCGAAGTAGCCGCCCGCGTAGAGCGTCTTCTTGTCCGGGGAGAGGGTGAGCGCGCGGACGGTGGCGGTGCCGCTGCCGATGGTGAACGACAGGTCGCAGGAGGTGGGGGCGCCGGTCGCGGCGTCGAAGGCCGCGAAGTTCACCGCCGGTCTTTCGGTGCCCCCGCCGCCCGCGGGCGGGCGCACGGTGGAGAAGGTGCCGCCGACGAAGACGGTGCCGCCGGCCTCTGCGAGGGCCCAGACGACCCCGTTGGGCTGCCAGGTGGGCAGTGGATCGGCGGTGAAGGCTACGGGCGGGGTGATGGCCGCCGCCTGCGGGACGAGGCCGAGGCCGACGGCCGCGCCGGAGCCGGCCAGGGACAGGGCGAGAGCGGCCGCCAGCCCTCTGGATCTACGCATGGACCCCCCAGTTCGGTGTACGTGGGTACTGCGCTGCGCGTGCGCCGCGCGGGAGGCGCGGCACACCGACGTACGGCCGGGCCCGGCGGACGGGCGCACGGCCGTGCGTACGGGCGCACCCTAGGACGAATCGGCGGGCCGGTCATCCGACTTGACCCATCGGATGCCGAACGGACCGGCGGGCCGGGCCGCCCGGGGTGCTGCGGCCCGGCCCCCGGGATAGGCTGAAAAAGGACGCCCAGGCCCCGGGGCCGCCGTACGCGGACCGGATCCCGTGAGGCCCCGCACACGGCCGCGCCGACGGTGCGCGCCACCGGTGGGCGTCCGCTCATCGACCCGATGCTTCCCCAGCCGAGGAGGGAACGCATGAATCGGCACGCTCGCTACGCACTGCTCACCCCACTCCTGGTGTCCGCCGTCGCCATGCCGTCCACGATGGCCCGTGCGGCGGTGGCGTCGTCGGCCCCCGCTGCGGTTCCCCAGGCGGCCTGCGCGCTGGTGGCGGCGCCCAATACCAATCCCCAGGAGTTCGACCTCACGCTGACCGGCTTCAGGTCCAACCAGAGCGTCCGGATCACCGGCCCGGAGAAGTTCACCCTCACCACCGACGGGGCGGGCGCCGCAACGAACGAGGACGTCAAGAAGGGCACTTACAACGCGACGGTCCAGGGGAACAACCAGGGCAAGAGGACGATCACCTGCGGCAAGCCGGCCAGGACGACCACGACCGCCGTCCGCGTCTCCGACGTGGACATCACGGGTGCGTCGACCACCCCTGCTTCCGTCGACTGCACGGTGGCACAGAACGTCACCTTCACGGGCAAGGTCGCGGGTAGCGGCACCGGAGACGTAGACCTGCAATGGACCGGCAGCAGCGGCAAGAACAGCAATCCGACACTGAAGTTCACCGGCCCGGAGACGGCCGCGCCTTCGTTCGTCGTCAGGTCCACCCCCCGCACGAAGGCCGCGGACCCCGCACCCGTCGTGTCGGCCACCCTGCTCGCGGGCAAGGCGCAGGACTTCTTCGTGTTCACGCTCAAGTGCAACCCCTGAACCCGGCGCGCGGCACGTCGCCTAACCTTCCTGCATGATCGTTGCGAACGGACCCGTCCAGCTGGTGATCTTCGACTGCGACGGGGTTCTCGTCGACAGCGAGCGCATCGCCGCCCGTGTGCAGGTGGCCCTCGGTGAGCGGCTCGGCTGGCCGCTCACCGAGGACGAGGTGGTGAGCCGCTTCATAGGCCGCTCCAGCGCCTCCGTACGGGAACAGGTGGCCGCCCGGCTCGGGGACCGGGCGGCCCACGAGTGGGACGAATCCTTCGCCCGCATGCACGCCGAGGCCGTGGACGCGGGCCTCGCCCCGGTCGACGGCCTGCCCGAGGCGCTCGACCGGATCACCCTGCCCACCTGCGTCGCCTCCAGCGGGTCCCACGAGAAGATGCGGCACACCCTGGGCCGCACCGGCCTCTACGACCGTTTCGCGGGCCGCATCCACAGCGCCACCGAGGTGCCGCGCGGCAAGCCGGCCCCGGACCTGTTCCTGTACGCCGCCGCCCGCATGGGGGTCGACCCGTCGGCCTGCGTGGTCGTCGAGGACAGCCGGCCGGGCGTCGAGGCGGCCCGCGCGGCCGGCATGCGCTCCCTGGGCTACGCGGGCGGCCTGACCCCCGCCTCGGCCCTCGCCGGAGCGGGCACGACGGTCTTCACCGACATGCGCGAACTGCCCGCCCTGCTGGGGGAGGTGTGAACCTGCGCGAGCGCAAGCGGCTGTCCGGTCTGCTCGTCGGGGCGGCCGCGCGCGGTGACGCGCCCCGGGTGGCGGCGCTGCTGCGCTCCGGCGCCCCGGCGGCCGCGGCCGACTCCGAGGGCACCACCGCCCTGTACGCGGCCGCCGTCGCCGGTGCGGAGCGAGCGGTCAGGGACCTCCTCGCGGGCGGCGCCGACCCGGACGCCCAGAGCGGCGGGCCCACCGACGGCACCCCGCTGTGCGGGGCGGCCGCCTGGGGGCACGCCGCCGCGGTCGCGGCACTGCTGGCGGGCGGCGCCGACCCCGCGCTTCGGGAGGACGACGGCGAGGGCCCGACCCCGCTGGAGTGGGCGCTGCGCGGCGGGCACGCGGAGACGGCCCGGCTGTTGCGCGCGGCGGGTCCGTCCGGGGGCTGAGGCCCCCGGACGGACCGCGTTCAGGCGGCCGGCAGGGTCCGGCACAGGAGGGCCGCCGGGGAAGGGCGGGAGCCGACGCGCGTGGTGAAGGCGATGCCCGCCGCGTACTCGGTCGGCAGGCACTGCCCCTTGTAGTGCCCGGAGGCGAAGTCGCCGCCCGCGGCGCCCTCCGGCCGGTTGTCCCCGCGGTCGAACCAGACCGTGCGCCCGCCGTCCGTCGGCAGTGCGCCGCGGGCCGGGGCGCACAGGGCCGCCGAGACCCGCTCGCCCCGCTCGCTGTACCCGATGAGGAACTGCCCCGCCGGGCACTGGAACTTGGTGTAGCCGCCGGCCCAGTCGCCGCCCGCGGGGACGTACGCCTCGTCACGGACCACCGTCTGGCCGCCGGCCGGGGCGCGCAGGTCCGAGGTGGAGCACAGGCCGTACCCGCCCGTGTGGCTCAGGCCCGCCAGGCGGGCACCGTCGGGGCAGACCGCCTTGCGGGCACCGACGTCCCAGTCCCCGGCCGCGCGGGTGCGCAGCGAGGCGACGTGGTCGCGGTGGGAGGTGTCCAGCTGGTACCAGGCGGGGCCGGCGGGGACCGGCCCGGTGCGGCCGGGGGCGGTCGCGAGGGCCGTCCACGGGGTGGTGCGCCAGTCGGCGGCGTCGAGGACCCCGGTGCGGCGGCCGGTGGCGTCGTAGCGGAGCATCGCCCAGCTGTCACCGCCCGGGGCGCCCTGTGCGGTGGTGCTCCAGCCGACGAGGGGCCAGTAGGCGAAGTCTGCGTCGGAGGCGGCGAGCTCGCCGGTGAAGTTCTGGAACCAGGCGCGCGGGACGGCTCCGCTCTCGTCCGCGCCGATGCCGAACTCGCTGATCCAGACGGGGGCGGTGAAGTGGGTGCCCGTCTCGGCGGAGACGAAGAAGGCCTGGTCGTAGAGGGTCTGCCGGAGTTGGGCGGGGGTCATGTCCTGGTAGCGGAGGTCGTGGGTCTCGCCGAGGCCCGTCGCGCCGCTGTGGTGGGGGCCGGTGTACCCGTAGAAGTGGGCCGAGTAGACCAGCTTGCCGGAGACGACGAGGGTGTGGGACAGGGTGCGGACGGGTGTGAGGGTGGGCCGGCCGTGCGGGAGGCCGTCCAGGGGGATGCCCGTCCAGTTGATGCCCTCGATGACGATGAGCAGGTTGGGGTTGGCCTCGGTGAGGATCCGGTCGGCGGCCTCCTGGGAGGCGGCCTGCCAGTCGTGGGCGTCGCCCAGGCCCCAGTTGGGGTCGTCCCAGGTGTCGCGGCGGACCTCGTTGTAGAGGTCGGCGCCGACCACGCGCGGGTTGTCGCGGTAGCGGCGGGCGAGGAAGACCCAGTCGTCGGCCCATTGGGCGGTGGAACGGCCGCTGTTCCAGCGTTCGTTGCCGTCGAGGCCGCAGCACCAGCGGGTGGTGCCGGTGTGGTTGTTCAGGATGACGGCGAACCCGGCGTCGGTGAGGGCGCTCACGACGGCGTCGTAGACCTGGAGCGGGGTGCGGCCGCGCAGGGCCGGGTTGGCGGCGACGGCGGAGTCCGGGACGGGAGCGGCCGTGTGCAGCATCTCGTTGGAGAAGGGCAGCCGGACGCTGTTGAGCCCGAGCGCGCGGAAGTCGGCGAGCAGGGTGGGCAGCGCGACCCGGTCCAGGCCGAGCGGTATGCCGTGGGAGTCCTGGCCCGCGTGGTGGGTGGCCGGGTCGTTCCGGTCTCCGGAGCCGCTCCAGGAGCCCTGGGCGCCGTCCCAGTTGCCGGAGCGCAGGCGGAAGCGCTCGCCCCGGGCGTCCACTATGTAGCGGCCCCGGGTGGAGAGCGGGGGCGTCCAGGCGGCGTCGGCGGCCGCGGGCGGCGCGGCCTCCGGCGCGGGTGGGGGTGCGGGCGCGGCGACGGCGGGAAGGGCCCCGCCCGCCAGGAGCAGCACGCTCAGCACCACCCGTAGAAGGCTCTTCATGTCGGCTCCCGCCGGCTCCGGCCGCCCCGGTCCGGGCGGCTGCGGCGCACAAGTTACCGGTCGGTCGTGTCACAGGGAAGGCTTCGGCGGCCCCGCTCCGGAGCCCCGGAGCCGTCAACCCGGGCGGGTCCGCGCCACCCCTCCCCACGGGCCCTGCCCGGCAAAACCGCCCCGCGCGGGCCCGCCTCCCCCTACGGTGCACCCAGGGGACGGGCGCGCGTACCGGAGGGTGGGGCTGATGGACGACGAAGAAGACATGCGGCTGGCGAGGATGACACCGGAGATTTCCCGCCGGACCCTCGCGATGCTGCGCGGGCTCGCCGGGCTGGAGCCCCCGGAGCAGGTACCGGAGGAGGCCATGGTCGTCGCGGACGCGATCCTCGCCGAGCACGGCACCGACGGGCTGCGCGTGCTGGTGATGACGCTGGCCGCCTGGGCGACCGCACAGATCGAGAACGTCGCGGAGCTGAGCCGGCGCAGCCACGAGGCGGTGCTCGACGCGATGGAGCTGGCCTGCCTGGAGGCCAACGCCGAGGAGTAGCCGCCGGACTCCACCGGAAGGGTTTCCTCCGGCGGGTCGCGGGCGACGCTCCGGAACAGGGGTGCGCCACCCCGGGCGGTGGCGGGCGACCGACCGTACCGGCCGCCGCGGCACCGGGCCGCGGCATGCCGTGATCCGGGCCGGGGTCGGCGACACTGGGGAGACCAGCAGGTTGCGGGGGGTCGTGATCGGAGGCTGTCGTGAGCACACCTTCCCCCATCCGCATCGCCGCCGTCCTGTCCGCCGAGCACCGCGGGCGGCTGATGTCCCACGCGCGCGAGGTCAATTTCCCCGAGGGCGCGAGGCTCTTCGACGAGGGCGGCCCGGCGCGGTCCTTCTGGATCGTCCGCTCGGGCACGGTGACCCTGGAGATCCCCCTGCCCGGCCGCAACCGGCCGGCGCCCGTCGAGAGCCTGGGACCCGGGGAGCTCGTGGGCTGGTCCTGGCTGTTCCCGCCGTACGTGTGGCAGCTGAGCGCCGAGGCGATGACCCCGGTACGCGCCTACGAGTTCGACGGCGAGACGGTACGGCTGCTCATGGACGCCGACCCGGCCTTCGGCTCGGCCGTGGGGCACTGGGTCGGACGGGTCCTCGCCGTGCGGCTCCACCAGACCAGGACCCGGCTGCTGGACCTCTACGCCCCCCGCACGGGGGCCACCCGCTGACCGGCCCGAGCTCCGCGGTCGCCGTGCCAACCCCTTTCCGGGGGGTGTGTTCAGCCGATTCGGCGGTCCGCTCCCCCACAGGTCACGACGGGTGCCGTCGCTGCGGACTGCACACATGCGCTCACGATCGGTGACGAGAAACAGCGGTACGAACGGGCGTTCACGCTCCGGATCGGCAAGACTCCCGTCCGTTATCCGAAACACCGAGCCGAGGAGTGTTCGAAATGCGGTCCATCACCAGGAGCCTGGGACTGGCTTCCGGAGCAATGGCGCTCACCGCCCTCACCGCGCTGGCCGGCACCGGAGCCGCCGACGCGGCTCCGTCCGGTGCGCAGAGCATGTACGCGCCGTCCGCGCTCGTGGTCAGCGTGACGGCCGGACCGGACGCCGCCCACGGTACGGTGCTGCGGGCGGTGACGCTGGTGTGCGCGCCCCGGCCGGGCGGCACCCACCCCGACCCCGCCGCCGCCTGCTCCGAGTTGAAGGCGAACGGCCCCGCCCTGGACGCCCTCACCGCGCCCCGGCCCAACGTCAGGTGCACCAGGGAGTGGGACCCGGTGACGGTCACCGCCGACGGCGTGTGGCAGGGGCGCCGGCTGAGCTACACCTACACGTTCGCCAACCCGTGCGGCCTGCACGCCAGCACCGGAGTGCTGTTCGGCGTCTGAGCCCCGGGTCCCGGCCGGGCCCCCTCCCCCCGGTGCGCCGGGCGGCGCCGTGCGACCGCCGTCCGGCCCCGCGCCGCGGCGGCCCGGCCCTCAGCCCAGTTCGAGACTGGTGACCCCGTACAGTCCGGCCGTATCCACATCGGGCGCCGGGCCGGTGTACATGCGGGCCGTCTCGAACGACGGGAGCAGCCCGAGCCCGGCCAGCAGGGTGGCCGCGGCGGGGTTCACGTCGGGCGCGTCCACCGCGACCTCCCCTCCGGGGGCGTACCCGGCGAGCCCCCGCACCAGGGCGGCGGCCACCTCCGGGGTGGCCGCGTAGAGCGGACCGATCCGGGAGGCCGCCCCGCACGGCCGGATCACGCCGAGGCCCTCGATCCGCCCGTCGCGGACGGCCGCGAGGGCGGTCCGGCCGGGCAGGGCGGTCCAGGCGGAGAGGAACGCGTCGCGGGGCGCCGGGAAGAACCGGCGGTCGTAGGCGGCGAGCCGGTCGAACGGCAGCGAGGCCGCGTCGACGGTCCGCACGGCGCCGTCCTCCCCGCCGGCGTCCGGGACCCCCTCGAAGCGGATGTTCGTCCAGGCGGAACGGAATCCGGACTTGCGGTAGTTGGCCTGCTGCTCCACCACCCCGTCGAGGCCGGTGAGCCGGCCGGCCAGCCGCTCCGTCGCCGCGTTCCACAGCCGCAGGCCGTACCCCCGGCCGCGCTGGTCGGGGCGGACGATGTAGAAGCCGATGAACCCGTACGAGGTGCCGTAGCGCACGGCGGAGACGCAGGCCACCGGATCCCCGTCGAGGCGTCCGACGAGGAAGCCCTCCGGATCGGCCACCGCGAAGGCGAAACGGTCGCTGTCGCCCGGGTTCCAGCCTTCCGCCTCGGCCCAGCCGCGCAGCAGTTCCATGTCGGCGGCGCTCGCGCCGCCGATCTCGAATCCCGTCATGTCCGGTGTTGTACCAGACCGCGGGGGGCGCCGCAGCAGGGCCTGACCGGCCGTCAGGAGCCCGGCCCGCACGCGGCAAATGGGGTCGCGGGCCGGAGCGGCGCCCGCGTAGGGTCGGCGCATGGGAAAGCCGCTCGTCGCAGTGTTCAGTGGGGCAGGGATGTCCACCGATTCCGGGATCCCGGACTACCGGGGGCCGCAGGGTCTGTGGAGGCGTGAGCCGGACGCCGAGAAGCTCGTGACCTACGAGTACTACATGGCCGATCCGGAGATCCGCCGGCGCTCCTGGCTGATGCGCGCCGAGGTCTGGGCCTCCGCGCCCCGGCCCAACGCGGCACACCTGGCCGTCGCCGAGCTGGAACGCGGGGGCACCCCGGTGCGCGTGGTCACACAGAACGTGGACGGGCTGCACCAGCTCGCCGGGATGCCGGCGCGCAAGGTGTTCGAGCTGCACGGGTCGGCCCGGTCGGTGGTCTGCACCGGCTGCGGTGCCCGGACCGGGCTGGAGGAGGCGCTGGCCCGGGTCTCCGCCGGGGAGCCGGATCCGGCCTGTCTGACGTGCGGCGGAATCCTGAAGACGGCGACCGTGATGTTCGGGGAACGGCTCGATCCCGAGGTCCTGGCGCAGGCCGTGGCCGTGGCCAAGGGCTGCCGGGTCTTCATCGCCGTCGGTACGACCCTCCAGGTCCAGCCCGCCGCCTCGCTGGCCGGGATGGCGGCGGAGGCGGGGGCCCGTCTGATCATCGTGAACGCGGAGGAGACCCCGTACGACGCCCTGGCCGACGAGATCGTCCGCGAACCGATCGGCACCGCCCTCCCGTCCCTGCTGGCCCGCATCGCGGCGGGCTGAGACGACCGCCCCCGCGGCCCGCCCGGAGGTTCAGCCCCCGTCGGCGGCCCGGCGCATGGCGGTGGCGTCGAGTTTCTTCATCTTCATCATCACGGCGGTGGCGCGGGCCGCACGGGCCGGGTCCGGGTCGGCCACCAGGTCGATGACGCCGGGCGGGATGACCTGCCAGGACACGCCGAAGCAGTCCTTGACCCAGCCGCAGGCGCCCTCCTCGCCGCCGCCCTTCGTCAGGGCGTCCCAGTAGTAGTCGGCCTCCGCCTCGTCCTGGCAGTGGATCTGGAAGGAGATGGCCTCGGTGAAGGGGAACTGGGGGCCGCCGTTGAGGCCGATGAACTTCTGGCCGTTGATCTCGAACTCGACGACCATCACGTCACCGGCCCGGCCGGGCCCGGCCTCGTTGTAGCGGGCGGTCCTGCCGCGCCGGCCGTCCTTGAAGACCGACAGGTAGTGGTCGGCGGCGGCCTCCGCGTCGCCGTCGAACCACAGGCACGTGGTGAAACCGGTACTGGCCATGACTGCCTCCCTGCGAGGGGTGGGGTGCGGCGGCTGCCGTCCCCCACCTACAGACAGGTCCCGCGCCCCGAACTCATCGGTGGGCGCGGGACCGGTCCGTACTTCCACCCGTACGGGCTACATCGCGAGCATCCGGTCCACGACGCGGGCGGCGGCGTGGCCGTCGTCCAGGTCGCAGAACTCGGCGCGGAACGCCGCCCGCGCCCCCGCGTACTCGGCGCCCACCGCGTCCGAGTCGCGCACGGCGGCGATCAGGCTCGGCGAGTCCGCCAGGAGCGGTCCGGGGGCCTTGGACTCCAGGTCGAAGGTGAAGCCGCGCAGCGTGTCGCGGTAGTGCTCCAGGTCGTACGTGAACAACAGGATCGGCCGGTCGGTCAGCGCGAAGTCGAAGAGCGCGGAGGAGTAGTCCGAGATCAGCACGTCGGCGACGAGCAGCAGGTCGGTGGTGTCGGGCCAGCGGGAGACGTCGACGACGAAGCCGTCGCGCACGCCCTCGCGGACCTGTTCGCCCACCTTGTGGTGGCCGCGCACCAGCAGGACGTGGTCCTCGCCGAGCTCGCGGCGGGCCGCGTCCAGGTCGATCCTCAGGTCGAGCTTGTACCCGCCGGTCCAGCCGAGGCGGTTCTCGCGCCAGGTGGGCAGGTAGAGGACGACCTTCTTGCCGTCCGGCAGGCCGAGCCGGCGTCTGACCTCGGCGATCCGTGCCGCGTCGGGGCGCACCAGGGCGTCGGTGCGCGGGCTGCCGGCCTCGATGACCTCGCCCTGGTAGCCGAGGGCCCGCCGGAGGATGGGCGTGGCGTACGAGCTGGGGGAGGCGAGCAGCGACCACTGGGCGCTGTCGTGCTGCAGCCCCTCCAGCACCTCGGGGCTGGTGTAGTAGTCGTGCGTGAAGTCGTAGCCGATCTGCTTCAGCGGCGTCCCGTGCCAGGTCTGTACGACGGTCTGGCCGGGGCGGCGGGAGAAGGTCGGCGGAACGCTGTCGTTGACGACGTAGTAGCGGGCGCGGGCCAGGACCTCCCAGGCCTCCATGCTGTCGTACTGGACGGCGCGCGCGGTCGGCGGCACCTCGGCGCGGCCGTCGCGCACCAGCCAGACGTGTTCCAGCTTCTCGCCGCGGCGCAGCAGCTCCTCGTGGACGGCGCGGGGCGAGTCACCCGCGCCGTTCCCCTTGAAGGTGTCGTAGACGACCATGTCCTTGACCGGCAGGGCGCGCTGCGCGGGGTAGGTCACGTCGCGGGCGACGCGCTGGGCGTAGTGCGAGCGGTCGTGCGGGCTCAGGACCGGGTCGCAGACCAGCGCCATCCGGTCGTGCAGGCGGGCTTCGACGCGCATGCGGCGGCCGAGGACGGTGATGGCGTGCGGTCCGGAGGTCAGGACGGGCGCCACGAGCTGGACGGGCGCGCCGCGGTCGACGCCGAGCAGGCCGGCGGTGGATCCGCCCTGGGCCGCCGGGCGCAGCGTGGGCCACCAGCGGCCCTGCGGGAGGCTGGTGCGGCCGGCGTAGGGCTCGGGGAGCACGGGCTCGAAGGAGGCCTCGAAGCGGTCGCCGTCCCGGGTGACGGGGTAGCTGAACTCCATGCCGTACTGGTTGTGCAGGACGAGCTCGTACGGTTCGCCGGCGGTGCTCGCGGGCGCGCGGAAGGTGCCCCCGAGGGTGAGGACGCCCTCCTGGGCGGTGACCGTGTCGACCAGCGGCGGGGAGGCCTGGACGGAGAGGATCAGGTGGCCGGTCATTCCGCGCTTGGCGAAGACGGTGCGCTCGGCGGGATCGCCGGGGATCGGGGCGACCAGGCTGGTGAAGCCGCCGCGCTCGTCGTGGGCGAGGGGGTGGCGGGTTCCGTCGGCGCGGACCACGGAGAGGTTCCACGGCCGGGGACGCCATCCGCCGGCCTGTCCCCCGCTGTCGGGTACCTCGCCCAGGACGGCGAGCGGCACGGTGACGGTGAAGGGGATCCGGCCGCCGGGGCGGGCCGCGGAGGTGGTGAGCGGGAAGGTGAGGGTGGTGCCGGCCTGCGTGGCCTGCAAGGTGGCGTCGGTGCCGGCCTCGGCGGCGAGCTCGCCGGTGAGCTCCAGGGCGTCGTCGCCGGTGGCGCGGACGTCCAGGACCCGGGCGCGGACGATCTCGACCTGGACGGTGAGGACACCGGAGACGGTCGGCAGGATGCGCACGTCGGGGGTGGCCCAGTACGGCGGCGGGGTGAGTCCGCTGTCGTGTTCGCCGCCCTTGAGACGGGCGCGGTGCAGGCCCCCGGCGCCGGTGACGGCGATGGAGGTGGACCATATGCCCTCGCGCCACTTGCCGCCCGACTGGAAGACGGTGGGGTCGACGACGGCGCTGAAGCCGGCCCAGTCCGCGTGCCGCAGGGCGAGGTGCGGGCTGTTGACGGTGGCCATCGGGGAGGCGACGGTGCGGGTGTTGACGACGGTGCGCCGGCGCTTGCCGTTCTCACGGAAGATCAGCATCTTGCGGGAGCCCAGGCGGCTCTCCGCGCCCATGTGGCCGGGCAGGGCGTAGCCGCGCAGCAGCAGCTTGCCGTCGCTCCAGGCGACCTGCTCCACCCGGCTCACGACGCGGCGCTCGCGCGGGCCGAGGGTGAGCAACTTGGCCGGGACGGGCGCCTTGAGGAAGGGGTAGTCGGCCTGCGGGCGGGCCAGTCCCTTGACCGGAACGCTGTAGGTGAAGTCCTTCTGGTGCTGGACGAGGGCGATGAACTCCTCGACACGGCCTTCGCGGGCCAGGTAGGCCTTGAGCCGGTCGGCGACGGTGAGGTCGCTCCAGGGTTCGGTGCCGATCTCCCGGATGAGGCCGCCGACCTCCTTGACGAAGGCGGCGCGGAACTCGGGACCGGCCTCGCCGACGTACTTGTAGATGAGGGGGAGTTCCTCGCTCAGCACGTTGCGGTCGTAGTCGCGCAGGTAGCGGGCGTACTTCTCGCCCTGCTTGCCGAGGAGGGCCTCGCGGACCAGGCGGACGGAGGTCACGCGGTCGGTGAGGGAGACCGGGTCGGTGGCGCGCTGGGTGATGGAGCGCTCGCCGGTCTCGCGGACCCGCCAGTGGTAGACGACGTCGCCGATCACGTCGACGCTCTTGGCGAAGTAGTGGGCGGGGATGCTGACGGGAGCGTCCTCGTAGAGGATGCCCTCCGGGTACGCGAAGCCGTGCTCTTCCCAGAAGCTGCGCCGGTAGACCTTGTTCCACGCGGTGCGGTCGGTGACCAGCGCCGGGAACTTGGAGATGTGGGTCTTCAGCCGGGTGTTCGCGAATGCGATCCGGTGGCCCCAGGACTGCTGCATGCCGACGGATCGGAAGCGGCGGACGTTGCCGCCCGCGAAGTCGGAGCCGGTCTTGTCGAGGGCCGCGATCAGCTTCTCGTAGGCGTACGGCGGCATGGTGTCGTCGCTGTCCACGAAGGCCACGTACTCGGTGCCCTCGGCGAGGTGGCGGAAGCCCACGTTCCGGGCGGCACCGAGACCCGCGTTCTTCTGGAGGACCACCCGGAACCGTTGGTCACGCTCCGCGAAGTTCTTCGCGATGACGGCGCTCGCGTCCGTGGACCCGTCGTCGACGATCACGACCTCGAAGTCGTCGAACGTCTGAGCTGCGATGGACTCCAAGCACTCGTCGAGGTAGAGCTCGACGTTGTAGACAGGTACGACGATGCTCAGGCGCGGGGGCATGGGTGGCAGGTTCTCCAGCGTTTTTTGCTTTGTCGATGAGTTAATGATCAGCTGATTACAGCATCTTACTCTGTAACAGGATGATAAAGTCCGCCCATCCCGGACATATCAGTGGGGGCCGCCGGGGCGGACGGCAAAGAATTCGACCGCCCGCCACCGCGCCGTCACGACCCCTCGGGTGCCTCAGATCTCCAGCTCGGCCTCGATCTTCCTCAGCTGGTGCCGCGCCATCGCGAGATTCGCCCGTCCCCGGTCGAGGGCCAGGTAAAGGAAGAAGCCGCTGGAGCCCCTCGCCTTCATCAGCCGGATCAGGTGGTACTGACTGCCGAGAGTGATCAAGATGTCCTCGATCTCGTCGTTCAGCCCCAGCATCTCCATCGTGCGGACCTTCGCGCGGACCACGTCGGTGTTGCCGGCGGCGGCGACCGAAAGGTCCAGGTCCTTGCTGCCTCCGATGGTGCCGAGGGCCATGCCGCTGCCGTAGTCCACGAGGGCCGCGCCGAGCGCCCCGTCGATGGTGGTGGTGGCTTCCTTGAGGGCGGTTTCCACGTTGGCCATGGGGGTTCCTCTTTCTGCTGTCGCTTGTCCGTTGTGCGTGAGGGTCTGACGTGCTGTCGTTTGCCAAGAGAGAAGAAGGTCAGGAGGGCGGGCCCGCCGGGCCGAGGGCCGGCGGCGTCGCGGGGCCCCGCCGGCCGAGGCTGCGGTCGATCAGCTCGGTGATCCGCAGGCTGGAGCGGCGCGCCTCCAGGTGGAGCCGTCCGACGTTGACGCGCGGCTCCGCGATCAGGGTGAGGACGGCCGTCTCGCCGGCGGCGTAGGTGGCGACGTATCCGTTCTCCCCGCGCACGAGGAGCTCGCGGAAACCGCCCTGACCGGTGCAGTCGCTGAGCCGCTGGGCGACGCCGAGGGCGGCCGCGGTCAGCGCGGCGACGGACTCGGCCTCGGTGGCGGCGCTGTCCTGGGCGAGCACCAGTCCGTCGGCGCTCGCGGCCAGGGCTCCGGTGAGCTGGGGGACACGGGCCCTCAGCCGCCGGAGCTCGGCGAGTATCTCGGCTTCGGCCTCGGCGGGCACCATCGCCGTGTTCATGTCGGCCTTCCTCCCTTCGAGCGGCCTCCGCTCGGAACGGTCGGCTCGCAGAACCGGTCGCAGCGGGAGCCTCACAGACTTGCCTCCAGTGCGTCGCGTAACCGGCGGAGCAGAGCCACGTCCGGGGATTGGGACTCGGTGATCCAGTCGGGCAGGGGGGCGGCCGGAAGCGGGACCGGCCGGGTACGGGGAGTCTCCACGAGCCCGGCGGCCGCGAGTCTTCGCACGTCGAGCAAGGTGTGGAAGGCGGGCCGGCCGAGTACCCAGGCCAGGTCCGCGGGGGTGCGCACGCCGTCGGCCTGCCCCAGGAGGATCCGCTGCCGCGCGGTGACCGTCTGCCCGGGCGCGGCCTGCCGGGGCACCACCGGGGATATGTCGAGCAGCGGGTAGGGCCACACCGCGTCCAGCAGCTCGCGGCGGCGGCGGGTCTCGCGCTCGACGGCCTCGGCGGGGACCGAGCGGACGGAGCCGATCCAGTGGGTGGCGCCGCGGCGGAAGCGGGACGGGCCGCTGCCAGGCGAGAGCGCGAAGAAGGCTGCGTCGAAGATCGCCGCGAGGTGACAGATCTCCAGTTCGCCGTCCGCGAGCCCTCCGCTGTCCACGAGGAAGCGGGCGACCTGACGGCGGCCTCCGGCCTCGTCCACCGCCTCCTTCCAGCGCTCGGGGGCGAGGCCTCCGCCGGTGGTGAGCAGGACGTCGAGGCCCGGGGTGGAGGGACTCTCGGCGTGGACGACGCGGCCGTCCTCCAGGAAGAGGGTCCCGCGGTCGCGGAGCAGGGCGCCGGTGGCCCGTTCGGCGGCGAGCCGGGTGAGCAGCGGGGAGACGGCGGTGGTCATCTGAGCACCAGCCCTTCGGCCAGCGCACGGAGTCTGAGGCGGGCGAGGGCGAGGTTGCCGTCGGTCCGGTCGAGCCAGAGGTGGAGGAAGACGCTGCTGTCGAAACTCGTCTCGACGAAGCGGAGCACGTGGTAGCCGGTGCGCGTGGTGACGATGAGGTCCTCGACGGGCGGTCCCGCCGCGGCGGGACCGCCGACCGCGCCCGGCTCGCCCGGCGCGGGGGCGAACGACTCGTACTCGGCCGCCGCCCGGGCCAGCTCCGCAGTCTCGGCGGCGGTGGTCTCGTGGTCACCGACGGGCGACTCCCCTGCCGTGCCGAGGGCCAGTCCGCTGCTCCAGTCGACCAGCGCGGCCCCGCGCGCACCCGGCAGGGCCATGGCTTCGAGCAGGCATTCGTCGATCCCGGGCACGCGGGCTCCCCTCCCGGCCGCACGTGCTGAATGCACGGTCCTACGGCGCGACAAGAAGGGAACTTACTCAACTTCCACTCTGCGAAAAGGCGTTCTGGCATTTTCCGCTGGAACATGCGCGGTCGCGCGTGGCAGCTTGGCCGGATCGTGTTCGTTTCTGATCAAGAGTGTGATCAGGGGGTCGTTTCCGGGATCGGATCACGACATCGGCGGCAGATCACCGGCCGGCCGGAAGGACCCTTCCTCCCCTCTCAACGTACCCCTGGCGGCTCGGTGTGCGCAGCCAGTGGTACACGGCCGCCCCGCCCGCCCCCGGGCCCGGGGCGCCTTCCGTCCTTCCGTGGCCGCGGACCCGGACGGGCCCGGCGGGGAGGGGACATGGAGATCGGCGATGCGGTGGAAACGGCCGGAAGGACTCGGCCGCGCCCGGAGTCCAGCACGGCGATGTGGATGCTGCGCTCGCGGCGCATCCGTTCCAGGAGCCGGCGCAGCAGTACCTCCGTGTCCGGCGGGCCCGCGAGTTCGGCGGCGTCGAGCAGGGCGGCTCGGCGTTGCGGGTTCTGTCGCATGCGCGGATCCCTGGGGTGTGGAGGGGGTGCGGACGGGGTGCGGACGGGCCTTTTCCTGAGCACTGCACGCGCAGTGCTCAGCACACGCCGGCGGACCTTCGCGCTCCGGGCCCTCCCCACCGCGGCCCCGCCCGTGCAACCCTGCCCGTCATGGAGCGGATCATCGAGGAGATACGCGAGGACCTGGAGCGCCGGATCGGGATCGCCGCGGAGCGGCTCGCCGACCGGACCCTGACCGAGGATCCCGCCTACGCCGCCCGGCTCGGGCGGGCCGAGCTGCGCGAGCGGATCCACCTCACCCTGACCCAGGCCGTCGACGGCCTGGTCCGCGGCGCCCGGGGGCTGCCGGCCGAGCTGGCCGACGCCCGCGCCACCGGCGCCCTGCGCGCCGAACAGGGGGTGCCGCTCGCCTCCTTGCGGCGGACCTACCGGCGCGGCGGACGCCTGCTGTGGCAGAGCCTGACCGAGGCGGTGGCCGCGCACGACCGGGCGGAGCTTGCGGGGCTGCTCCCGGGTGCGGTGGCGCTGTGGGACGTACTGGACCAGATGACGGACGCAGCGTCGGAGGCGTACCTGCGGACCGAGGCCGACCGCGGCGAGCGCGAACGGGAGCTGCGGGCGGCCCTGCTGGACACCCTGCTCGACGGCGGTGGCACCGCCGGCGGTGTGGCCGCGGCGGCCGGTCGGCTGGGGCTCGCGGACCGGGGCCGCTACGCCGTGGTCGTCCTCGGCGCCGGCGCCCCGGGAGCCCGCGCCGGCTCCGGGCCGGGCGCGGACGCGGGCGGGCCCCGGGTGCTGTGGCGGGTGCGCACCGACGGGGAGACCGGCCTCGTCGACCTGGGCCACCATCCGCTGGACTCGCTGCGCGACGTCCTCGCGCCGCTCGGGGTGCCCGTCGGGGTCAGCCCCGTGGTGGCGGCGCCGGCGGCGCTGGCCGGGGCCCGCCGGCTCGCGGTCCTCGCCCTGCGCACCGCCCCGGAGGCGGCCGATACCGGAGCCGGAGCCGTCCTGCTGGACGAGCGGCTCCCCGCGGCCCTGGTGGCGGGCGACCCGGAACTCGCCGGCCGGCTGCGCGAGGTGGTGCTGGGTCCGGTGCTGGCGCTGCCCCCGGAGGACGCGCGGGTGCTGCTGGACACCCTGGGCACCTGGCTGGCCTGCCGGGGCTCGACGACGTACGCCGCCCAGCGCCTCTACTGCCACCGCAACACCGTCTCCAACCGGCTGCGGCGCCTGGAGCAGCTCACCGGCCGCGCCCTCTCCGACCCGGCCCACGTGGTCGAACTGGCCCTGGCGCACGCGGCGGTGGCCCAGCGGCCCGCTACCCGCGCGGAGCCCCCGCCTCCCGCTCCTCCCGGGGCCGGGGGTGGCGCGCCGACTCCAGCAGGTACGGCACGTCGATCACCGCGACCCCGGGGGTGAACAGCAGCCGCGCCTTGAGCCGCAGCGCGTTCTGGTTGTGCAGGGGCTGCTCCCACCAGTGGCCGACGACGTATTCGGGGATGACCACCGACAGGACGTCGGTGCCCTCGGCGGCCGCCCGTTCCTCCACGTACGCCATCACCGGTGCGACCACTTCGCGGTAGGGCGAGTGCAGGACCTTCAGGGCGATCCCCGGGTCGTGCGCGGCCCAGGCCTCGCGCAGCCGCTGCGCGTCCTCCTCGTCGGCGGCGACGGACAGGGCGGTGAGGGTGTCGGGCCGCAGCCCCTGAGCGTAGCCGAGGGCCTTGAGCGTGGGGGCGTGGACGGAGGCGACGAGGACGATGACGTGGTGGCGGGCGGGTCTGCGGGGTTTGATCCCGGGGGCGACGGTGACCTGGCGGGCGACGACGTCGTAGTGGCGGCGGACGCCCTTCATGCCGATGAAGAGCGCGGGCATGGCGATGACGACCAGCCAGGCGCCGTGCGTGAACTTGGTGATGAGGACGATGACCAGGACGACGGCGGTCATGCACGCGCCGACCGCGTTGATGGCGAGCCGGCGGTGGATGTGGACCCGGTCGGCGCGGGGCGTGGCCGCCGAGGCGAGTGCGCGCCGCCAGTGCCGGACCATGCCCGCCTGGGAGAGGGTGAAGGAGACGAAGACGCCGATGATGTACAGCTGGATGAGACGGGTCAGTTCGGCGTCGAAGGCGACGATCAGGGCGATGGCCGCGAGGGCGAGCAGCACGACGCCGTTGGAGTAGACGAGCCGGTCGCCGCGGTTGTAGAGCTGGCGCGGGGCGTAACGGTCCTTGGCCAGGATCGAGGCGAGCATCGGGAAGCCGTTGAAGGCGGTGTTCGCGGCGAGGATCAGGACGCCGGCGGTGACGGCCTGGAGAAGGTAGAAGAGGAAGTGCCAGTCGCCGAAGGTGGCGCGGCCGATCTGGGCGAGCGCGGTGGACATCGGGGTGCCGGGCGGCAGTCCGAGTTCGGTGGGGTCGGCCGCGACGTGCACCTGGTAGGCCATGGCGAGGACGGTGATGCCGGAGAACATCGTCACGGACAGCACGCCCATGGCGGCGAGGGTGGTGGCAGCGTTCCTGGCCTTGGGCTTCTCGAAGGCGGGGACGCCGTTGCTGATGGCCTCGACGCCGGTGAGGGCGGTGCAGCCGGAGGCGAAGGCGCGCATGGCCAGGAGGACCACGGCGAAGCCGGTGTAGGTGCCGACGGCGTGGATCGGCAGGTCGGCCGACTCGGCCCGGACGCTGTCCCCGGTCGCGAAGCGGACGGCGGCGACGGCGAACATCACGTAGACGACCAGCACGAAACCGTACGTGGGGATGGCGAAGACGCGGCCCGACTCCCGCACGCCGCGCAGGTTCATCAGGGTCAGCAGCACCACGAAGGCGACGGACAGGGCGACTTCGTGGTCGCTGAGGGAGGGGATCGCGGAGGTGATGGCGTCGACCCCGGAGACCACGGACACGGCGACGGTCATCACGTAGTCGACGAGCAGGGCGCTGGCGGCGGTGAGGGCGGCGGTCGGCCCGAGGTTCTCGGAGCTGACGATGTACGCGCCTCCGCCGCCGGGGTAGGCGTGGCAGGTCTGCCGGTAGGAGGCGATGACGACCACCAGCAGGAAGACGATGGCGGCGGCCGCGTACCACGTGAGGTGGAGCAGCGCGACCCCGCCGAGGGCGAGGATCAGCAGGATCTCCTCGGTGGCGTAGGCCACGGAGGAGAGGGGGTCGCTGCAGAAGATCGGCAGCGCGAGCCGCTTGGGCAGCAGGGTCTCACCCAGGCGCGCGGTGTCGAGGGGCTGACCGACCAGCACGCGTTTCAGATTGATACGCCTCATTCCGGCATGATCGTCCATCGGTGCCCGGTTTACGGGGAAGCGACCCGTCCGTCCGGCCGCCGTCGGGCCCCCGCCGGGCCCGCGTCGGGCCTCCGTCCGGCCCAGTGGCGATCTTGGGGGGCTGCTGCGATGGTGATCACGTCGGCCGCCCGCGCGCCACGCGAACGGACGGCCGCCCGAACGAAGGAGGACGGCCATGGAGGCATCCGTCTATCTGGCCTACGACTACCCCGTGCTGGGCGCGTTCTGGACGGTGATGTGGATCTTCCTCTGGGTCCTGTGGCTGGTCCTGCTCTTCCGCATCATCGTGGACCTCTTCCGCGACCACGAGATGAACGGCTGGCTGAAGGCCCTCTGGCTGCTGTTCCTGATCCTGATCCCGTTCCTGGGCGTCCTGGTCTACGTGATCGCCCGCGGCAAGAACATGGGCAAGCGCGAGATCTCGCACGCGCAGGAACAGCAGGAGGCGTTCAACAGCTACATCCGCGAGACCGCGGGCGGCTCCGGCAAGAGCACGGCGGACGAGCTGGCCAGGCTCTCCGAGCTGAGGACCAAGGGCGATCTGACCGAGGCCGAGTTCCAGCAGGCCAAGCAGAAGCTGCTCGCCTGACCCCCATGCGGCGCGGGGGGGGCCGGATCCGTCGGGATCCGGCCCCCGCCCACGGCCTCACATCCGGGCGGCGGCGCTGCGGATGGCCTCGCGGATGCGGAAGTAGGTGCCGCAGCGGCAGATGTTGGCGATGGCGTCGATGTCCTCGTCCGTCGGCTCGCTCGTCCGCCGGAGCAGCGCCACCGCGGCCATGATCTGGCCCGGCTGGCAGAAGCCGCACTGGGCCACGTCCTGCTCCAGCCAGGCCTCCTGCACGGGGTGCAGCACGTCCCCGTCCGCCAGGCCCTCGATGGTGGTGACCCGCTTGCCCGCGCAGGCGGAGACGGGCACCACGCAGGGGCGGACGTCCGTGCCGTCGAGGTGGCTGGTGCAGGCCTTGCAGACGTCCACCCCGCAGCCGTACTTGGGGCCGGTGACGCCCAGCATGTCGCGGAGCACCCACAGGAGGGGCAGGTCGTCGGGTGCGTCGACGGTGACGCTCCGCCCGTTGACGGTGAAGGTGTGCGAGGGCACGGCGTGCTCCAGTCGGTCAGCGCGGGTAGGGGGTGAAGTCGACGTCGAAGTCGAGGGGGAAGCTGCGCGGCTTGGAACCGGTGGCGCGGGCCCAGGCGTTGGCGATGGCGCCGACGGCGGCCGGCACCCCGAGCTCACCGGCACCGCCCGGGTCGGTCCCGGTCGCCGGGAGCACGAAGACCCGTACGTCCAGCGGGGTGTCGCGCTGCTTCGCCCAGTGGAACTGGCTGTAACTTCCCTCCAGCGGCAGCCCCTTGTCCAGGTGCAGCCCGGCCCGCAGCGTGGTGGAGATCGCGTCGGTGAGGCCGCCGATCATCTGTGCCTCCAGGCCGCTCGGGTTGACGGGCAGACCCACGTCCACCGCGATCACCGCCCGGGTGACGCGCAGGTGCTCCGGATCCCGGGTGTCGATCTCCACCAGGCAGGCGGTGCGGGACTTGTACTCCTCGTGGAAGGCGATGCCCTGAGCGCAGCCGGCGGGCAGCGCGCGCCCCCACTCCCCCTCGGTGGCCACCTTGTCCAGCACCGCGCGCTGGGCGTCGGTCTTCAGGAAGGTGCGGCGGAAGCGGTACGGGTCCTTGCCCGTGGCGGCGGCCAGCTCGTCGACCACGATCTCCTCGGCGCCCCGGGTGTTGGCCGAGTAGACCGAGCGCCAGGACCCGGTGGGGACGCCGGTGGGCACCTCGCTCAGCGCCTGGGTGGTGAGCCCGAAGTGGTACGGGGACTTCACCGTGGTCAGGAACAGGGTCTGCGCCAGGGTGGCGTTGCCGATGCCCGACGGCAGGCTCGCCGCGGTGGCGGTGATGATCTCGCCGAGCCCGTGCCGGAAGTCGGTCTCCGCGGCGGCGACCCGGTGCTCGAAGCTGAGCACCTCGCCCAGCAGGTGGGTGGCGCGGATCCGGTGGTGGGTCGCGGGGCGCATCCGGCCGTGCCGGGTGTCGTCGACGCGGGTCCACATCAGCTTCACCGGGCGGCGGCAGGCCTTGGAGATCCGGGCGGCCTCCAGGGCCGCGTCGAAGAACAGCCGCCGCCCGAAGGAGCCGCCGGCCTGGACCACGTGCACCTTCACCTTGTCCAGCGGCAGCCCGAGGTCGGCGGCGATGGTCTCGCGCGCCACGATCGGGGACTTGAGCCCGGACCAGATCTCGGCACGGTCGTCCCGCACGTCGGCGACGGCGGAGTTGGTCTCCATCGGGGCGTGGCTGACGAAGGCGAAGTCGAACTCGGCGTCCACGTACGGGGTGAGCAGCGGCGGCACCAGCAGCGGAGGAACGGCGGCCCGGAGCTTGGCACGGATCTGCGCGTCCGAGAGCCGGTCGGCGGGGCCGGGGCCCCAGAGCACCTGGAGGGCGGCCTTCGCGTCCAGCGCCTGTCCGAAGGTCTCGGCGACGACGGCGACCCCGGTCGGGACGGTGACCACGTGCAGGACCCCGGGCATGGCCCGGACGGCGTCGAGGTTGGACACGCTCCGCACGGCGCCGCCGAGGGTGGGCGGACGGCGCACCACGCAGGGCTTGGCACCGGGCACGTCGAGGTCGAGGGTGTACTTCTGGGCACCGGTGACCATGGCCCGGGCGTCGATGCGGCGGGTGGGGGTGCCGACGAGGGCGTGCCGCGCGGCGGGTTTCGGGGTGGCGCCGAGGACGATCAGGCCCGGCGCCGCCGCCTCCGCGGAGAGGCCGCCGTAGTCGGCGGCGCGGCCGTCGGGGGCCCGGACGACGCCGTTCGCGGTGGTCAGGCGGGAGGCGGGGAGGTTCCAGCGGACGGCCGCCGCCGCGACGAGGCGGGCGCGGGCGGTGGCGGCGCACTGGCGGACCGGGCCGTACAGGGACCGGATCGAGTTCGAGGAGCCGGTGAGCTGGTTGAACAGCAGCTCGGGGCGTGCGTCGTCGAGCTCCACCCGGACCGAGCCCAGGGGCGCGTCGAGTTCCTCGGCGACCAGCATGGCCACGGCGGTGGTCAGGCCCTGGCCGACCTCCTCGCGCGGCAGCCGGAAGCGGATCGTGCCGTCCGCCTCCACCGCGAGCGCCAGCAGGGCGGAGGTCGGGGCACCGGCCAGGATGAACAGGTCACCGAGGTCGACCAGGTCGGCGATGGCGGGCAGGGTCGGGACCACGGCGTGCGCGGGCTGCGGGGCGAGCACGTCGGCCCCGGCCCGGGTGACCAGTGCCAGGGTCGGCGCCCCGACGAGGTAGGTCAGGAAGGACCGCCGGCTGCTCCCGGAGCCGGCCGCCGGTCCGTCGGCGGCGGACGCGGACGCGGATCCGGTCACCCTGGTCTGTTCGGTCATCTGGTCGTGTCCCCGCCCTGCCCCCGGCCCGCCGCTCGGACCGCCACCGGCTGATTACCGACACGTAGAGTAGCGATCACCGGACGGGGTGGGAAGCGCGGGGACGGAGTGACCCCAGTGGCCACGGACCGCGCGCCGAGCCCGCCGGGTTCGGCCCTCACGGGACTCGGATCCCCCTTCCGGGGGATCCCCCGGAGGGAGTGATCACGGGCTCGCCCGGGGGGCCCCGCTGGTGCGAACACTTCGCCCGTACGCTCGATGAATGGCGCGCGGAGCGCCCTTTTCCGGCCGTCCCGGCGCGGCCCCGCGCCGGGCGGGCGGAGGGACGGACCAGCTCCTCCCGGCCGGCCGGGCCCGCAGCGGGTGACCGGATTCGTTCGTACGCGCGCCGGGAGACCGGAAGGCCTGCGGCATATGCCGGGAGCAAGGCCTGTACGGATGTTGCCAAACGCCTTACAGCCCGTCGCGGGCTGTGCCACAGTCGTAGCCGGTCCTGCTTCAGGACCTGGCCGTGCCGCGTTCTCATCGCCGCGCCTGCATCGGAGTGCCCATGCCGTCCCATCTGTACGCGGACCGCCCCGCGCAGCCGCCCGAGCCGGGACCGGTGGACGCCCTGATCTCCCGGACCCGGCGGCTGCGGGGCGACGTGGACGCGGTGCGCCGCGACACCGTCGTGGACGAGGACGACCCGCAGGGCCGCTGGCAGCGCGCGCTCTGCGACCTGGCCGTGCACCAGCTCGACGACCTCGGCGAGCACCTCGGCCGGCTCAGGGAAGGGCTGCCGCCCGCCCCGGAGCCCTCCGGACTCCCCCCGGTGGCGCCCGGGACCACCACCGAGGACCGGCACACCCGCATCGGCAGCGCCGAGTGGAACCTGCTGACGGACGAGGTCACCTGGTCCGAGGAGCTCTTCCAGATCTTCGGCCGCTCTCCCGAGGCCGGTCCGCTGCCCCTCGACGAGCTGGGCTCCACCCTCTTCTCCGAGGACCAGCCCCTGCTGACCGCGATGGTCACGGACTGCCTGGTCGACGGGAAGCCGATCGACGGCGAGTTCCGCATCGTCCGGGCCGACGGCCGCGTCCGGACGCTGCACATGAGGGGCGAGCCGGTACTCGACTCCGACGGCTGCACGGCCACGATGTGGGCCGTGCTCCGCGACGTGAGTGAACTGCGCCGGAGCCAGCGCGCGGTACGCGAGTCACAGGACTCGCTCCAGCGCCGGCAGGAGATCGCGCGGACCGAGCACCGGCTGGCGGTCGAACTGCAGGAAGCCGTGCTCCCCCCGTGGCGCGGCTCCCTGCGGTTCCCGCACGACAGCGCCGCCGCCGTGGACGTGGCCGCGCGGTACCTGCCCTCCACGACCGGCTCGCTGATCGGCGGCGACTGGTACGACGCCCTCGAACTGCCGGACGGCCGCTCCCTGCTGACGGTCGGCGACCTGACCGGGCACGGGGTGAGCGCCACGTCCGGCATGGCCATGATGCTCGGCGCCCTGCGCGGGATGGCCATCGCCGGGATCGAGCCCGGCCCGCTGATGGGCTGGCTCAACCGACTGCTGGAGGCCTCCGTACAGCCCGCCCTGGGCTCGGCCGTCTGCTGCAGCTACGACCCCGCCCGCCGGTTGCTCACCTGGGCCCAGGCCGGTCACCCCGCGCCGCTGCTGTTCCGGTGCGGCCGGGGCCGGGCGCTGCGGCCGCCGGAGGGCGTGCTGCTGGGCGCGACCGCGGGGGCCGCGTACGGGCAGGCCGAGGAGCTGCTCGAACCGGGCGACGTGCTCGTCCTGCACACGGACGGACTGGCGCCGCGCGGCATCGAGTTCGGCCGGTCGGACTGCGCGGAACGCCTCCTGGCACTCGCGCCGCGGATCCCGGCGGCGCGTTCGGCGCGGGACTGCGTACGGCTGGTGACGGAGGAGTTCGGCGAGGGCGAGCGGGAGGACGACGCCTGCGTACTGGTCGCCCGGATCGGCGGCTAGGGCACCGCGTACCGGTCTGCGGGCGTCGGCCGGCGGACCGCAGCCCGGCGACGACCGCAGGTTGGTGGCCGCGCCCGGGGCGCGGCCCTTCGTCGTTCCCCTCCGGTTCCGCGTCCGTTCCCTTCCGCATGCGTTCCGTGGCACCCTTCCCCCTCTACGCCTCCGTCCCACGGGCGACCCTCGGCGCGGGTGCGTCCGGCAGGGCCAGCTTGATCTCCTCGCGCAGGTCCTCGATACGGGCGTAGCCGGCGTACTGGCCGGTCAGCCGGTACATCTCGCGCAGCCGGTCCCAGGTGCGGTGCGAGCTGGTCTCGCTCATGGAGACCAGGGCCAGCCGGGCGTAGCGGTCGGCCTGTTCCGGTTCGTCGGCGATGAAGCAGGCCGAGGCCATGGAGATGTAGTCGAAGGTCTGGGAGCGCTGGTAGCCGTCGCCGCGCAGCCGCAGTGCCTCCCGCGCGTGGCGCGCCGCCACCGGCGCCGCCGTGGCGTCGTGGTCGGCGAGCGTCCGGTACGCCAGGGCCTGCATCCCGTGCAGGTCCGCCTCGTCGAAGTGCTGCATCCACGAGGGCGGCGGTACGTCGCCCTTGTCGGACACGAAGAGTTCCTCGGCCTCGCCCAGGGTGCGGCGCATGGCCTGGCCCTTGCCCATGGCGGCCTGTGCCCAGGCCTCGATGGTGTGCAGCATGGCGCGGGTGCGCGGGAGGGTCTGCTCGCCGGAGCCCGACTGGGCCAGCTTCATCAGGTCCAGGGCCTCGTTCGGCTTGCCGAGGTGGACCATCTGCCGGGCCGCCCGCGAGAGCGCCTCTCCGGCGCGCGGGCGGTCGCCGCCCTCGCGGGCCGCGTGCGCGGCGATGACGAAGTACTTCTGCGCGGTGGGTTCGAGGCCGACGTCGTGCGACATCCAGCCCGCCAGCACCGCGAGGTTGGCCGCCACCCCCCACAGCCTGCGCTGGAGGTGGTCGGGGTGGTGGTAGGCGAGCATGCCGCCCACCTCGTTCAGCTGGCCCACGACGGCCTTGCGCTGCAGGCCGCCGCCCCGGGAGGCGTCCCAGGCGCGGAAGACCTCCACCGAGCGCTCCAGGGCCTCGATCTCCTGGGAGCCGATGGGGGCGGCCTCGTAGCGGTCGTAGCCCGCCGGGTCGGCCTGGTGCGCGTCGCCGAAGCGCTGCGCGTTCTTGGCCGCGGCGGGGTCGGAGTGGAGCCAGTCGTACATGGCGTTGCTGAGGGCTGAGCCGGCGGTGAGCGCGGCTCCCGCGCCCATCAGGCCGCGACGGTTGAGCATGAGGTCCATTCCCGTGAATTCGGTGAGGACCGCGGCTGTGCGTTCGGGCGCCCAGGGCACTCCGTCGGGGTTGTCCTTCGCCCCGTCCGGCTGCCGTTTGGTGGTGCGCCTCTGCCGTACGAACCCGAGGTCCTCGATGGTCACGACACGACCGAGCCGCTCGGTGAACAGTGCTGCCAGTACCGTGGGCACCGGTTCGCGCGGGGTCTCCCCCATGTCGATCCAGCGCCGCACCCGCGAGGTGTCGGTGGCCAGTTGGTGGTGACCCATGGCCGCCGCCTGCCGGTTGACCATCCTCGCCAGTTCGCCCTTGGACCAGCCGGCCAGGCCGAACAGGTCGTTCAGACGGGTGTTTGGACCCTTGCTCACGTCAAGCCCCCAGGTTCTCGGCTGAGTTGACAGTAACCCCCTGTCAGATCCCCGTGGACTATTCGCCAGGGTTCGCCAGGGCACGCCCAGTGGTTCGCCAGGGACCGCCGGGTGTCAGGTAGGAATGCGCCTCCCCGACCCGGTTCACCGGCGGAACTCCCCAGGGTGAAGTACGGGATCCGGCGGGGCGGCGTACGCAACTCGTCGGCGCACGAAGGGAACCGTAAACGCCATGTACGCAGCAACGTCCTCCGTGTCCGCCCCGGTCCGTCCGCACCGCACCCTCCAGGCGGGGGGCGGCCCGTACCTCGAACCCGGCCGCGCGCCGGCCCCGGCGCAGGGCGCCGGCGCCGTACGGGCGCGGCGGATGCCGGGTACCGGATCGCAGCCGCTCAGCGGAAGAATCGACCTGTCGGGGCCGCAGGGAGCACAGTTGCGCACCGCGCTCGCCTCGGTGCAGCGGATCTGTCCGGAGTTCGCTCCGGTACAGGTCCTGCGGCGGAGCGGCCGGTCGGTCCTGCTGGTGGGAACGACCGGGCGGATGACCGCCGTCGCGAAGGTCTTACTGGACCATTCGCCCGAGTGGCGCGAGCGGTACCGGCACGAAATAGCTGCGTACCGGACCTTCGTCCGGCACCGTCCGCCGGTACGCGTGCCCCGGCTGATCGCCGCCGATCCGGAGAACTGCGTACTGATCGTGGAGCGCATGGCGGGCCGGGTCGCGGCGCTCCAGCGGCACCCGGTGGAGGCCCCGCCCCGGACGGACCTGCGGGCCGCCCTCGGAGCGGTGTGCCGGGTGAACCAGTGGCGGCCGCCGACCGACCTGTTCGGACACCCGGTGGACTACGCGCGGCGGATCAGCCGGGACCACCAGCTCGGGCTGCTGCCCGACCGGGACTTCGGCGACCTGCAGAAGCTGCTGCACGGCCTGCGGCCGGCGGGGATCCCCTGGCAGTTCAACCACGGTGACGCGCTGCTGTCGAACCTGCTGCTCTCCCCGGCGGGTCCGGTGCTCCTGGACTGGGAGCACGCGGGCTGGTACCTGCCCGGCTACGACCTGGCCACGCTGTGGGCGGTGCTGGGCGACGCCCCGGCGGCGCGCGGCCAGATCAGCCGGCTCGCCCAGTCGGCCGGTCCCGCCTTCCGGGACGCCTTCCTGGTCAACCTGATGCTGGTGCTGACCCGGGAGATCCGGATGACCGAGACGGCGGTGCAGCGGTCGATGACGGCCGCCGCACCGACGCAGCCGCTGCCCGCGGGGGCCCTGTCCTCCGGGGAGGAGCAGCGCCTGCTGCTGCGCCGCCTGCACGACGACGCCGGGATGGCGCGCAGAGCGGTCAGGGCCGCGGTCGGCACGCGCTGATCCCGCCCCCATGACGCGAAGTCCCGTGGCTCCCACCGCCACGGGACTTCGCTCGTGTGCGTACGCCCACGCTCCGCTCGTGTGCGTACGCCGCGCGGCGGATCCGCCTTCCCCCGCGCGGGCGAGGCGGATCGCTCCGGCGGGGGATCCACGGGCCCGGGGGCGGCTGCGATCTTCGGAGGGCACCCCTGAAGACGCCGGACGCCGGCCACCCCGGAGGACACCGTGCCCGTACAGATGATCGACGCCCCGCCGTCGGGCGGGCGCCTGCGCGCCGCCTGGAGGACCGCACACTCCCCGGTGCCCGGGGCCGCGCGGTGGGCCCGGGCCGCCGCGTACGCGGTCCCGTTCACCGTGCTGCCGTCCGGGATCTGGCGGCTCGGCCTGCTCTTCGCCGACGATCCCGAGGGGGCCCGGGACAACCTGCCCGGGTGGATCCCGATGCGGGTGTACCTGGTCGCCCTGACGGTCTTCACCGAGCTGCTGGCCTTCACCGCGGTCGGGCTGGTCGCCGCGTGGGGCGAGCGGGTCCCGCGCCGGCTGCCGGTCCTGGGCGGGCGGCGGATACCGGTGGCGGCCGCCGGGATCCCCGCCGCCCTCGGCGCCCTCGCGCTGACCGTCCTGTGGGGCTTCGTCGCGTGGAGCCAGGTGGCCGGGACCACCGTCACGGGCGAGCCGCTGCCCGACGACTTCCCCGGCCGGGCGGGGGGTTTCGCCGCCGTGTGGTTCTACGCCTGCTACGCGCCGCTGGTGCTGTGGGGCCCGCTGCTCGGCGTCGCCACGGTCGGGTACTGGACGCGGCGGCGCCGGATGCCTTGACATCCCATGATCCCCCGAACAGGTTTCTGACTCAGCATCAGACATGCTGGAGCCACCCTTCCCCTCCCTCCCGCCGGAGCCCGCCCATGTCCGCAAGCGCTTCACGCACCTCCCCCGCCGCCGCCCTCCCCTCCAGGCGTACCGTCCTGGCCGGGACCGGCGCCGGGGTGCTCGCCGCCACCGTGCTCCCGTCCGCCGTCGCGCGGGCGGCCGACGGGCCGCCGCTCGGCGAGTACGACGTCGTCGTGGTCGGGTCCGGGGCCTCCGGGATGACCGCCGCGCTCACCGCCGCCCGGCGCGGGCTGAGCGTCCTGGTGGTGGAGAAGGCCCCCACCTTCGGCGGGTCGGCCGCCCGGTCCGGTGCCGGGATCTGGCTGCCCAACAACTCGGTGATCCTGGGCGCCGGGGTCCCGGACACCCCTCAGAAGGCGGCGACGTACCTCTCGGCCGTCGTCGGCCCCGACGTACCGGCCGACCGCCAGGCGGCGTTCCTGGCGAACGGGCCCCGGATGCTGGACTTCGTGATGGCGAACAGCCCGCTGAGGTTCCGCTTCATGGACGGCTACAGCGACTACTACCCGAACCTGCCGGGCGGGCTGCCGGGCGGCCGGTCCGTCGAGCCGGACCAGATCGACGGGAACGTCCTGGGGGCGGAGCTGGCGCACCTCAACCCGGCGTACATGCCGGTGCCCGCCGGGATGGTGGTCTTCAGCCAGGACTACAAGTGGCTGAACCTCGCCGCGGTCAGCGCGAAGGGGCTCGCGGTGTCCACGGAGTGCCTGGCGCGCGGCACCAAGGCCGCGCTGCTCGGGGAGAAGCCGCTGACCATGGGGCAGGCCCTGGCGGCCGGGCTGCGGGCCGGACTGCTGCGGGCGGGGGTGCCGGTGTGGCTGAACAGCCCGCTGGTCGACCTGGTGCAGGAGGGGCCGGACGGTGCCGTGACCGGCGTCGTGGTGGAGAAGGAGGGCGTACGGGGCGTCGTACGGGCGCGCAAGGGGGTGATCGTCGGCTCCGGCGGCTTCGAGCACAACGCGCAGATGCGGGCGCAGTACCAGCAGCAGCCGATCGGCACCGAGTGGTCGGTGGGCGCGAAGGAGAACACGGGCGACGGGATCCGGGCCGGGCAACGGGCGGGCGCCGCGCTGGCCTTGATGGAGGACGCCTGGTGGGGGCCGTCGATCCCGCTGCCCGGGGAGCCCTACTTCTGCCTGGCGGAGCGGACCCTGCCGGGCGGTCTGATCGTGAACCGGGCGGGGGCGCGCTTCGTGAACGAGGCCGCTCCGTACAGTGACGTGGTGCACGTGATGTACGAGAAGGACCGGGCGGGGGCGGGTTCCCACATACCGGCGTGGCTGATCGTGGACCAGAACTACCGCAACCGGTACCTGTTCAAGGACATCCTGCCGACGCTCCCCTTCCCCGACTCCTGGTACGAGGCGGGCGCGGCGAAGAAGGCCTGGACCTGGGACGCCCTGGCGGGCCAGATCGGGGTGCCGGCGGCCGCGCTGCGGGCGACGCTGAACCGCTTCAACGCCCAGGCGTGGAACGGCACCGACCCCGACCAGCACCGGGGCGACACGGCGTACGACCACTACTACACGGATCCGGCCGTGCAGCCGAACTCGTGTCTGGCCCCGGTCTGGGTACCGCCGTTCTACGCCTTCAAGATCGTGCCGGGGGACCTGGGCACGAAGGGCGGGATCGTCACGGACGCCCGCGCCCGCGCCCTGCGGCCGGACGGCTCCGTGATCCGGGGCCTGTGGGCGGCGGGCAACGCGAGCGCGGCGGTGATGGGCCACAGCTACGCGGGGGCCGGATCGACGATCGGGCCGGCGATGACCTTCGGCTACGTGGCGGCGAACGACATCGCGGACGCCTGACCGGAGCGGCGGAGCCGCAGGCACCGGCGGGGCCGGCCCGGGAGGGCCCGCCCCGTCACGGAGGGGACCGTTCAGCCCTGCTGGAAGAGCTCCGCGGGCAGCGGCTTGAGCAGCGCGTAGAGGTCGTCGGTGATGGGGCGGTCCCAGCTGGCGATGGTCACGAGGACGTTGTCGCTGCGGTCGAACTGGACGCAGGAGATCCGGCTCTCGGAGAGCTTGACCTTCCGGACGATGAGGAGGTTGTCACCCTGCATGACGGGGCAGTCCTCGGAGCCGGTGACCTCGACTTCCTCGTCGTTCTCCAGAGCGGCGAGGAGCTGGGCCACCTCGAAGGGGACCTGGCCCTCGGCGAGGTCCCGGGCCGGGGATCCCTCGGGGAGGTTGCCGATGATCATCGCGGGGCCGCGGCCGCCGAACAGGTCGTAGCGCAGGAAGACGCCCTGGCAGCTGCCGTCGGGAGCGGGCAGCAGCCCGGCCCCGAGGTTGCCCGGCCAGTCCCCCGGGTCCATGGCCAGGACGTCGAAGTCCGGGCCGGCGGGAGTGGCGGCACGGTGGCGGCGGAGGAAGGACATGCCGCCATGGTACGTGGCCGCGGCGCTTTTCCGGCCCCGGGGGCCCGCGTCCGGGCGAAGGCCCCACGAAGGGCACACGGCGGGCCTGCGGCGGTTCCGCGACGGGCCTCCCGGCCGCCGCCCCCGCCCGCCCGGAGATCCCGGACCTGCGCGTATGGACCGTCCGACCGCTGTACTCCTTACCGTCCGGACGGACGGGAGGCGGGTCGCCGCGTCGGACCGCGAAGCACGCTCCCTTTCCCGCCACAGTCCCGCTCACTGGCTGTATCTTGCTGTCCATCCCCACCACCGGTCCGGCCGTCCTCCGTGCGACGACACGACGACGACCAGTCCGGCGCTGAGGATCTTGTGACCGGGGGGACGGGGCGTCCCTCCACGAGTGCAGACGGATCTGCCCTTCGGACGTATGGGAGCACAGACAGATGGCGGAGTCTGTCCTGTCCCTCGCCACGACGCTCGCCCGCATACGGGCGCTCGCCAAGGAGAGGCAACTGGACCTCGACGAGATCCTGGACGCGGAGGCCCTCGCGGCACGCACCGGCGTACCCGCCGAGGTGACGGCCGCGCTGCTGCGGGGCGAGGAATTCGCGGATCCCACGCCCGAGGAGGCCGGGGAAACGGTCCACCGGCGCGCGGCCTTCCTGTACGCCACCTCCCGGGACACCAACGGCCGCCCCTACTCCGTCGCGGACATCGCGGCGGCCATCGGCGCGCCCCCGGAGCGGGTCGACCGCCTGGTGTCGGGCGGGCCCCTGCCGCAACAGCGGCACTGCGAGGAGTTCGCGGCCTTCTTCGGCCACGAACCCGCCTTCCTGACGGACACCCCGGCCCAGGCCCTGGACAGGGCCCTCCAGCCCGCGGTGCGGTCCCTCGACAACGGACCGGGCGATCTGCTGGCCGAACTCACGGACCACTACGGTCTGGTCTCCATATCCACCCGGGGCAGAACACTCAGCCGTACACAGGAGACACTGCTCCTTGGCATGATCACCTCGATGCTGTCCGCCGAGGAGGTCCGGTGAACGTCTCTCGCTCCATGCGCAAGCTCTGCACCGCGCTCACCTCGTCGCTCGACCTGGAGGCGCCGGTCGAGCCCCAGACGCTCTTCCGCGCCCTCTGCGACGCCATGAGCCGCAGCCGGGGCGGCCGCCCGATCGTGCTGCGCTTCGAGCGCTTCCCCACCGAACTGACCACCTCGGGACTGTGGCTGAACATGGAGGAGTACGACATCGTCGTGGTGGAGAAGTACACGACCCCCGACCACCAGCTGGTCATCCTCGGACACGAGCTGTGGCACATGAAGGCCGGGCACTGCACCGAGCACGGACGCGGGGCGGCCGCCGCCGCCCGCTCCCTGCCGGACGCCTCGGACCTGACGTACGCCAGCGTCGCGGCGCGCTCCCACTACGAGGACGTCCAGGAGATCGAGGCGGAGAGCTTCGGCCTGATGCTCGGCGACCGGTGCCGGCCCTGGCTGGTGGGCGGCGACGCCCCCGGCGCGGTGCGCAGGAACGACGTCGCCGGGCGCATCGGCAACGCGCTCGGCTACCGCGGACCGATCGGTTGACGGTGAACTCCGACAAGTACTACATCCCCTACCTCATCCCGGCCGCGATCCTCACCCTGGCGTTCGCGATCCGGCTGCCCGTGATGATGAGGTTCTGGCGCATCGATCCCAACGTGCGTTCCGTGGGCGGCCTGCTGCTGCTGGCCTCCGCCGTCTTCTACTGCGGCCGTCCCAAGACGCTGGGGGCGATGAACCGCGGGACGGGCGTCCCGAACATCGCGGCGCCCATCCTGTACACGCTGCTCACGCTGTTCTGCGCCTCCTGCCTGGTGATGATCATCCACTGGCGGGGCGGCGATCCGCGGCGCGTGCGGCGCACCAGCTGGACGATCGGCATCGTCTACTCGGCCGTCGTCGCCGGTCTGTGGATCACCTTCGCGTTCGCCGACGTACCGGTGGAGCGTCTGCGCGATCTGGACACGTACTACGCCAACACCCCCTGGATGCGCGAGCACATCCTGCTCTACCTGGGCGCCCACACCATCGCCTGCGCGATCACCTCGGTGGTCACCTGGTCCTGGCTGCGCCAGGTCTCGGGCTGGCTGCGCGCGGGCCTGGTGCTCCTCGTCATCGGCTTCATCCTGAACCTCTGCTACGACACGGTGAAGCTGATCGCGGTGTTCGCCCGCTGGAGCGGCAACGACCTGGACTGGCTCAGCACCTACGTCGCCCCGCCCATCGCCGCCGTGTGCGCGCTGTTCATCGCGGTGGGCTTCATCCTGCCCCACGCGGGCGAGGCCCTGCAGCGGATAGGGACCGACTACTACCACTTCCGCTGCCTGGTGCCGTTCGTGAAGGAACTGGAGCCGCTCGACACCGGTTCGCTGAGGCTGCCCCGGCGCTCCCCCATCAGCCGGCGCCTCGTCCAGCGCAGGACCCAGATCAGCGACGGACTGCTGCGCCTCCAGCCGTACATGGAACCCGAGGTCCGGGAGCGGGCCCTCGCCGAGGCACTGGCCCGCAGGGAGGCCCCGGCCCAGGCCGCGGCCACCGCCGACGCGGTCGCCGTGGTCGCGGCGCTGCGCCGCATGAGCGGCGGTGCCGAAGCCGAGGAGGCGGCCGCGGCGGGCCAGGCCCAGGCCCCGGACCTGGTCGCGGTGTCCAAGGCCCTGCGCCGGTCCCCGGCCGTCACCTCCTTCCGCGCCCGGTCCGGGCCGGCAGACCATCCAGAGAGCGTGGGTTCATGAGCAGCACCGCACCGTCGTCAGCGGGTCCGCGCACCGCTGTGGTCATCGGCGGCAGCCTCGCCGGGATGCTGACGGCCGCCGCGCTCGCGGAGTCCGCCGACGTGGTCGTCGTGGAACGGGACGCGCTGCCCGATGGTCCCCTGCCGCGCCGGGCGCTGCCGCAGGCCCATCACGCCCACCTGCTGTGGTCCGGCGGGGCGGCGGCGATCGACAGCCTGCTGCCGGGCACCATCGGCCGGCTCATGGACGACGGCGCCCACCGGATAGCGCTGCCGACCAACATGGTGGGCCTCTCCCCGGCCGGCTGGTTCCGCCGCTGGGCCGAGGCCTCCCACTACGTGGTCGTGGCCAGCCGCGACCTCCTGGACTGGCACGTCCGCCGGGCCGTGGGGGCCCTGGCACGGGTCAGGGTCGTCGACCGTACGGAGGTGCTGGGCCTGGAGGGTGACGCCCGCCGGGTCACGGGGGTCCGGGTGCGCGAACGGAGCGGCGCGGAGCGGGTCGTCGCGGCGGACCTGGTGGTCGACGCCTCCGGCCGGTCCTCGCGCGCCCCCGCCTGGCTGACCGGGTTCGGCATGGCGGAGCCCGCGGTGCGGACGGTCGACCCCGGTCTCGTCTACGCCAGCCGGATCTTCCGTGCCCCCGAGGACCTCGCGAACGCCTTCCCGGTCATCGTGAACGTGCAGGCCGATCCGCGCGAGCCCGGTCCGGGCCGCTCGGCGACCCTGGTGCCGATCGAGGGGGACCGCTGGCTCGTCACCCTGTCGGGGACGCGGGGCGGCGAACCCACCGCGGATCCGGAGGCGTTCGAGGACTTCGCGCGGGAGCTGCGCCACCCGGTCGTCGGCGAGCTGATCGGCGGGACGGAGCCGCTGACCGACGTGGTCGTCACGCGGACGACCGTCAACCGCAGGCACCACTACGAGAAGTCCGCGCTGCCGGAGGGGTTCGCCGTCATCGGGGACGCCGTCGCCGCCTACAACCCGGTGTACGGGCACGGCATGTCGGTGGCCGCGCAGAGCGCCCTCGCCCTGCGGGCCGTGATCGCCCGGCACGGCTGGTCCGCCGACGGGCTCGGCGCCCGCGTGCAGAAGGCCGTCGCCGGGCCGGTGAGCGCCGCGTGGGCGCTGTCCACCGGCAACGACGTCTTCTACCCGGGTGCCATCGAGGGGGGTCCGACGCGGGCTGAGAAGGTGGCCGCCGCCTACGTGCGGCGGCTGCTGCACACGAGTACCGGCAACGGGCGGGTGGCGCGCGCCGTCACCGACGTGATGACCCTGGAGCGGCCCGCGGCCCGGCTGTTCACCCCGCCGGTGCTGCTGGCCGCCGCGCTGGGCCCGCGCCGGGCGCAGCTGACCGGGCCGCCGCTGGCGGAGGCCGAGCTTGCGGCGGTCGCGGCACTGCGCGGGTGAACGGTGCCGCGGGGGCGCGTCCCCCGCGGGTGAGGCGCGTTCGCGCGGGTGGGCCGCGTCCGCGCGGGTGAGGCGCGTTCGCGTCAGACCGGCGGGACGAGCGTGAACCAGTGCGGGAGCAGGGCGGGATCCCCGGTGACGCGCGGTTCCCGGGCGGGCCTGCGCTGCCAGAGGTGGAGCAGCAGGTCGGAGGCGGTGGCGGCGAGCTCGACGTGCGCGGGGCCGTCGTCGCCGGGCTCCAGGCGGACCTCGTCGCCCCGGAACTCCACCGTCCAGGTCTCGGGGCCGTCGGTGCGGCGGAAGCGGTAGCGCTCCCCGTCCCCGGCGGGGGCCGGCTTCCAGCCGCGCCGGGCGGGGGCCATCACCTCGAAGGTCTGGCTCACGGCGTCGGCCGCCAGGTCGGGGTCGAAGGGGGCGGGTTCCCCGGTGACGTCCTCGGCGTCCCAGCGGTGGACGGCCTGTTCGATGGTCTGCATCCGCAGCCAGAAGCCGCTGGTCCGCTCCGCCGACCAGCTCCATACCGGGACGTCGGGGCCGAGCCCGCCCAGTACCTCCGCCAGGCCGCGGGCGGCCTCCGCCGACCAGTCGAACAGTTCCCCGGGCACCGGGCCCAGGGTCGGGGTCCGGTCGGGCAGCGGCCAGGCGGCGCGGACCGCCGGGTCGGCGGGGAGCCCGTAGAGGGACGGGTCGGTGGGATCGGACGCGGTGGTGAGCCGCTCGCGCAGGATGTGGGTGAGGAACCGCTGGACGCTGCCGAGGTGTCCGGCGAGGTCGGCGACCGACCAGCCGGGGCAGGCGGGCACCAGGGGCGGCCGGCCGCCCGGGCCGGCCGCGCGCCGCAACGCCCGGTCGAAGGCGGCCGCTTCGGTCAGGAAGATCCCGATTCGGGTGGAGTGATCCATACGGGCCACTGTGCCCGGCGGCGGGTCCCGCGGCCCCGGCTTGCGCCACGGGTGAACGCCACGGGCTCAGTGTCCGCCGCGGGCGAACGCCGCGAGTGCGTCGGGCAGGCCGTTCAGGTCGGTGCCGAGCTTGCGGCAGACGGCGGACAGTTCGGGGCCCGGCGTCGGCGCGCCCCGGACGGCGTCCTCGGCTGCGCGCAGTTCCTCCGGGGTCGGCTCGTCCTCCCAGGAGGAACCGCAGGGCAGGGCGCCGCCGAGGGCGACCAGCCGTTCGGCGGTGCTCGCCGCGAGGGCGTCGGCGCCGCACTCGCGACTGGTGATCAGCGCCCGGGTGAGCAGTTCCCGGTCCCCGCGCTCGGTGCCCAGGGCCGCCAGGGCGCGGGCGAGTTCGTATCCGGCGGGCGAGCGCGACAGCAGGGCGACCGCCTCCTCCAGGAGGGCCGCCCGCTCCCCCGGGGCGTCCGCCACCTCCGCGCGGACGCGCAGGGCCTGGCCGATGGCGGAGGGGGCGCCGAAGGCACGGGCACGGCCGAGGGCCTCGGCGGCGAGGGCGCGGGCCGCGGCGGGGTCCTCGGGGGCCACCGCGCGGGCCAGGTGGAGCTGCCAGGGGCACCAGGCCGGGTTCTGGATGCCGCGCGGGGTCAGCCGGCGGCCGACCTCTTCGAGTGCGGCGACCGCCGCCTTCGTCTCGCCCCGGGCCAGCAGCAGTTCGGCGTGGACGGTCTGCGAGTCGGGGAAGACGACGGCGGCGGGGAAGGGCTCGCCGTACCCGTGCTCGCGCGCCAGTTCCCAGGCCTCGTCCACCCGGCCCCGTGCCACCAGGGTGGTCAGGAGGATGGCGATGGCGTACCAGTGCACCGGTGTACGGCGGCCCACGCGTTCGGCGAGGCGCAGGCCGGCGCGGGCCAGTTCCTCGGCCGCGGCGAGCTGTCCGCGCCGGTAGCGGATGTAGGCGCGCAGCCCGTGGGCGAAGGAGAGGTGGGCCCCGCGCCAGCCCTGCCGTTCGAACTCGGCGGTGCCGGCGGCGAAGAGCTGCTCGGCGCGGCCCGGCCGGTCGGCGTACATGTGGACCATCGCGGTCAGTACCGGGACCTCGAAGCCGCGGTCGGCGTAGGCCCAGCTGAAGGGTTCCCCGAGGACCCGGCGCGCGTGGTGCAGGACCGTCTCGACGCTCTCGCCGCGCAGGCAGGCGTCCCAGGCGCGCAGTCCGATGACGTACCGCTCGGTGAGGTCGCGGCCGCCGAGGCGGTCGGCCAGTTTGGCGAGCCGGCGCGAGCGGGCCGGGGAGTCGGCTTCGGCGGCGTCGAAGGCGTCCCACATGAACTGCTCGGACTGCAGGCGCAGCCGGGCGCGGGCGTCCGTGGTGTGGGGGATCTCGCGGGCGAGGAGGTCGGAGGCCTCGGAGAGGTGGTCGCTGTGGGCGAGGACCTGGGCGAGCCGGATCACGATGCCCTGGCGCAGGGCCGGGTCGTCGAAGGGTTCGGCGAGGGCGGCCCGCAGGTGGTTGACGGTGTTGGCGGGTTCGGTGAGGAGGGAGGCGCAGCCGAGTTCGTAGAGCACGGCCGCGCGTTCGTCGAAGTCCGGGGGTTCCTGGAGGGCGCGGTCGAGCTGGCGGCGGGCGGCTTCGGGGGCGCCGGCGCGCAGGTTCTCGGCGGCGGCCTCGCGCAGGGTGCGCACGACCCAGGGGTCGTTCTCGGGCTGGGTCTCCAGGAGGTGGCGGGCGGCGGCGGAGGGGCCGAGTCCGGCGTCGACGACGGCGGCCGCGGCCTTTCCGTGGAGGGCGACGCGCAGGGCGTCGGGGATGCCCCGGTAGATGCCGGTGGCGAGCAGCGGGTGGACGAACTCCAGCGGGGGGCAGCCCTCGGGGTCGCCGTCCTCGGCGGGCGCGGACAGGATGCGGGCGTCGCGCAGCCGGGTGGTGGCGTCGGCGGCCTCCTCGGCTCCGAGGCCGGCGACGCGTGCGGCGATCCGCTGCGGGATGGCGGTGCCGAGGACGGCGCAGGCCCAGGCGAAGCGGACGGTGGAGGGCCCGAGGCCGTGCAGGCGGGCGATGAGCCCGCTGCCGCGCTGGGCGGCGGCGAGGTCGCGCAGCAGGGGGGCGCTGGCCGAGGTGGGTTCGAGGCCCTTGGCCCGGACCCGGGCGGTGAGTTCCACGGCCTCGAAGGGGTTTCCGGTGGTGACGGCCCAGGCCTCGCGGCAGAAAACCTCCTCGGCGTGTTCCCCGACCGTTTCGCGGACCAGCGTGGAGACGGCGGCCGCGCTGAGCGGGGCGAGGCTCAGCGGGCGGCGGCCCGCCCGGCCGGGCAGGCCGCGGAAGGCCTCGGCGTGGGCGGGCAGTTCGTCGGGGCGGTAGGCGACGACGAGGAGCAGCGCGAGGTGTTCGGCGCGCGGGGCGAAGGCGGCGAGCCAGCCGAGGGACTCGGGGTCGCCCCAGTGGGCGTCGTCGAGGACGAGTACGACGGGGGCGCGCTGGACGGTGAGCTGGGTGAGCACCCAGTCGAGCCCGTCGCGCAGGCCCTGGGGGTCGGGCGGGGCCCCCTGCCCGGGGGCACAGAGGCCGAGGGCGGGGCCGACGATCGGGTACCAGCCGCCGAGGGCGGCGCGCAGGGAGGCTTCGGAGCGGCCGGCCAGCCGGGGCTGGATGAGCTGGCGGGCGACGTGGAAGGGCTGGCTCTGTTCCTGTTCGCCGCCGCGGGCGGCGAGGAGGGTGCAGGAGCGGGCGAGTGCGCTGCGGCGCACTTCGGCGAGGAGGGTGGTCTTGCCGAGTCCGGCGGGGCCGGAGAGGGCGAGCAGTCCGCCGCCTGCGTCGGGTCCCGATCCGGTGAGCCGGTCGAGGGCCGCGTCGAGGGCGACGAGTTCCGTTTCGCGTTCGAAGAGCGTGTGCCGCGTGCGGGCGTGACGGTCCGTCATGGCTGGAACCCCCCTGGCCGGTTCGGGGCCTCAGCGTACGCCCGCACGCGCGCGGCGGAGGTCCTACGGCCGGGAAAGATCGATTTGTTTTACCGATTTGCCTATTCCGTCGAACGTGCGGCCGGTTCCTCCGGTACGGAGACGGCTCCGGCGGCCCGGCCGGCGGCCACGAACAGGTGCTCGTGGTGGTGTCCGGCGATCACGTCGCAGCTGAGTCCGCGCCCGGCCGGTGCGACGGGAGCGGTCCGACGACTCCGCCCGGCGCGCGGTACGCCGGCCGCGCGCCGGGCGGAGCGTCCCGTCAGGTCAGGCCGAACTTCCCGCCCCGTGCGCCCAGGACGAACTTGCGCCATCCGTCCGGCGCGAAGACCAGGGAGGGGCCGTCGGGGCGCTCGCCGCTGCGCATCGCGATGAACCCCTCCACGAAGGCGATCTGGACGTCGCCCACCCCCCGGCTGCCCGACCGCCAGTCCGCCCCGCTGAGATCGAGCTCGGGCTTTCCCCACACCGTGTTGCCGTTCGCCACGCGCGTGCTCCTCCCGGTACGTCGTCCGGGGGCCCAGGGTAGCCATCGCGGCGGCCCCCGCACAGGCCCCGCCGGGCCCCGATGGCGACCGGCCCGGCGCGGCCGCCCTCCCCTCGGCAACCCTCAGGACGCCGGGAGTTCGGCCCCGACCAGCCACATCGCGAAGAACTGCGCGCCGCCGCCGTAGGCGTGCCCGAGGGCCCGGCGGGCTCCGGGGACCTGGTGCTCCCCGGCGAGCCCCCGTACCTGGAGGGCGGCCTCCGCGAAGCGGATCATGCCGGAGGCGCCGATCGGGTTGGTGGACAGCACTCCGCCGGAGGGGTTCACGGGGAGGTCCCCGTCGAGTTCGGTGACGCCGGCCTCCGTCATCTTCCAGCCCTCGCCCTCCTGCGCGAAGCCCAGGTTCTCCAGCCACATGGGCTCGTACCAGGAGAAGGGGACGTACATCTCGACCGCGTCGATCTCCCGGCGCGGGTCGGTGATCCCGGCCTGCCGGTAGACGTCGGCGGCGCAGTCCTTGCCGGCCTGCGGGGAGACGAAGTCCTTGCCCGCGAACAGGGTCGGCTCGCTGCGCATCGCCCCGCCGTGCACCCAGGCGGGCGGCTTGGGCGAGCGGGCCGCTCCGGCCCGGTCGGTGAGGACCATCGCGCAGGCCCCGTCCGAGGAGGGGCAGGTCTCGGAGTAGCGGATCGGGTCCCACAGCATCGGGGACGCCTGGACCTTCTCCAGGGTGATGTCGTGCTCGTGCAGGTGCGCGTACGGGTTCTTCAGGGCGTTGCGCCGGTCCTTGTACGCCACCATCGAGCCCACCGCGTCGGGGGCGCCGGTGCGCCGCATGTACGCGCGCACGTGCGGTGCGAAGAAGCCTCCCGCTCCGGCGAGCAGCGGCTGCTGGAAGGGGATGGGCAGGGAGAGCCCCCACATGGCGTTGGACTCCGACTGCTTCTCGAAGGCGAGGGTCAGTACGGTCCGGTGGACGCGGGCCGCGACGAGGTTGGCCGCGACCAGTGCGGTGGACCCGCCGACGGATCCCGCCGTGTGGACGCGGAGCATCGGCTTGCCGACCGCGCCGAGGGCGTCCGCCAGGTACAGCTCCGGCATCATCACGCCCTCGAAGAAGTCGGGGGCCTTGCCGATGACGACGGCGTCGACGTCCGCCCAGGTCAGCTCGGCGTCGGCGAGGGCGCGGGCGGCGGCCTCGCGGACGAGGCCGGCGAGGGAGACGTCGTGCCGGGCGGCGACGTGCTTGGTCTGGCCGACCCCGACGACGGCCACGGGCTCCTTGCCGGACGTGCTCATGCCCGATCCCCTTCCAGGACGGCGACCAGGTTCTGCTGGAGGCAGGGGCCTGAGGTGGCGTGGGCGACGGCCCGGTCGGACGCGCCGCGGTGGATGCGGGCGGCGGCCTCGCCGATGCGGATCAGGCCCGCCGCCATGACGGGATTGGCCGCGAGGGCCCCGCCGGAGGGGTTGACGGCCACCCCGTCGCCGTCGCCGGGCCCGAGGCCGAGCGCCTTGCGGAGCACGACCTCCTGGGAGGAGAACGGCGCGTGCAGTTCCGCCGTGTCCACGGGCGCCTCGAAGAGCCCGGCGCGCTCGGCGGCGAGCCGGGTGGACGGGGAGTCGGTCAGGTCCCGCAGCCCCAGGCCGTGGGCTTCGATGCGGTGGTCGATGCCGGTGATCCAGGCGGGCCGTTCGCACAGCCGGCGGGCCGTGTCCCCGGCCGCGAGGACGACCGCGGCCGCGCCGTCACCGATCGGCGGACAGTCCCCGGTGCGCAGCGGTGCCACCTGGTACTCGCCCTGCGGGACGGCCCCGCGCAGCTGGGCGTGGGGGTTGCCCTCGGCCGCGGCCCTGCTGCGGGCGGCCACGCCGGCGAGCGCGGCCTCGTCGGTCTCGCCCGCGTCGATCAGCGCCCGGGCCTGGAGGGCGGCGAGGGCCACCGAGTCGGGCCAGAGGGGAGCGAGGTAGTACGGGTCGAGCTGCCGGGTGAGGACGTCGCGGACCGATCCCGGGGAGGACTTCCCGTAGGAGTAGACGAGCGCGGTGTCGGCCTCGCCGGTCTGGATCTTGACCCAGGCCTCGTACAGCGCCCAGGCGCCGTCCATCTCGACGTGCGACTCGGAGATCGGCGGCCAGGCGCCGACCCCGTCGAGGGTCATGGTGAAGGAGAAGGCGCGGCCGGCGAGGTAGTCGCTGGAGCCGGAGCAGGTGAAGCCGATCTCCCCGGCCTTCAGCCCGGTGGCGGCCAGCACCTCGTGCAGGACCGGCATGACCATCTCGACTTCGCTGAGTTCGTCGGTGCGGCGCAGGTGGTCGCTCTGCGCGAAGGCGACGACGGCCACGTCGCGCGCGTACCTGCTCGTCCTGGGCATCAGATGAGCTCCTTGTACGCGTCGTAGTCCGCGTCCGGCTCGCCGGTGGGCCGGTAGTGGTCGGGGTAGCGTCCGCCGTCGGTCCACACGGGTTCGACGCGCAGGCCCATGCGGACCTGGTCGTACGGGATGCCGCCGATCCGGCCGTGCAGGGCGAGGTCGGCGCCGTCGAGGGCGATGTGGGCGTAGACGTAGGGGACTTCGATGCCGTCGCTCATGGCGTTCCGGGCCTTGATGTTGACGACGCAGTACGTGGTGACGGTGCCGGCGGGGCCGACCTCGACCCGGTCCGTGGTGGCGACCCCGCAGGTGGGGCAGGCGCCGCGCGGGGGGACGTACACCTTGTGGCAGGACGGGCAGCGCTCGCCGACGGTCCGCCGCTCGGCGAGGGCGTTGATGTAGGCGCTCTGGGCGCGGCCGGGGCTGTAGGTGTAGTCCAGGCGGGCCTCGGCGACGATGCCGGTGACCGGGTCGGCGAAGGCCCCGTCGTGGGGGGCGGCCGGGCGGGCGTCCGGCTCCCGCGCTCCCCGTGCCTCCGGCTCGAAGCAGGCGATGTCGGTGATGGCGCCGGTGCGGTCGGCGGCCCAGCGGATCCGTACCCGCATGCCGGTGCGGACGGCGTCGGGGCCGGGGGCGTCGAGGGCGTGCAGGATCGCGGTGTCGGCGCCGTCGAGCCGGACCAGCACCCAGGCGAAGGGGGTCGCGAGGGGCTGCTGGGGGCGGGGGTCGCCGTTCCAGGCCCAGGTGGTGACGGTGCCGGCGGGGGCGACCTCGACGAGCTCGCGGATCTCCTCGGCGGTGACGGGGTCGTACTCGACGGGCGGCACCATCACCCGCCCGTCGCCGGTCCGGACACCGAGCACGACGCGCTCGCGCAGGCCGGTGAGGAAGGCGCTCTGCACGGGGCCGAGGGAACGGGTGAAGGGGAACTCGACGACGAGGGGCGCGCGGAGCACCTGTGGTGGGGACGCGGCGGTCATGGTGGATCTCCGATTCTCGCGAGGAACGGCTCCGCCGACCGGGTGGCCGGCCGGGGGAAGTACGGGCGGGCGTCGCGCAACGGGGTCCGGGGGTCCGGGGCCGGTTCCGGTTCCGGTTCCGGTTCCGGGGAAGGGGGAAGGGCGGGCGGGGGACCGCCCCGCGGGGCCGCCTCCCCGGCTGCGCGCGGCCCGCTCAGGCCCGCCGGTACACCGGCGTCCGCTTCTCCGCGAACGCCCGTGCCCCCTCCTTCGCGTCGGCGGTGTCGAAGACCGGCCATCCTCGCGCCAGTTCCGCGGCGAGCCCCTCCGTCTCCGTCAGCCCGGCGGTCTCGTAGACGGACGCCTTCACCGCCTCGACGGCCAGCGGTCCGCACGCGTTGATCCGCTCCGCGGTCTCCAGCGCGGCGTCGAGGGCCGTACCGTCGGGTACGACCCGGCCGACCAGCCCGATCCGCGCCGCTTCCTCGGCCGCGTACGGCCGTCCCGTCAGCAGCATCTCCAGCGCGTGCGTGCGCGGGATCTGGCGCGGCAGCCGCACCGTGGAGCCCCCGATGGGGAACAGCCCCCTCCTGACCTCGAACAGCCCGAAGGTGGCCCCCTCCCCCGCGATCCGGATGTCGGTGCCCTGGAGGATCTCGGTACCGCCCGCCACGCAGTACCCCTCCACCGCCGCGATCACCGGTTTGCGCGGGCGGTGGTGACGGAGCATCGCCTTCCAGTGGAGGTCGGGGTCGGCCTTGAGCCGGTCGCGGTACCGCTCGCCCTCCATGCCCTTCCCGGCCAGCGCCTTGAGGTCCATCCCGGCGCAGAAGTCCCCGCCCGCGCCCGTCAGGACCACCGACCGGACCGTGTCGTCCTCGTCGGCCTCCAGCCAGCCGTCGTAGAGCCCCACGAGCAGCGGAAGCGAGAGCGCGTTCTTCGCCTCCGGCCTGTTCATGGTGAGCACCAGCGTGGCGCCGTGGCGGTCCACGGTCAGGTGTTCCGTCCCACCCATTGCCGTCCTCCCGTCTCAAGACCTAGAACAGGTTGCAGGAGGGGAGGGTGCAGTTCAATAGTTTTCTGACACTCAGTCAGATTCTTTGGCCGGCACCCTTCCCAGTTGGGCCGGGCGCGGCTCTAATGACCGCCGAGCAGCCCAGCCATGGGATCTTTCGGGTCAGGAGGAACGGTGGAGTACAACCTTGCCGACCTGTTCGAGTCGGTCGTGGACGTGGTCCCGGACCGCGAGGCCCTGGTGTACGTGGACCACCCCGGAACCGGCGCCGAACGCCGCCTGACGTACGCGGAACTGGACGCGGCGGCCAACCGCCTCGCCCACCACCTGCTCGACAGCGGACTGGGGCCCGGCGACCACCTGGGACTGCACCTCTACAACGGCGTCGAATACCTCCAGACCGTCCTGGCCTGCCTGAAGGCCCGCCTCGTTCCGGTGAACGTCAACTATCGCTACGTGGAGGAGGAGCTGGTCTACCTCTACAACGACGCCGATCTCGCGGCCCTCGTCTTCGAGGGCGAGTTCACGGAGCGGGTGGCCGCCGCGCTGCCGCAGACGCCGCGGCTGCGCCACCTGATCCGGGTCGGGCCGGCGCCCGAGGGCGCCCCGGAGCCGGCGCTCGCGCCGGTGGCGTACGAGGCTGCCGAGGCCGCGGGCTCCGCGGAGCGCGGCTTCCCCGAGCGCAGCCCCGACGACCTGTTCATCATCTACACGGGCGGCACGACCGGCATGCCCAAGGGCGTCATGTGGCGGGCCGAGGACCTGTTCTTCGCCGGCCTGTTCGGCGGCGAGCCCTCGGGCGAGCCGGTGAAGCGGCCCGAGGAACTGGCCGAGCGGGTCGCGGCGCGGGGGGCGGGCCTGACCTTCTTCCCGGCTCCCCCGCTGATGCACGGCACCTCGACCCTGACCTCGTTCATCGCCTTCAACTACGGCCAGCGGGTGGTCATCCACCGCAAGTACGTGCCGGAGGAGGTGTTGCGCACGATCGAGAAGGAGAAGGTGTCGAGCGTCTCGCTGGTGGGCGACGCGATGCTGCGGCCACTGATCGACGCCCTGAACGGCCCGCTCGCGGGGACCGACCTGTCCTCGCTGTTCAGCGTCTCCTCGTCCGGGGCGATCATGTCGGAGACGGTGAGCGCGGAGTTCCGGCGGCTCGTGCCGAACGTGGTGCTCCTGAACAACTTCGGTTCCTCCGAGTCCGGTTCCAACGGCCGGGCCACGGACGACTCCGGTCCGGAGAAGGGCTTCCGCCTCCAGGTCAACGACCGCACCCAGGTGGTGGACCCGGTGACGCACGAGCCGGTGGGGGTCGGCGTGCCCGGCCGGCTCGCCCAGCGCGGGCACGTACCGCTCGGGTACTACAACGACCCGGCGAAGACCGCGGAGACCTTCTTCCGGAAGGGCGCGGAGCGCTGGGTACTGCTCGGCGACATGGCGACCGTGGACGAGCAGGGCATCGTCACCGTGCTGGGGCGCGGTTCGCAGTGCATCAACACGGGCGGCGAGAAGGTCTACCCGGAGGAGGTCGAGCAGGCGCTGAAGTCGCATCCGGACGTGTACGACGCCCTGGTGGCGGGCGTCGCGGACCCGACGTGGGGCAGCCACGTGGCGGCGGTGGTGCAGGTGCGCGAGGGTGCGCCGGAGCCGACGCTGGAGGAGATCCAGCGGCACTGCCGCACCCGGCTGGCGGGGTACAAGATCCCCCGCCAGCTGGTGCTCACGGACGCCATCCAGCGCTCCCCGAGCGGGAAGGCGGACTACCGCTGGGCGAAGACGGTGGCCACGGAGGCGGACTCGGCACGCTGAGCACCCCGGGCGGGGGACCCGACACCGCGGTTCCGGCGCGTGGCGGTACACCGGCCGAAGGGGCGCGTCGCGGGCGGCGGGGGCGCCGGATCGGACGGCGGCTTCCCGGGCACGCCTCAGCGCTGGGCCCTCAGTTCCGCCGCGAGGGTGCGGGCCCAGCCGGCCAGTTCGGTGCGGCTCGCGCTCCCGCCGAGGGCGTCGGCCTGCGCGTCGGTCATGCGCTGCGGGCCGGGGTCCTCCAGCAGGTGGGCCGCCTCGGCCAGCAGCGCTGACAGGCGTCGGGCGTCCGACGCGCTCAGTCGTACCGATACCGCCGGGTCGATGACGGACATCGCCGCCGCCTCCCTTCGCGCTCCTCGGCCGGGGGCGCCTCCTTCGACCGTACGCCTCCGGCGGGGCGGCCGCCGCTCAGCCGCCGGTGGCGAGGAAGCGCTCGACGCGCCCCGTGAACCGGGCCGGGTCGTCCAGCCACGGGAAGCGGCCGGCGCCCGGCTGGACGTCGACGGCACCGTGCGGGAACAGCTCGGCGAGCCGGGCCGCCAGGGCCGGGGCCGGGTCGCCGTCCAGGCCGCCGGCGAGCACGAGGACCTCGCCCGCGACCTGCCGCAGGGCGGCGTCGGCCGCCCGGAGCGGGCCGCCGCCATCCGCTGCCCGTCGGTGACGGGGAGGTCCACCGCCCACGACGTGGGCGTGACCAGCACGATCCGGCGCGGCCTGTCGGGGCGGGCGGACGATCACTCGTTCGAGTCATTGATTTACGGGACGGCGTCCGGCAGTCTACCGAATGAACGTTCGGTTGGCCCTGGATGAGGTGACGACGATGACGGCGCACGCGGATCTCCACGACGATGGCGAGCGGCTGACCCCCGACGAACTGTCGGCGCTCCAGCTCAAGCGGCTGCGGGCCACCCTGCACCGCGTGTACGACCGCGTGCCCTTCCACCGGCAGGCCTTCGACAAGGCGGGGGTGCATCCCGACGACTGCCGCTCGCTGGCCGACCTCTCCCTCTTCCCCTTCACCACCAAGAGCGACCTGCGCGAGCAGTACCCCTTCGGGATGTTCGCCGTGCCCCGCCCCGAGGTGCGCCGCATCCACGCCTCCAGCGGCACCACCGGCCGGCCCACGGTGGTCGGGTACACCGAGGGGGACCTGTCCACCTGGGCCGACGTCGTCGCCCGGTCGCTGCGCGCGGCGGGCGCGCGGCCGGGCCAGATCGTGCACGTGGCGTACGGGTACGGGCTGTTCACCGGGGGCCTGGGCGCCCACTACGGCGCGGAGCGGCTGGGCTGTACGGTCGTGCCCGCCTCCGGGGGCATGACCGACCGGCAGGTCCGCCTGATCCAGGACTTCCGGCCGGAGGTGATCATGGTGACCCCGTCCTACATGCTCACGCTGCTGGACGAGATGGAACGCCAGGGCCTGGACCCCCGCTCGACCTCCCTGCGCACCGGGGTGTTCGGCGCGGAGCCGTGGACCGAGGAGATGCGCCGCGAGATCGAGGAGCGGCTCGGCATGGACGCCGTGGACATATACGGGCTGTCCGAGGTGATGGGGCCGGGGGTGGCGCAGGAGTTCGCCTCGCACAAGGACGGCCTGCACATCTGGGAGGACCACTTCTACCCGGAGGTGGTCGATCCGCTGACCGGGGCGGTGCTGCCGGACGGGGAGCTCGGGGAGCTGGTGTTCACCTCCCTCACCAAGGAGGCCATGCCGGTCGTGCGCTACCGCACCCGGGATCTGACCCGGCTGCTGCCGGGGACGGCGCGGCCCGCCTTCCGCCGGATGGAGAAGGTGACGGGCCGCAGCGACGACATGATCATCCTGCGCGGGGTGAACCTCTACCCCACCCAGATCGAGGAGATACTCCTGCGCATCCCCGGGCTCGCCCCGCACTTCCAGTTGAGGCTGACCCGGGAGGGGCGGATGGACACCCTGACCGTGCGGGTGGAGGCCCGGCGGGAAACCGGTGCCGGGCGCAGGCGGGACGCGGCGGCGGAGCTGGTGCGGGCCGTCAAGGAGTCCGTCGGGGTGTCGGTCGGCGTCGAGGTGGTGGAGCCGGAGAGTCTGGAGCGGTCGGTCGGCAAGATCAAGCGGGTGAAGGACCTCCGCGACGGCCGGGCGGGCTGAGTCCGGCCGCCGGGCGGCCGAAACGACCCCGTTCGGGCCCACTTCGGCGCCGCTTCCGGGAATCGGCGGGCCCGTACGGGTAGGGGATGGGGCGTGACCTCGTTCCTCCGGCAGCTCCACGACCGTCTCCAGAGCTCGCCCGCGGGGCTGGCCTGGAGCCGTGGCCGGGAGATCGAGCTGATGCACCGGGCGATGGGGTTCGCCGCCCTCGGGTTCCTCACGCTCGTGCCGCTGCTGGTCGTCGTCGCGGCGGCCGCGCCGGGCAGCGGCTCGGGCTTCGGCCGCTGGCTGGGCCAGGCCCTGGGGGTGACGGCGCCCTCGCGGGCCCGGGTGGAGCTGCTGTTCGGGGCGGCGGACCTGGCGCTGGAACGGACCACCGCCTTCGGCCTCGCGGCACTCGCGGTGTTCGGCCTGACCTTCGGCTCCGCCGTGCAGACCGGTTACGAGAAGGTGTGGGACCTGCCGACCGCCCGCTGGCACACCATGTGGCGGCACGTGATCTGGCTCGCCCTGCTGGTCTGTTACCTCGGGCTGCTCGTCGGGATCCCGACCCCCTCCCACAACTGGCTGGGCACGGCCCTGGGCACCGTCGCCGACATGACCGGCACCTGCCTGTTCTTCTGGACCTCGGGGCGGCTCCTGCTGGGCGGCCGGGTCCGCTGGCGCGCGCTGCTCCCGGGGGCCGTGGCCACCAGTCTCGGGCTGCTCGGCCTCAGGGTCTTCTCCCAGCTGGTCTTCTCCCCCCTGATCGCCTCGAACGCCGTCACCTACGGCCCCTTCGGCACCCTGCTGGTGGTCCAGTCCTGGCTGGTCGGTGTGGGGTTCGTGGTGTACGGCGGGGCCCTGGTGGGCCGTCTGGTGCACGAGCACCTCACCTTGCGCCGCCTCCGCGCGGACGGCACCCTCCCCACCGAGCCGCCCCCGCCTCCGCCCGCCGGCCCGGGACCGGCCTGACGGGCCTCACGGGCCTGACGGGCCTCACGGGCCTCACGGGCCTCACGGCCTGACGGCCTGACGGGCGCCCGCCCGGCACCTCCCGCGCCACGGGGCGCTGGGGAGCGTGGGGCCGACCGGCCGGCCCGGCGCCGAGGCCGACGGAGGGGCGTGTCCCACCACGGGTGAGCCCTGCCGGGTCCCGGAGCGACCGCCTAGACTCGGCCCGGCCGCGAGGGCGCCGCGCACCCCTCGGCCGGCCGCACCGCCGCAGACCCAGGGAAGCCGTATGACCACCAGCTACCGCCAGCCCGGCGTCGTCCTCACCGACCACCACTTCACGGTCCCCCTGGACCACGACGACCCCGGCGGCGAGCGGATCGGGCTCTACGCCCGCGAGGCCGTCGCCACCGGGAAGGACCCCGAGGGCCTGCCCTGGCTGCTCTACCTGGAGGGCGGCCCCGGCTTCGGCGCCCGCCGGTTCACCGGCCGTCAGGCATGGCTGGAGCGGGCCCTGCGCGACCACCGCGTGCTCCTCCTGGACCAGCGCGGCACCGGCCGTTCCACCCCCGCGAACCGGCAGACCCTGCCGCTGCGCGGTACACCCGGCCGGCAGGCCGAGTACCTCTCGCACTTCCGCGCCGACTCCATCGTCCGCGACTGCGAGGCCATCCGGCCGGCCCTCACCGGCGGCGCCCCCTGGACGGTGCTCGGTCAGAGCTTCGGCGGTTTCTGCACCACCCACTACCTCACCACCGCGCCCGGGGGTCTGCGGACCGCCCTGATCACCGGCGGCCTGCCGTCCCTCACCGCCACCGCCGACGAGGTGTACGCCGCCGCCCTCCCCCGCGTCGAACGCAAGAACCTCGCCCACTACGCCCGCTACCCGATGGACGTGGAACGCGCCCGCCGCGTCGCCGCCCACCTCGCCGAGCACCGCACCACCCTGCCCGGCGGGCACCGCCTGACACCCGAGGCGTTCCAGTCCCTCGGCATCCTCCTCGGCACCGGGGACGGCAGCCACCAGTTGCACTACCTGCTGGAGGACGCGTTCGTCCGCACCCCGGCCGGCCACGAGCTCTCCGACTCCTTCCTGGAGGCCGTCCGCGAACGGCTCTCCTTCGCCGGGCATCCGCTCTACGCCCTGCTCCACGAGGCCATCTACGCCCAGGACCCGGCCGCCCCCACCGGCTGGGCCGCCGAACGGGTCCGCGCCGCACACCCCCGCTTCGACGCCGCCGGGGCGCTCGCCGGGAACGGGCCCCTGTTCTTCACCGGCGAGAGCATCCACCCCTGGCACTTCACCACCGACCCGGCACTCGAACCGCTCCGCGAGACCGCCGAACTGCTCGCCGCGCGCACCGGCTGGACCCCGCTCTACGACCCGGCCCGGCTGGCCGCCAACGAGGTGCCGGTCGCCGCCGCGGTCTACCACGACGACATGTACGTCGACACGGCCCACTCGTTGGAGACCGCCCGGACCGTGCGCGGCCTGCGCACGTGGGTCACCGACGAATTCGAACACGACGGCGTCCGGGCAGGCGGTCCCCGCGTCCTGGACCGCCTCCTGGCGCTCGCCCACGACGACGCCGTCTGACCGGGCGAGCCGGCCCAGCGGTCGGCCTCGTCCCCGGCCGACCGACCTTCGACCATGGCGGCGAAGCGGTCTTCGATCTCATGAAGAGCGGGCCGGCGGCCGGCGTCCATGCCCCGACCGCAGAGGCAGGGCAGACGTCGGCTGATGCGGCACTAGTATCCGGCGGACCGCAGGATCCAGGCCTGGTTGGCGAAGCCGTGGCAGGACCACACCTGCAGCCAAGCACCCAGCTGTGGTGCGCCGAGGGACGGGCTGTGGACGTCGAGGCACTTGTTGCTCTGGAGGGAGCGGATCTCCCATTGGTTGTCGCCGCGGCGCCAGAGGTACCATTTCTGGTTGATGTTGCCGGTGCACCGGAATTGCTGGACCCTCGTGCCGTTCTCCGTCTTGGCCCAGGTTACGTCCAGGCATTTCCCGCTGTGTTTCGCGACTATCTCGAAGCTGTTCTGAAAGACGCTGTCATCGCTGGTGCGAGCCGCCCTGAACCAGAACTTCTGGTTGTTTCCGAGGTGTTTTCCCCACACGCCCAGCTTTATCTCGTCGGCGGTGCTCGCCGCATACACGTCCACCACGAGCGGATGCCTGGGGTCCGTGTATCCGCTGGTGATCGTGTACACGTCGCCGCTCAGGTTGAAGGGGTGGAGGACGATGCGGTTGTCGGGGTTCCGGCTGGCAGTTCCCGCCCACCCGTAGGCCACGAGCTTGTTCTGCTCCCGCGCGCGGCGCCGTGACTCCGGCGCAACGCATACATCATCGCCGGGAACGGCGTCGCGGCGAACGAATCCGCTCAGGCACGCACCCGTGTTGTGATTCGTGCGTCCTCCAGCGTTTATGGCGTCGATGTAGACGAGATATCTCTCCGCGAGTGGGACACAGACGAGGTCCCAGGAAGTGGTCTTGCGCCACGCGTACCCCTCGCGGCATTGGTTGGCGCCCTGCGGCACCTTGGCCGGCACCTCGGCGGCGGCGGCGGTCCCGCCCGCGATCACCGAACCTGCCAGGACGGCCGCCGCGACCACACCCGCCTCGACCGGGGTGCGGCGTGCGGCGCGCCCACGTATCCGTTTCCGCGCCTTGCCGGCGCGCACCCACAAGTGGAACATGGGGCACCTCACCTGCTCGCGGGACCAGGGTTCCGCGTTGGTGATCCGCCGGTGGGACGCCTGCCGGCGGCCGGCGCCCACCCGTCTTCGTCCCCGTGGGCGGGGCTTCCGCGCCGACGGGATACCGCCATTTTCGCATTGCCCACGGCAGGTTGCCACGTTGGAAGACCTGCCCCGCTCCGGCGGGCTCCGTTCGCCTTCCCCGTCACGACCTCGTTCGCCCAACGCCGTGCGCCCGCCGAACACCGTGACGGTCCGTCATGGATCACACGACGTGGGCCGGAGCCCGTTCTCGGGCTCGGGTCCACTTCGTGCGGTCGCGTGACTCTCGGTTGCGCCAACAGGAGTCGTTGGCGCAGGATCTCGCTCACAGACGAAGAGGTGATGGTCGTGGGCAGTCAGTGCGTGCATGACCGGCCGGCCGCGCGCGAGCCGGCTCCACTCTTCAGGCCCCCTTGGAATCGATCGTCCAGGGAACCGGGAGGCGCTCTACCGGCGGACCGCCGAGATCAGTCCGCCGGGCCGCTCCTCGGGCTGCGGCGGGGTACTGATCGGGCGGCCGTAGGCGGCGGCGCGCTCGCGCAGGGTGTGGCTGTCGGCCGCCCAGCCGTGCCCGGCCAGCCAGCCCACCGGGTCGTCGGGCAGATAGATCAGTAGTCCCTCGGCGATCCACGCGGTCGGCACGGCCGGGTCGTGCCCTGCGGCGGCCAGCGCGCGTGGCCGGTCCTCACGCAGATCCACCGCGACGGTGATCCGCTCGCAGCGTGCGACGGCCCTCTCCTGGCGCAGCACCGAAGCCTTGAAGTCCAGTGGCGCTGCGGTGTCGACCTCGAACAGCCGGGTGCCTTCGGGCCGGTCCATCCGGAAGGCCCTGCTGTCCATGCCGGCGCCGAGCAGCACGACCTGCGAAGGCCTGTGCCAGTGGGTCGCGGAACAGCGCGTTCTCCCGCTCGGTCTCCAGCGCCCGCACCCTGGCCACCCCCAACGCAGTGGCCCACACTCCCGACGGCCGCACCCGCTCCTGCTCATCAGTCACCGCGCCAGCCCAGGCAATCGATTCCACGGTGCCTGCGGAGGGGAGCCGGCTTCATGCGCGAATCGAGGCGGTGGCGGTCGGCCGCGTGGACGGATGCCGCGGAACCGTCCGAGGACGTGCTCGTGCGGCCCGCCGGCCGGGGCTCCTTTGAGGGGCCCGGCAGCGTGCCGGTGGGCACGGACGAGGGTGGAGTCGACCGCCTAGGCCAGGGCCGCCAGGGCGGCGCGGGCCGCGGCCTCGCCCTCCTCGTAGGTGTGGGCGCGGGCCTCGCGGATGGCGGCGTCGAGCTGGCGCACGGCCTCACCGGTGCGGCCCGTGGCGGCGAGGGCCTCGCCGTACAGGGTGCGCAGCACCACGCGCCGCGGGGCGGCCAGCGGCGGGGTGGCGAGGGCCAGGCCCCGGGCGGCGTGCTCGACGGCCTCCTCCGCGGCGCCGACCGACAGGAGGTGGTGCGCCAGGTGCTGGTGGGCGAGGGTGACGGTGCCGGTGAGCCCGTCCCGTTCGGCCAGGTCGAGGGCGCGGACCAGCAGCTCCCCGGGGCGGCTGCGTTCGCCGCGGCGCATCAGGGCGACGGCGAGGTTGATCCGGGCGGTCGCCTCCCCGGAGGCGTCCCCGGCGAGGGCGGCGAGCGCGGGGGCCCGCTCCAGCTGTCGGAGGGCCTCCTCGGACCGGCCTTCCTCGGCCAGCACCCAGCCCAGCAGGGCCCGGACCCGGGACTGGGCTCCGGTGTCCCCGTCGAGTTCGGCGGAGGCCAGCCCCTGTTCGAGCAACGGCACCCAGCCGTCGCGGACCTGCCACAGGACCAGGGGCCACTGCAGCAGGACCAGCCGCCAGGCCCGGTCGTGCGCTCCCGCGGAGGCGGCCGCCTCCACGGCACCGCGCAGCGCGTCCCGTTCGGCGGAGAACCAGGCCAGTGCGCCCGTGCGGTCGGGGAAGCGCCTGATCTCGCCCGCCGGCCCGGCCTCCGGGGGCGGGGCGCAGCAGGGCTCGCTGCCGGGCTCGGCGGCGGCACAGGCCGCCAGGAGCGTGTGCAGCCAGTGGTCCAGCAGCCGCAGCAGGCCCTCGGGGTCGTGGCCCGGCGAGAGGCTGCGGGCGTAGAGGCGTACGAGGTCGTGGAGCACGTACGACCGGGGCCCGGCCTCCACGATCAGCTGGGCGGCGGCCAGCTGGTCCAGGGCCGTGGCGGCCCGGCCGGGCGGGCAGCCGGCGAGGGCGGCCGCGGTGCAGGTGTCGAGGGTGGCGCCGGTGTGCGGTCCGAGCCGGTGGAACATCCGCCGGGCCGGTTCGGGCAGGTGCTGGACGGTGAGGGCGAGGGCCGCGGCGACACCGGTGTCGCCGACGTCCAGCAGGTCCAGCCGGGTGTGTTCGTCGGCCAGTTCACCGGCGAACGCGGCGAGACCCCGGTGCGGGCGGGTGGCGAGCCGGGCGGCGGCGAGCCTCAGGGCCAGGGGCAGGCCGTCGCACAGGCCTGCGAGCCGGGCGGCGGCACCGGGTTCGGCGGCGACCAGGTCGGCGCCGAGGACGGCGGCCAGCAGTGCGGTGGACTGCTCGGTGGGCAGCGGGGCGACCGGTACGGGACGGGCGGCGTCGGAGGCGACGAGTGCGGCGAGGCGGCTGCGGCTGGTGACGACGGTGAGGCAGTCGGCGCCGCCGGGCAGGAGGGGTCGCACCTGTTCGGCGTCGTGGGCGTTGTCCAGCAGGACCAGCATCCGGCGTCCGGAGGTCAGCTCGCGGTAGCGGGCTCCGAGGGCCTCGGGCGATCCGGGCATCCGCTCGGCCGGTTCGCCGAGGGCGAGCAGGAACTCCCGCAGGACCGCGGTGGTGTCGCGGGCCGGGAGGGGGCTGTAGCCGTGCAGGTCGGCGAAGAGCCGGCCGTCGGGGAAGCGGGTGCCGTTCCGGTGGGCCCAGTGCACGGCCAGGGCGGTCTTCCCGACGCCGGCGCCGCCGGTCAGCATGACGATCGGGTCGGGGGCCGCTGCGGCGGCCCGGTCCAGCGCGGCGAGTTCGCCCTCGCGGCCGGTGAAGCCCCGGGGACGGCGCGGCAGGAGCTGCGGCCCGGCCGCGTCGACGGGCAGCGCGGTGCCCCCGGAGGCCGACCCGGCCCCTGACCCGACCCCTGACCCGGCCGACGGGTCGGCCGACGGCTCGGCTCCTGACCCGGCTCCTGACCCTGGCCCGGCCGACGGCCCTGCCCCTGCCCCTGCCCGGGTGTCTGGCCCCGACCCGGTTCCTGAGCCGGCCCGCGCGACGGCTGCCCCCGCCTGGGGCGGCCGCGTCCCGTGTGCCCCGGGGGCCGCGGCGTCGGCGTCGGTGGCCCGCGGGGTGACCGCCTGAGGCCGCCGGGCCGTTGACGGCATGCGGGTGTCGGCCTCCAGCAGGGCCGCGTAGGCGTCGGCGAGCACCGCCCCGGGGCCCACGCCGAGTTCATCGGCCAGGAGCCGGCGCGTGCGGTGGAACCAGTCCAGCGCCTCCGCCTGCCGGCCCGCTCCGGCCAGGGCCAGCATCAACGCCGCCACCAGCGGTTCCCGCAGCGGCCGGCCGACGGCCTCGGCGTGCAGCAGGGCGGCCGAAGCGGCGTGTTCGCCCAGCCGCACGTGCAGGGCGGCCAGTTCCTCGACGGCGGTCAGCCGCAGCTCCTCCAACCCGTGCGCGGCCGTCTCCAGCACGGGTCCGCGTACGGTCCCCCCGAGGGCGGGCCCCTGCCAGAGAGCGAGTGCCTCCCGCAGCAGCGCGGCGGCCTCGGCCGGTTCCCGCTCCGCGCGGGTCCGGGCACGGGCGAGCAGCTCCTCGAAGCGGTGGGCGTCCAGCAGTGGCGCGGGAAGGCGGAGGGCGTACGCCTGCCCCTGCGTGAGGAGTTCCACCCCGTGCGCGGGTGCTCCGTACGCGGCGAGCAGCGCGCGCAACCGGGACACGTGGCCCTGGAGCACGGTGCGGGCGTGCCGGGGCGGGTCCTCGTCCCACAGGGCCTCGGTCAGCCGCTCCACGCCGACGGGGGCGTTGGGGCGCAGGAGCAGTGCGGCGAGCAGGCTCCGGCGTTTGGCGGGGCCGAGCGGGAGCGGAAGGCCGCCTTCCGTCACCACGGCCACCGTTCCGAGCACGCGGAACTCCATGCATGCGCCCCTTGTCCGTACGCTCGCGGCCCCCCGGCCGAGCTTATGGCTCCTCATTTCGGGTCATGAGCGGGATCCCGGCCATTCCGGGCCGCCGTCGAGCGCCGCGGTCGGCTGACGGAGCACCATGAGCCTATCTTCAGCCCCCAGTTGGCGGATACGGGGACTCGGGGTGGTGCCGGCCCGGTCGCGGCGACGTCCCGGGGCCCCTTCCAGGGGCGGACGCCGCCGCGGACCGGCGGCACGACCTCGTCCGCGTCGGGGGAACGAGAGCCGGAACCCACAGCCCGGACAGCGGCTCCCACACGGCCCGGCAGGTCTCGGCCCGCCCGTCGTCCGCCGGAGACGAAGACGGGTCAGCGCGGAGCGCTCAGTGCTCAGTGCTCAGCGAAGCGGTCGCGGAGTTCCCGCTTGAGGATCTTCCCGCTGGCGTTGCGCGGCAGGGCGTCCACGAAGACCACCCGCTTCGGGGCCTTGAAGTGCGCCAGCCGCTCACGGGCGTACGCCACCAGCTCCGCCTCCGTGACCTCCCCGCTCGGGACCACGACCGCCGTGACCGCCTCGATCCACCGCTGGTCCGGCAGTCCGACCACGGCCGCCTCCGCCACCCCCGGGTGGGTGTACAGCACGTCCTCGACCTGCCGGGAGGCGACGAGCACCCCGCCCGAGTTGATGACGTCCTTCACCCGGTCGACGACGGTGAAATAACCCTCCGCGTCGCGCACCGCGAGGTCACCCGAGCGGAACCACCCGTCCCGGAAGGCCTTCTCCGTGGCCCGCGCGTCGTTCCAGTAGCCCAGGCACAGCTGTGGCGAGCGGTACACCACCTCCCCCGCCGTGCCGTCCGGCACCGGGGCGCCGTCCTCGTCGACGACCTTCGCCTCCACGTGGCGCACCGGCCGGCCGCAGGAGTCCATCCGGCCCTCGTGTTCGTCCGGCCCCAGCACGGTGGCCAGCGGGCCGATCTCGCTCTGCCCGAAACAGTTGTAGAACCCGAGCCCGGGCAGCCGCCCCCGCAGCCGTTCCAGGACGGGCACCGGCATGACCGAGGCGCCGTAGTAGGCCTTGCGCAGTGCGCCCAGCTCCGCGGCCGCGAACCTCGGGTGGCCGGCGAGGGCGATCCACACCGTCGGCGGTGCGAACAGGCTGTCGGCGCCGCCCGCCTCCACCAGGTCGAGGAGCGCGTCGGGGGCCGGTGCGTCGAGGACGGTGTTGCGCGCGCCGACCGCCAGGTAGGGCAGCAGGAACACGTGCATCTGGGCCGAGTGGTACAGCGGCAGGGCGTGGACGGGGCGGTCCGCCTCCCGGAGGTCCAGGGCGTCGATCGCGCTCTCGTACTCGTGCGCCAGGGCCCGGTGGGTCATCATCGCGCCCTTGGGCAGGGCGGTGGTCCCGGAGGTGTAGAGCAGCTGCACCACCGCCGACGGATCCCCGGGCCCCCCGTCGTACGGGAGCGGTTCGGCGAGCTCGGCCAGGAAGGAGCCGGGGGCGTCGCGCAGCGGGCGGACGGCGTGTGCGGCGGGCACCCGCTCCGCCAGGTCCGGGTCGGCCAGGACCAGGGCGCTGCCGCAGTCGCCGAGGATGTGCGCGAGGTCCTCGCCGGTGAGGTTCTGGTTGACCGGAACGTGGGTGAGGCCGGCGCGGGCGCAGGCGAGGAAGGCGATGAGGTAGGCGTCGCTGTTGTGGGCGAAGGTCGCGACCCGGTCGCCCGCGGCCAGCCCGTAGCGCCCGCGCAGGACGGCGGCGCCGGTGGAGACGGCCGCGTCGAGTTCCCGGTAGGTCCAGGCACGGTCGCGGTAGCGGACCGCCACCCGGCCGGGGACCCGCCGCGCGCTGTCCCGTACGAGTCCGTCGACCGTGTTGTCCCGCACTGCCGTCATGGCGCGATCCTCGCCCCGCGGCACGCCCGGGTCAAGATCGGCGCGCCAACCGGGCGTGCCGAACGGGATGTTGACGGGGCATCGGACCGACTGCATGAGCGTGGGGGCACGCACACACCACCCGTCCCACGGGCAACCCCGCCCAGTGCGCGGGCCACTTGGGCGGCGTGTTGCGCTCGACCGAGCGTCCCCTCCGCCGCACCGGACCGCTCCTGCGCCGGTTGGCCGTCACCGGTGCCACGTTCCTCGCCGCTACGGCCGCGATACCGCAGGCCGGAGCGCTCTCGCCGGCTGGGCCCCGACGCGGCACCCGACCTCTCGCTCTCCTCGGCCGCGACGAACCTCTCCAGCGACCTCTTCCTCAAGGGCCTACGGGAGACGGGCACGGTCGAGAAGCTGCCGGCCGCGCCCGCTCCGGCCAACCGCGGCGGGTGTCCATCAGGGCAGTCCTGCGCTCGTCCGTGCGGCGTAGACGCCACCGGTGCGCTTCATGCTGCCTCCTTCGCGGCCGGGGCCTGCTCCCGGAACAGTTCGCGCCGGATGGGGAGGGAGGCCCGCCACCGCTCGACGGTGATGAGGCTGTGCAGTCCGGCCGGCGGGGCGGGCTCCGCACGCACGGCCGCCTTCAGAGCGGCGACGACTCGGAGCGGGTCGATCAGCCCGGCCTGCGCCAGAGCGGAGGGGCGCTCCAGTTGTTCGGCCGGCCGGGTCAGGGCCTGCGGGCAGTTCGTGCGCTTCGTACGGGCTGCCTGCGCGACGACGGAGAGAACGGAGCGGTGCCGTGCGCGGGCGAACGCCCCGATACGGCGAACCGCTGGCGACCGCCGTCCGTCCCGGAAGCGGTCGATGTCCGTGGACGTCGTGCCGTACAGGGCCATGCGGCGCTCCACCGCCGTCGTCATCCGCTCGGCGAGCATCTCGGCGATGTCGGTGGGCTGCGGCACGGGGACCTGCGGCCAGGCGGACTTGGCGTGCCGCAGGACGACCAGGCGCCGGGCGCCGGGCGTTGGGCGCCGTCATGGCGTCACCGGGTGTCGGTGGCCGACCTCACGCGCGAGGTCGAGACCGAGGACTCGGTCGAGAAAGGCGAACGTCTCGAACTTGGCGCCGGCCGGAACGTCCGGGCGAATCGCCACCTGTGCCAGCATGTCCAGGACGGCGGGGACTCCGAGATCATCGGCCAGCGCGGCATGAGCCTGCCGAAGCACATCGGCGGGGATCGGCCTGGACGGCTCCTGCGCCCATGCGGCCACCTGCTGCCGCCACTGCCCCAGTGTCCGTCGGGCCTCGGCGAGCGCGGCGCCGGTGACGGTGACCGGTGTGCGGTAGGCGTGGCGGACCAACAACATCCTCACAGCCAGCGGATCGGTCCCCTCCGGGGCGAGGAGATGACCACGGTCGGGGGCGCCCTCGTCGGGGAGTGCCGGGCTGACCTGGCCCACGTCGATCCAGACCCCGCCGACGGCGTCGTGTCCGGGGGTGCCGTACTCGGCGAGGTGCACATCGGCAGCGGAGCAGAGCGTCTCGGTCAGCCCGTGAACCCCGACGCCGGCAGGCGGGTGGATGCCGAGAGCGGACATGGCGCGATCCAGCGCTCGGGCTTGCTCAGGAGGCAGGTCCGGCGTGATGAGGACGGTGAGGGCCTCCAGGCCGTGCAGCTCCGCGGTGCGGGCCAGTACGTCACCGACCAGAGGCACCCTCAGGTGCACCGCGCCGTCTCCGGTGCCGATGACCGGCAGGTGGACGCAAATGCGCAGCAGGTGGCGGTGGGCTGAGGGAACGTCCACGAAGCGTCCGGTGCGGGTGTCGGCGATACGCAGCATGATGTGGAGGCTAGTCCTGGAAACCTCCGGTGCCGGGGAGGCAGGCTGGGTGAGGTCCTTCGCCCATCTGCCCCGCTCCACACGACACCGTCCCAGCGGTAGGGCAACGTCGTGCGGAGTGCACAGACACCCCCTTCGCGAAGAGGCGCGCATGGACGAGGTCGAGCGGTACGAGCGCTACGTCGGCGGCAGTCCTGAGGCCGAACGGCTGGTCTTCGAGCGACTCGCGGGTGACCTCGTTCGGGTACAGCTCAAGGCGAAGAAACGCAGCCGCTCCCCCGCTCTCGAACGGACCTTCCACGCCAAGGCGGTCCTCGGCGTGGAGAACGCCCGTCTGAGGTTCCACGACGACCTCCCCGGGGCCCTGCGCACGGGTTTCGCCAGGCCCGGAGCCGAGTACCGGGTCACGGTCCGGCTTTCCAACGCGAGCGGCGTCCGTCAGCCCGACTTCGCGCCCGATCTGCGCGGGGCGGCGCTGCGGGTCGAGGTGGGCCCCGACGAGACCCACGATCTGCTGATGACGAGCTTCCCGGTCTCCCACGCCCGCGACGCGATGGAGTTCGTCGCCTTCGCGAAGGCCATGGCGGGCGCCGACTCGCGGCTCGGCAAAGGGTACGCCCTGTTCGTCAAGCTGCCCCTGGCGGTCGGCTGGTCCACGGCCGCCCGCATGCGGCGCAACGTCGTCGCGGGAACCAGCCGCACGGTGTCCAGCCTGGCGCTGGAGACGTACTGGAGCCGTGGGGCGATCCTGTGGGGCGACTGCGGACCGGTGCGCTATCAGCTGCGGCCTGCGGCCGACGCCTCACCGGCCGCCGCCCCGGCAACGCCGCGCACCGATCCCGACCCCGGCCCCGATCCCGATCCCGATCACCTGCGGCGTGAGCTTTCACAGCGGCTGAGTCGGACGGATGTCGTCTTCGAGTTCTGCGTGCAGCGCTACGTGGACGCCCGGCGCACCTCCGTCGAGGACGGCGCGGCCGAGTGGAGGGAGGAGGACGCGCCCGTCCTGCCCGTGGCCACGCTGACCATCCCGCTCCAGGACATCCACACCGCCGAAGCGCGCACCTCCGCGTCGCAGGTCGACCTGCTGGCGTTCAACCCCTGGCACACCACGGAGGACTTCCGCCCCCTGGGCAACCTCAACCGTGCCCGCAAGCTCGCGTACGAGGCGAGCAGCGCCCACCGCCTGGGCCACCGCTTCCTGACCGTCGAGCCACGGCGCAACGCCCTGCTCGGGGCGCCGCTCCGGGCCGCCTTCCGTACCGTGGACCGCTTCGTCCCGTGGCACCGGCTGCCCACCCCCCTCGGCCTGCTCAACCTCATGGCCTTTCGGCAGACATTGCGCCGGCACAACCTCATCGACACCGAAGTCCACGAGGCTCCGCCCCAGGCCGGGCCGGTCGAGGCCCCGCTCGACGAAGAGCTGCTGGTCAGGCGCAGTTACGATGGCACCTACAACGATCTGTCGGCGCCGCGGATGGGCGCCGTCGGCGCGACCTTCGGCCGCACCGTGCCCCCCGTCTACCGCCCGGACCAGTTCGACACGCCCAATCCGGTCGCCGTCAGCAGGCAACTGCTCCAGCGTGACGTGTTCATCCCCGCGACGTCGCTGAACATCATCGCCGCCGCGTGGATCCAGTTCCAAGTGCACGACTGGGTCAAGCACAAGAGGCTTCCCGTCGCCGCCAAGAGCATCGAGGTGCCGCTGCCGCCCGGCGAGACCTGGCAGAACACCCCGGGCGGACCGCGGGAGAAGGTGATGCGCTTCGGCGCGGACGAGGCGGTGGATCCACCCGGCAGCGGGCGGCCGCCGATCGTGTTCGCCGGCGACGTCTCGCACTGGTGGGACGGTTCGGAGCTCTACGGCAGCGACCTGTCCGTCGCGAAGTCGCTTCGCGAGCCCGATGGCGGCGCCGGGCTCCGGCTGGAGGAGGGGCACCTGCCCAGCGGTTCGAACGGCGTCCCGCGCACCGGATTCACGGACAACTGGTGGCTCGGCCTCAGCGCCATGCACACCCTGTTCGCCCGTGAGCACAACGCGGTGTGCGAAGCCCTGCGGCACGAATATCCGCGCATGAGCGAAGACCGGGTGTACCACACGGCGCGGCTGATCGTCTCCGCCCTGATCGCGAAGATCCACACGGTCGAATGGACTCCCGCGATCCTCGCCACCAAGACGCTCGACATCGGTATGAAGACCAACTGGCAGGGGCCCCCGAAGAACTGGCTCGACCAGCTGGGCGTCTGGCTGCTGGAGGCGAACGGGCAGAAGGGCATCCCCAAGACCCTGCCCGACCACCACGGTGCCCCGTACTCCCTCACGGAGGAGTTCGTCACCGTCTACCGGATGCACCCCCTGATCCCCGACGACTACGAGCTCATCGACCACCGGTTCGGCCATCGGCTCGACACCCTGGGCTTCACCGAGGTCCAGGGCGCCGCCGCGGAGCCGCTGATGCGCAAGACCGGTCTGGTGAACACCCTGTACTCGCTGGGCATCGCCCACCCGGGGGCGATCACTTTGCACAACTTTCCGCGCGCCCTGCAGGCGTTCAAGCGGGACGGGGAGGTGATCGACCTCTCCGTGGTCGACCTGGTGCGCACCCGGCGCCGCGGCGTCGCGCGCTACAACGACTTCCGCGCCGGCCTGCACAAGCCGCGGATCCGGCGGTTCGAGGACCTCTCCGCCGATCCGGATACGGTCGCACGGCTTCGGGACGTGTACCGCTCGGTGGACGACATCGACACCATGGTGGGGCTCTTCGCCGAGAATCCGCCCGCGGGCTTCGGCTTCAGCGACACCGCCTTCCGCGTCTTCATCCTGATGGCCAGCAGACGGTTGCAGAGCGACCGTTTCCTCACCGTCGACTTCCGGCCAGAGGTCTACACGCCTCTCGGCATGGACTGGATCGATCGCAACGGCATGACGAGCGTCATCCTGCGGCACTGCCCCGAGCTGGCGGGCACCCTGCCGCGCGCGGCCAGCGCGTTCGCGCCCTGGCGCCCGGTCCAGCCCGTACGCAACGACAGCGGCCGCGGCCGCGGCTGAGCAGGAGATGGCCATGTCCGCACCCGACCATGCAGGCCACCACGCAGGCCACCCCGGCCTGGAAGACCTTCTTTCCCGTCCGCTCTGGGAGACGGTCTTCAAACGGCGCACCCACCGCGTCAGCAGGGGCGCGTCCGTGCCGGCCGGGTCGATGAGCTATCGATCCGAGCACCGGCCGGAGCCGCTGGGCGAGCTTGAGGAAGCGGTGCTCATCGCCCTCACCGGCTCCTCGGGACTCACCATGCCCGACCGCCCCTTCGAGGACCCGCGCGATCACAAACCCATCATGGCCAAGCCGAACCTGAACATGACGGGGCGGACCGCGGGCAGCCCCGACAACGCGCAGGCCACCCACTTCTTCATGATCAACGACAGTGGCACGTACTACCTGAGGAAGCTGCCTCCCTCCCCGGACCATGCCTTCGATCCCGACACGCTGATCGAACGCGCACGCCAGTCGAAGGTCCGGGTACTGGACCGCCGCCTGGACGTCGCCGAGGGGATGCGCGACTTCCCGGCGTACCTCGACTCCAACCGGTTCCTGTCCAATCGCCCGGGCACCACGCTCTTCCTGCCGGTGGTCGATCTCTCCCATCAGTACATCAACGCGCTGATGTACCTGCTCACCCAGCCCGAGGGAGCTCGGCCCACGCCCGTCGACGACCGCAACTTCTACCGCCCGGCCGGGGTACGCAAGTGGGTGCGCAGCGGCTTCCTCAACCCCGCGATCAAGATGCCGCTCGGTTCTCTGGGGCCGATGCGTACCCAGGTCGAAGCCGACCTGCTGCTCCAGAACATGATGCTGGTCGCGGACGCCATGGGACTCGGTGCCTGGATCCACGCGACGGTCAGCCCACAGATCATGCTGGGCGACCCGAAGTTCTCGCGCACCTACGGCCGCATGCTGGGCTTCGACTTCGTCACGCCGAAGTTCCGCCCTGCCGACATCCTCCGCTGGCAGGTGCCGCTACCGAAATACGCCGAGCTGCGCGCCCACCCGGTGGGGCTGCGGGCCGATGGCGAACACCTCATCAAGGGCGCCTGCCCACCCAACTACCCGTCGATGCACGACGCCGTCGATTCCGTCGTCCGTTCCAAGTTCGGGGAGAACGGCATCTACGCGGACAAGGATCTGTTCGCCCGCATCTACAAGAACGACTACGCGCAGCGGTACCTCGCCGAGGCCAGTGAGTACGACCGGCAAGTGATCGAATGCGCGCGGGACATCTGCGTGTACATCCACGAGACCCACGGGCGGTTTCCGGCACACACCGACGCCATCCATGTGCCCGGCATCTGGCTGCAGGCGCACCACGTCGAATCCGAGTACTACGACCGGTTCTTCCAGAACGGCCTGACGGAAGCGCACCGCCGGCACACCTCGCGCTGGGACGGATGAGGGAGACCCGATGAGAGTCTACGAGGCCATCGTCAAGGGGCTGGAAGGCATCGGGGTACGAGCGGCCTTCGGCGGTGCCGGGGAGAACGCGGCGGGTCTGATGCTGGCGCTGAAGCATTCGCGGCAGATCCGGCCGGTCATCACGCGACACGAGCAGGCCGCGTCCTTCATGGCCTGCGGCTATGCCATGTACACCAATCGGCTGGGCTTCTGCTTCGCGACGGCCGGGCCGGGCGCGTTCAACCTGTTCTCGGGGCTGGCCGTGGCCATGTCCGACTCCTATCCGGTCCTGGCCGTCTCGGGGTACGCCACCATGAAATGGCGCGGATGGGGCTCGCTCAACGAGACCTCGGGAGTGAACCGCACGCCCGACTCCCAGGCCATGTTCGCGGCCACGACCAAGAAGTCCTTCCTGCTCACCGACATCGCCGACACCTGCGACGTCCTTGAGGAGGCGGTCAACATCGCATTCGAGGGAAGGCCCGGGCCCGTGCACATCCACGTGCCCGAGGACCTGACCCACCACGGCGTCGAGGTCACGAACTTCCGGCCGCTGAGGCTCGACGTGAAGCCGGTCCTGCCGGACCCGGCACGGGTGGCGGAGATCGCGGCCGTACTCGCGGACGCCCTGGCACGGGGGAAGCGGATCGTGGCGCTCGTCGGCTTCGGTGCGGTACGCAGCGGGGCGGGACCGGAGATCGAGCGGCTGATCGAGCGGTTCCAGATCCCACTGCTCACCACCCTGGACGGCAAGGGCATCGTGTCCGAGGGACACCCGCTCGCGGTCGGCGTCTTCGCCGACAGCGGCCACTCCAGTGCGTGGAAGGCCTTCCGCCAGGCCGACGTCGTGCTGTGCATCGGCAATTCCCTCAATCAGCACGCCACGTTCAATTACCGCGAGGACCTGTTCGAGAACAAGCTGCTCATCCATGTGAACATCTCCGAGGGCGAGTTCCGCAAGGCCTACCGGGCCGACCACACCCTGTTGTCCGACGCGCGTCCCGCAGTGGCCGCCCTGGCCGACGCGCTGGAGCGGATGGTCGGCGAAGTCCCGGCGGTCGAGATCGACCGCCGGGACTACGAGGCCCGGAAGATCACCCACCTGACGGGAAAGATCCACCCCGGAGAACTCGCGCAGTCGATCGGGCGCATGCTGCCGCCCCGGGGCGTCCTGCTCGCGGACGCGGGCGCCCACGTGGCGTGGCTCGGGTATTACGTGGAGCTCGAACAGGGGCAGAACTTCCGCAAGGCCGGCTCCTTCGGGCCGATGGCCGGACACGTGAACGGAGCCCTCGGAGTCAAGGTCGCCCACCCGGACCGGACCGTCGTCGTCGGCTGCGGCGACGGGTGCTACTCGCTGTCCGGCTTCGAGCTGATGACCGCCGTCGAGCACGAGATCCCCGTCATCTGGGTCATCTTCAACGACGGGGAATTCAAGCTGATCAAACTCTTCCAGATGGTCACGTACGCCGAGTCGGGCCTTGTCGAGTTCCAGAACCCGGACTTCGCTTCGTACGCCCGTGCATGCGGCGCGGACGGCTACCGGGTGGAGACGCTTGAGGAATTCGAGGACGCGTTCCGCGCGGCACTGGCCTCCGGCCGGCCCACGCTCATCGACGCCGAGATCACGCGATGGGCCCTGCCGCACTACAGCCCGTCACCGGACGGCGTGATCGACGGCCTCGTCGAGACCCTCGAAGCACGCTTCCGAGACTGACGGCCCCCGTCAGCGAGTCATCCCCGCGCGCCCGCAGGCCTGCTGCGCGGCGGCGAGCCGGGCGGTCAGCGGCGAGACGTTCCCCACTCCTTCACCCTTGAGCCTCGCCAGTTGGTCGTCCAGGTCCTTCTTGGCACTGAGCGACAGCACCCAGCCCAGGGGCGCCTGCGCTCCCGGGCCGCGTACGTTGGCGAAGGTGAGGTAGTCAGGGCAGCCGAAGGCTTCCAGAGCCCGCTGGCGCACGGTCGACTCGGCCGCCGACACCGCGGCGGCCTTGCCCTTCGTCGGCACCAGCAGTTCCCGGGGGCGGCCCGGTGCGGGGGTCGACGCCACACTCGTATAGCCGTTGTCGATCTGGACCAGCACCACCTCCACCGGCCGCGCCGCGGTGCCGGCGGCCGGCTTGCAGTCCGCGCCACCCGTGCCCCCTGCGACCCGCTGGTTGTGGCAGGCGCTCAGATGCTCCAGCTGCTCCCGGAGATCGGTGGCGGTCATGCTGCCCGTCGCGTCGACATAACCCCCGTCGATCACGGACAGCCCCGCCCCGGTGTGGTGGCAGGCGTCGCCGGTGAGCCGGCCGGACGGCGTGATGAAGGGGAAGCGCGCCGAGAGCAGGGCGGCGGTGGACCGGTTGACGTCCTGTTTTCCGCAGAGGAATCCGCTACGCAAATCGATCAGGGTAGGACTGCCCTGCCCGGCCTGTGCAGGCCGCGGTCCCCGCGTCTTCTGGCGGGACTCCTCAGGGCGCTGCCTGCACGAGGTGGATCCAACGGGCTGGTCGAAGGCCCCGAGCTGAAGGGCGGAGGTGAGCACGCGGCAACCGCTCTCGGCAGCGGCGCCGTTGAGCAGCGCCAACGGGGTCCACGTGGTGGTGGATCCGTCGGAGGACGGCTGCCAGGTCGCGTAGAACGGCTGCTCCAGCTCCTTCTGCCGGTGTTCCCAGGACTGTTCCAGTACGGCCGCCCGGTCCTTGCCGGGGAAGCCGACGAACGCTCGCGGCAGGTCGACGAATGCCATCCAGGCGAGTGCGCCGGAGAGATGGTCCTGCCCGAAGACCTTCCTGTGGCTCGGATCGCCGTCCGGCGCGTCGGGCGAGGTCCGTGCGATCCAGGAGATCGATCCGAGGCTGCCTCCGGAGACACCGCTGACCGCGAAGACCGGGGCCCGTCCGTCCGACGGTGTGCAGGAGGCTCCTGCGGCGGGAGTGACCGGACCCGGTGGAAAGAGCCAGTCCAGCACGGAGGCGGTCCAGTAGGCCGCCCGAATGCCACCGCCCGATGCCGCGACGATCACCAGTGGCACGGGCTGCTTCGTCCCCGGGCCCGCTGCGGCATCGGCCGGGGACGGCACCGTCGCACAATTGGCGGCGGCCCAGCGCTGAAACGCCGTGTCGAGGTCCACGTCGACCAGGACCGGCGCCCCGGCCTCCTCCCGGACGCGCACCTGGTGGTGGCCCTTGGCATCGACGAGCGAGCCGAGGAGGAACCAGGCGATCAGCAGTACGAAGACCGGGGTGCGGTCCAGCTTCAGGGCCCGGAATCCTGCGACCGGAGTGGCCCGTTCGGACCAGAGCTGCAGTTCGTTCAGGAGCACGAGCACCACGCCGAGGAACACCATCAGCACGGCCATCGGCCCCGCCCAGACCGCCAGGTTCCATGCCCGGTCCGTGACGAGCGTGACCGTACAGCCGACCGCGAACGCCCCGAACAGGGCGGCCAGGACGACATACAGCTCATCCCTGCGGTTCTGCGTGTCGGGTTCCTTCGCCCAGGACCAGTGCCGCTCGGCCCAGTCCAGCAGGTACGGCAGCAGAAAACCGACGGCGGCCGCCAACAGCCCGAGGACCACGAGGAGGACGGCGGACCAGCGGCGCGGGCCGACGATGGCCGGTACCACGGCGGACCGGACGGCGAACACCCCGAGGGCCAGGAGCGGTAGCGCCGCGAGCCACCGCGCGATGCTCCGCAGGTTCCTCCTCGGATCGCCGACGATCAGGGCGGCCCGCCCCTGCGCCCTTGCCTTGGCCACGTCGGCTCCGGGATCCACCGCCGCGTCGCCGAGGCGGAAGGGCGCGCCCGCGATCCAGGACAGGACGAAGACGAAGCCGAGCACCATGGCCAGCCCGAGCAGGCTACGCAGCCAGAATCCGAGGACCGCGCAGACGACGGCCGCTCCCGCCACCCACCACTGATGGACCGGAGCGAGCGCGGAGTCGCGGGTGAGGGCGACGCGGTGCACGCTGCGCCACAGCAGCAGCGACAGCAGGAAGACCGCGACCGGTGTGGCGATGGCGGTGGCCCAGTGGTCGAGCAGGCCGAGCAGGGCGTCCGGCACCTGGTCGGTCCCGACGCCGACGATGAACAGCAACAGTACGGCCGACACGAAGAGTTGTACGCGTACCACCACGAAGTCCCGCCAGGGCACCGTTCGGAGCACCCCGGTGTGCAGGGTCAACACGATCAGGAGCAGCAGCGCCAGGCCCACGAACGCCCACTTGGCGAGGGCGGCCCAGCCGATGAGCCGGCTCAGGAAGTCGATCGTGCCCGGTGACGGGCTGCGCCCGGTCAGCATCCACTGCCCGGTGTCCTCCGCCACTTCCGCCGACACCAGCACACAGGTCAGGATCACGAGCCGCGACCGCTTGGTCGCCCAGCAGAGCGTCGTACTCGTCGGGTCGTCGGGCTGCGAGGCCGGAGGACCGCACGGAATCCTGGCGCGCAGGGCGGTGAGGGCCGCGTACAGCAACCAGACGTAGAGCAGGACGAGTACCGCGTCGAGGCCGACGTACCACCGGATCAGCAGCCGCGCCTCGTCGCCGCCGGCCTGCGGTGCGGTCGCGGGCCGGGGCTGGCTCGTGAAGGCGTTCAGGCAGGTCTCCACCCGTGGCCCCGGCCCGGGATCGTCGTACGGTCCCCGCACGGCGGCCACCGCCCGCCGGTCGGGCATCGCGTTGAACCAGACGCACCACGCCGTGCGTGCGTCGGCGGCGGCCTGCTCGGAGAGGGGATCGAGTGCGACCAGGCTGCTCCAGGTCGCCGCGGGGTGGTCCGGTGCCTCGATCCGGCCGAGCCCCGCGTCGATCCGCCCCAACGCGATGAACAGCATCGCCGACAGCACCAGCGCGGGCACCACCAGCCACCTCGGCGCCCACTGCTGCGATCCTTGGGGCATGGCGTACTCCCACTCGCTCGACGCGCCCATGATGGTCGCCGGGATCACCAGGGCGGAAGCCGCCGAACGGGTACCGGCAACGCCGGGGTCGACGGCGTGTGCGGACGGCAGCGGCGCCGGCTGCCGCCTTGCCGCCGATCAACGACGGGTACGCCCCCGCCATCGCCCTCGACGGGTCCACGACGTGGACCGTGCGGCTCTGCCAACGCCAGGACGCCGATCACCCCGCCACACCGCTGCCGCACCCGTGGCTCAGGGAGCGAGGGCGGCGGCGATGGAGCGGACCTGCTCGTAGCCGGTCATGGCGAGGAACGCCGGGGCTCGGCCGTAGGACTTCATGCCCACCGGGTAGACGTCCTTCTCCGGGTGGGAGAGCTGACCTCGTCGACCGGATCCAGTCGGCGGCGCCGCCGCCGAAGGTGGGGCCGCTGATGCCGCGACGGAGGATCCAGGTGGCGTGCGTCCCGGTGCCGTCCTCCGCCTTCGCAAGGTCGGCGAGGTGGGCCGGAGCGGTGAAGGCGGAGCGGTGAAGGCGGAGGAGGCCCGGCTGTTCTCCCGGGAGCGGTGGGTGACCTCGCGGTTCTGCGAGCGGGACATCCTCACCTCTCCGCACCTGAGGGTGGTCTGGCCGCGCGAGCGGCGCTGAACCGGCCGGGCCGGCCCCTCCCCCGCCGGGGAGGGGCCGGCCGCGGTCACGGGCTGACGGCCAGGAACAGGTACGCGGCCAGGATCACGAGGTGCACTCCGCCCTGGAGGAGGGTCGCCCGGCCGGGCGCGATGGTGAGGGCGCTGACCACGACGGTCAGGGCGAGCAGCACCATGTGGATCGGCCCGAGGCCCAGCAGCAGCGGGCCGGAGAGCCAGATGGAGGCGAGCGCGATGGCCGGGATGGTCAGGCCGATGCTCGCGATGGCCGAGCCGTACCCCAGATTGAGGCTGGTCTGGACGCGGTCGCGGCGGGCGGCGTTGACGGCGGCGAGGGTCTCGGGGGCCAGCACCAGCAGGGCGATGATGACGCCGACGACGGCGTTGGGCAGGCCGGCCTTGGCGACGCCCGCCTCGATGGCGGGCGAGACGGACTTGGCGTCGCCGACGACGGCGACGAGTGCGACGAGCAGCAGGCCGAGGCTGATCAGGGTGGCGCGGACGGTGGGCGGCTCGGCGTGGCCGCCGTCCCCGCCCCCGCCGGCCCCCTCGGCCCCCGTGCCCCCGGAGGAGCCGGCCCCGGTGGCCACGGGCAGGAAGTAGTCCCGGTGGCGGACCGTCTGGACGGCGATGAACAGCCCGTACAGGGCGAGCGAGGCGACCGCGGCGAAGGTCAGCTGGGCGGTGGAGAACTCCGGACCCGGCTTGCTGGTGGTGAACGTCGGCAGGACCAGGCTGAGGACGGCCAGGGTCGCCACGGTGGCCAGCGCCGCACCGGAGCCCTCGGCGTTGAAGACGGCGACCCGGTTGCGCAGGGCGCCGACGAGCAGGGACAGGCCGACGATGCCGTTGCAGGTGATCATCACTGCGGCGAAGACCGTGTCCCGGGCGAGGGAGGCGGTCTTGTCGCCGCCGTCGGCCATCAGGGTGACGATCAGGGCCACTTCGATGACCGTGACGGCGACGGCCAGGACGAGCGAGCCGAAGGGTTCCCCCACCCGGTGCGCGACCACCTCGGCATGGTGCACGGCCGCCAGCACCGCTCCCGCCAGACACAGGGCGACCAGGCCCACGGCGAATCCGGGCAGTTCCCGTCCCCAGCTGAAGACGAGCGCGATGAGCGCCACGACGGGGACGATGACGGTCCAGTCGGTCAGGGGTGATTTGCTCGTTGCCGTACTCATATCAGCCAACTTGCCAGAAGTGTTCTCCCGGTGCGGCGCATACCGCCTCCCGGGGGCGCTGACGTGGCACTTCTCACGCGGCCCCCGGGCGTGGCGAGCCCGTTCAGACGGCGCGTTCCCGGCCCTCCCAGTAGGGGTCGCGCAGCCGGCGCTTGTAGAGCTTGCCGTTCGGGTCGCGGGGCATCACCTCGATGAAGTCGACGGACTTCGGGCGCTTGTAGCCGGCCAGCCGGCGCTCGCAGTGGCCCAGGATCTCGGCGGCCAGCGCCTCGCCCGCCTCGAAGCCCTCGGCGGGCTCGATGACGGCCTTGACCTCCTCGCCCCAGGAGTCGTGCGGGATGCCGAAGGCCGCGGCGTCCGCGACCGCCGGGTGGGTGAGCAGGGCGGATTCGATCTCCGCCGGGTAGATGTTCACCCCGCCCGAAATGATCATGTCGATCTTGCGGTCGCGCAGGAAGAGGTAGCCCTCCTCGTCGAGCAGCCCGAGGTCGCCGACGGTGAAGAAGTCGCCGATGCGGTTCTTCCGGGTCTTGCCCTCGTCCTTGTGGTAGCTGAAGCCGCCGGTGTTCATCTTGATGTATACGGTGCCGAGTTCGCCCGGGGGCAGCCGGTTGCCGTCGTCGTCGTGGATGGCGAGCTCGCTGATCGGCCAGGCCCTGCCGACGGTTCCCGGCTTCTTGAGCCAGTCCTCGGCGGTGGCGAAGGCGCCGCCGCCCTCGCTCGCCGCGTAGTACTCCTCCACGCAGCGGCCCCACCAGTCGATCATCGCCCGTTTGACGTGGTCGGGGCAGGGGGCGGCGCCGTGGATGGCGTGCCGCATGGAGGAGACGTCGTAGGCGTCCTTGGTGGCCTGCGGGAGGGCGAGCAGGCGGTGGAACTGGGTGGGGACCATGTGGGTGTGCGTGCAGGCGTGGCGGTCGATCAGGCGCAGCATCTCCTCGGGGCTCCACTTGTCCATCAGCACCAGCGGGTGCCCGATGTGCAGGGACGCGCCCGCGAACTGGAGCACGGCGGTGTGGTAGAGCGGCGAGCAGACGAGGTGGACGTTGTCGTCGAAGGGGCGGATGCCGAAGATCCCGAGGAAGCCGCCCAGGTACGTCTCCTCCGGGAGCTTGCCGGGCAGCGGGCGGCGGATCCCCCGGGGGCGGCCGGTGGTGCCCGAGGTGTAGTTCATGACCCAGCCGAGGGTGCGGCCGTCCGGGGGCGTGGCGGGGTGCCCGTCGAGCAGGTCGGCGTACGGGCGGAAGCCGGGGACGGCGCCGACGGCGTAGCGGTGGTCCGCGGGCAGGCCGGCCTCGTCCGCCGCGGCGGTGGCGGCGTCGGCGAAGCGCTCGTGGGCGACGAGGACCTTGGCGCCGGAGTCGGACACGATCCAGGCGATCTCGGGGCCGACGAGGTGGTGGTTGACCGGTACCAGGTAGAAGCCGGCCTGTGAGGCGGCGAGGTAGGCGGTGAGGAACTCGACGCCGTTGGGCAGGACCACGGCGAGGACGTCGCCGCGCTCCAGCCCGGCCGCCCGCAGGCCGTGGACCAGCCGGTTGACGTCGGCGTGCAGCCGGCCGGCGGACCACGCCTCGCCGTCGGGGGTGACGAGGACGGTCCGGTCCGGGTCGGCGCCCGCCTGGGCCCAGAATCCGTTGGGACGCTGTGGGTCGGTCATGACGGTGGCGTTCCTCTCTCAGGCCCGGCCGGCGATCCGGCTGATCCGGTCGATGGCGCGTTCGAAGCCGGCGGTGAGTTCGTCGAAGACGGCCCGGACGCTGCGCTCGCTGTTCATCCGGCCGACGATCTGGCCCACGGGGGTGCCGAGCAGCGCCTGGACCTCGTACTTCTGGATCCGGGAGACGGCTTCGGCGACGAGCAGGCCCTGGAGCGGCATGGGCAGCGGGCCGGGGCCGTCCGGGTCGTCCCAGGCGTCGGTCCACTCGGTGCGCAGCTGGCGCGCGGGCTTGCCGGTGAGGGCGCGGGAGCGGACGGTGTCGCCGGACCCGGCGGCGAGGAGCTTCTCGGTGAGGGCGCGGGAGTGCAGGTCGGCCTCGGTGGTGGTGAGCCAGAGGGAGCCGAGCCAGGCGCCCTGGGCGCCGAGGGCGAGGCCGGCGGCGATCTGCTCGCCGCTGCCGATGCCGCCGGCGGCCAGGACCGGCAGCGGGGCGACGGCCTCGACGATCTCCGGGACCAGGACCATGGTGGCGATGTCGCCGGTGTGGCCGCCGGCCTCGTACCCCTGGGCGACGACGATGTCGATGCCGGCGTCGGCGTGGCGGCGGGCGTGCTTGGCGCTGCCGGCGAGGGCGGCGACGAGGACGCCGTGTTCGTGGGCGCGGGCGATGACGTCGGCGGGCGGGGAACCGAGGGCGTTCGCGAGGAGTTTGACGGGGTAGTCGAAGGCGACGTCGAGCTGGTTCCGGGCGACCTGTTCCATCCAGCCGGTGATCCGCCAGCCGGAGGCCTCGCCCTCCGGCAGTTCGGGCACGTGGTGTTTGGCGAGGGTGTCCCGGACGAAGGCGCGGTGCCCGGCCGGGATCATCGCCTCGATGTCCGCCTCGCCGATGCCGTCGACCGCCTTCTTGGCGGGCATGACCACGTCGAGCCCGTAGGGCTTGCCGTCGGTGTGCTCCTGCATCCAGTCGAGATCGCGCCTGAGGTCGTCGGGGGCGGTGTAGCGGACGGCGCCGAGGACGCCGAATCCACCCGCGCGGGTGATGGCCGCGGCGACCGCCGGGAAGGGCGTGAAGCCGAAGATGGCGTGTTCGACTCCCAGTTTCCTGCTCAGCTCCGTCTCCATGGCCGTGAGGATGCCGCAGGGCACCGTCCGAGGGAAGAGGTTTTCTGATGCAGTGTCAGATTCTTTGACGGCCGGTCGGTGCGGAGGGTGCGCGGCGGGCGGGCAGATAGCCAGTAGCGTGCGCGGGCAGAACAGGAGGGCCGGACATGGGCGGTTCGGGTACGGGATCAGGAGCGGCCGGGAGCGGTGGCGCGATGAGCCGCAGACGACTGGGGGCGCGGCTGCTGGCGCTGGGCGGGGTGCTGGTCCTGCACGCCGCGCTGCCGGGGCAGGGCGCGGGTGCGGCGGGCGGCGGCGCGGCCGAGCGGCGGGCCCTGCAGGGGCTGCGGCTGCGCTACGGCTCCGCCCGCCAGGCGGGCTTGCTGGAGCGACACCTGGAGGGAGTCGCGGAGGAGGCCCGGCGCTTCCTCGGCCCCTCCCCCGAACACCCCTACTACGCCGGGGCCGTGGTCCTCGCGGGACGCGGCCGTACCGTGGCGCTGCACCGCGCGATGGGCGACGCCGTCCGGTACGCCGACTACGACGGGCGCACCGACCGGCCGCGGGAGTTCCCCGCCGCAGAGCGGATCGCGATGGCCGAGGACACCGTCTTCGACCTCGCCTCGCTGAGCAAGCTCTTCACGTCCATCCTGGCCGTGCAGCAGATGGAACGGGGCCTGCTGGAACTGGAGGCCCCGGTCGAGCGGTACCTGCGGGAGTTCACCGGCGGGGGCAAGGAGGCCATCACCGTCCGGCAGCTGCTGACGCACACCTCGGGGCTGCGCTCGTGGGCGCCGTTCTACCAGGAGTCCACCCGGGCCGGACAGTTGAGGCTGCTGTGGTCGGTGCGCCCACAGGACACCCCCGGGACCGTGTACCGCTACTCCGACCTGAACCTCATCACACTGCAGCTGCTCCTGGAACGGATCACCGGTCACACACTGGACGTCCTGCTCCAGGAGGAGATCGCCATCCCCCTCGGGATGCACCGCACCCGGTACAACCCGCCGCTGTCCTGGCGCCGGGTCACCGCCGCGACCGAGGTGCAGCGCCCGCCCTGGTCGGGCCTGGACCGGGGACTGGTGTGGGGCGAGGTCCACGACGAGAACGCCCACGCGCTCGGCGGGGTCGCGGGCCACGCCGGGGTCTTCGGCACCGCCTGGGACCTGGCGGTCCTCTCCCGCGCCCTGCTCGACGGCGGGGCCTACGCGGGCCGGCGCATCCTGCGTCCCGCCTCCGTCGAGCTGCTCTTCACCGACTTCAACACGGCCTTCCCCGGCGACGACCACGGCCTCGGCTTCGAGCTCTACCAGCACTGGTACATGGGCGCCATGGCCACCCCGCACTCGGCGGGACACACCGGGTTCACCGGCACCTCGCTGGTCCTTGACCCCTCCACCGACTCCTTCCTCGTCCTGCTGGGCAACTCCGTCCACCCGGTGCGGACCTGGCGGGCGGGCAGCGCGCCGCGGGTGGCGACCGGCAACCGGTTCGCCCGGGCGGTGCCCGTCCGCACCCGGCACGGCGGACCCGCCTGGTACTCGGGGATGGAGACCGCGGGATCCGGCACCCTGACCCTGCCTCCCCTCACCCCGGCGACCGCCTCGGCCCGGCTGCGCTGCGCCGTCTGGTGGGACACGGTGCCCGGTGCGGGCGCCTTCCACGTGGAGGCGTCCGCCGACGGGGCGGCGTGGGAGCCGCTGCCCTTCACCACCGTCCGCGCCACGGGCGGCAGCCCCGAGTCCTGGCCGCAGGGCAGCGCGGGCGGCTGGTCGGGGCGCATCTGGCACCGTCTGGAGGCCCCGCTGCCCGGCTGGGCGGGCCGCGAGGTCAGGCTCCGCTTCCGCCACGCCGCGACCGGCCGCTACGTGGGGCGGGGGATCTACGTGGACGTCGTCCGGGTGGCCGAACCGGCCCGGCTCCTGTTCTCCGAGGACCGGCCGGCGGACGCGGCCCGCGTGGAGGCCGTCGGCTGGACCCGCTCGGCGGACTGAGGGCGCCACCGGCGGGCCGGAGCCGCTCCGGCCCGCCGGCTCCGGCCCGGTCAGCCCCCGACGAGGCAGAAGGGATGGCCCGCGGGATCGGCGAAGACGCGCCAGTCGCGCTCGGGCGGCCCCTGTTCCAGGAGGCGCGCGCCGAGGGCGAGGACCTGCTCCTGACCGCGGTCGAGGTCCGGGACGGCGAGGTCGAGGTGGAACTGCTGCGGCCGTTCCGGGTCGGGCCAGCTCGGCGGCCGGTGCCCGACGGCCCGCTGGAAGCACAGCACCTGCCCGTTCGGGGTGTGCAGCGTGGCCCAGTCCTCGTCCACGGACCAGCGCCGGTCCGGGCGGTTGACCTCCCCGCCCAGCAGGCCCGCGTAGAACTCGGCGAGCCCCAGGGGCTCCGGACAGTCCAGCACCACGCACTGCAGTTCGGCAATCATGACCGCAGCCTACGGCGCGGCCAGAGCCGCATCGATCATGAGCCGGGCGGTGCGGGCCAGTTCGGCGGGATCCGGCGCCGGACGCGTTCCCGCCAAGGCGCCCGCGAGGCGGTCGTAGAGCAGTCCGTCCGTCCAGGCGGCCAGCAGCTCGGCCTGCTCCCGCGGCCGCTCGGCACCCAGCGCCCCGAGGAGCCCGGCGGCGCGCGCCCGGACGGCCAGGCCCTCGCGGAGCAGTTCGGGGGCCGTCTCCGGCGAGCGGGCGGCCTCCAGGCTCAGTTCGAAGCGGGCCAGCTGGCGCTCCCGCCCCCGGGTCAGCCACCGGTACAGGAGCGCGCCGAGCGCCCGCGCCGCCGTGTCCCGGTCCCACGGGCCGGGTGCGCGGGCGTCTTCCTCGAAATCGGCGAGGTCCAGCTCGGCCAGCCGCCGGTAACAGGCGCCGACCAGTGCGGCACGGGTGCGGAAGTAGTACGAGGTGCTGCCCGCGGGCAGCCCCGCGGCCGCGTCGACGGCCCGGTGGGTCAGGCTCCGCAGTCCGCCGGCCGCGACCAGGCCGATCGCGGCGTCGGAGATCAGGGCGCGTCGGTCCGGGGCGGGCGGGGTCCGCGCGTCGGCCGGGCCGCCGGATTCGGGGGTGGACATGCCGTCACTCTACAGCTGTAGAGTGACGGCATCGCCCTCTACGGATGTAGAGGACGAGGAGCCGACATGGGGAGGCCGCACCATGGACGAGAGTCCGCGTCACGCCGTCGTCGCGGGTGCCGGGATCGGGGGGCTCACCGCCGCCCTGGCCCTGCACCGCCACGGCTGGAGGGTCACCGTCTGCGAGCGGGCGGCCGGGCCGACCGCCGCGGGGGCGGGCATCGTGCTCGCGCCGAACGCCCTGCGCGCCCTGGAGGCGATCGGGTTCGACGCGGGACGGGCGGCGGGCCGCGCCGCCCCGGCCGCCATGGGGGTGCGCCGCCCCGGCGGGTCATGGCTGGTCCGCGCCGACACCGCCTCGCTCACCGCACGCTACGGCCGGCCCCCGCTCGCCGTGCACCGGGCGGCCTTCACCGGCGCCCTGGCGGACGCGCTGCCCGCCGGGGTCCTGCGCCACGGCACCGCCGTCACCGGCGTGGACACGGCCGACGGGCGCACGGTGGTCCGTACGGACGCCGGGGAGATCCCCGCCGACCTGCTGGTCGCCGCCGACGGCATCCACAGCCCCCTGCGCCGCCGGTGCTTCCCGGACCACCCGGGGCTGCGCTACAGCGGGGAGACCGCCTGGCGCACCGTCCTGCCCGCCGGGGGGCCCGCCCTGCCCGGAGCCTTCGAGACCTGGGGCCGCGGCCGGCGCTTCGGGGCGGTCCCGCTCTCCGACGGCCGCGTCTACGCCTACGCCACCGCCGTCGTCCCCGAGGGCCACCGCCCCGCCGACGTACTCGGCGAACTCCTGGACCGCTTCGGCGACTGGCACGACCCGGTCCCGGACCTGCTCGGGCGGTTCGACGCCGGGGCCGTCCTCCAGCACGACCTGTACGACCTCGCGGGCCCGCTCCCCCGCCTGCACGACGGCCGGACGGCCTGGATCGGCGACGCCGCCCATGCGATGACCCCCCACCTCGGCCAGGGCGGCTGCCAGGCGATCGAGGACGCCGTCGTCCTGGCCCGCCTGGCGGCCGGAGCGGGCGGGGTGCCCGCCGCGCTCGCCGCCTACACCCGGGCCCGCCTCGCCCGCACCGACGCCATCCGGCTCCGCGCCCGCCGGGCCGGCCGGCTCTCGATGCTCTCCAACCCCCTGGCCGTGGCCGCCCGCGACCTGGCCGTGCGCCTCCTGCCGGCCGGTGCCGCGCAGCGCGCCCTGGACGACCTGTACGACGGGTTCACCCTCCCGGAGCAGCCGGAATGAAGACCGTGCCCGCCGGCGTTCGCACTCGTTGTCGGGACTGCTGACCGTTCGACACGAAGGCAGGCGGAAAACACATGACGACCGAGATCGACTGGGAACACCCCACCGACCCGAGGGCCGGGAGCTGGCAGCTGGACCACGTCAGGCTCTACGTCGGCTCGAACGGGGCCGAGGGCCATCACTGGAACGGCACCCAGACCCTCCTGCTCACCACCGTGGGCCGGGTGTCCGGCAACCCGGTGCGCACACCCCTCATCTACGGCGAGGCCGACGGCCGCTACCTCGTCGTCGCCTCCAAGGGCGGGGCGGACGAGGCCCCCCTGTGGTACCGGAACCTGACCGCCGACCCGCGGGTGCGCGTCCAGGTCGGCTCCGAGGTCCGCCAGGGGACCGCCCGCACCGCCACCGCCGAGGAGCGCGCCGCGTACTGGCCTCTGATGGCCGGTCACTGGCCCGCGTACGACGAGTACCAGGCGAAGACCGACCGCGAGATCCCGATCGTGGTGATCGAGCCGGTCTGACGGGGAGCGGGGCCGGGCCCGTAGGCCGCCCGGTCAGTGCCCCAGCACCGCCATCGCGGCGTTGTGTCCGGGGACGCCGCTGACGCCGCCGCCGCGCACCGCGCCCGCGCCGCACAGCAGGACGCCCCGGTGCGCGGTGGCCACGCCCCAGCGCCCGGCGGCGTCCGTGTCCGTGTCCGCGTCCGCGTCCGCGTAGGGCCAGGACAGGTCCCGGTGGAAGATGTGCCCGCCGGGCAGGCGCAGTTCGCGCTCCAGGTCCAGCGGGGTCTTGGCCTCGATGCAGGGCCGGTCGTCGGCGTCGAAGGCCAGGCAGTCGGTGAGCGGCTCGGCCAGGTGGGCGTCCAGCTGGGCCAGCGTGGCCGTCAGGAGCACCTCGCGGGCCTGCTGGTTGTCGTGCCCGAACAGCCGCGCCGGGGTGTGCAGCCCGAAGAGGGTGAGCGTATGGCAGCCCCGCTCCGCGAGCTCCGGCCCGAGGATCGAGGGGTCGGTCAGCGAGTGGCAGTAGATCTCCGAGGGCGGTACGGACGGCAGTTCCCCGGCGGCGGCCTCCGTGTGGGCGCGGCGCAGCTGCTCGTACCCCTCGGCGATGTGGAAGGTGCCGCCGAAGGCCTCGCGGGGGTCCACGGAGGCGTCGCGCAGCCGGGGCAGCCGGCTCAGCAGCATGTTGACCTTGAACTGGGCCCCTTCCGGGGCCGGGGCGGCCGGGTCCGGTTCCTCCCCGAGGAGTTCGGCCAGCGCCCGGGGCGAGGCGTTGACCAGGACGTGCCGTCCGACGACGGTGCCCTCCCCCACCGCCGTACGGAAGGTCACCTCGGCGGGCGCGGTCCCGTCGGTGTGGATCCGCAGCGCCTCGTGCCCGGTGACGATCTCGGCGCCGGCCGCCCGTGCGGCGTCGGCGAGCGCGTCGGTGAGGGCGCCCATGCCGCCGACCGGGACGTCCCATTCGCCGGTTCCGCCGCCGATGACGTGGTAGAGGAAGCAGCGGTTCTGGACGAGCGTGGGATCGTGGGCGTCGGCGAACGTGCCGATCAGCGCGTCGGTGAGGGCCACCCCGCGCACGAGGTCGTCGGCGAAGCGCTCCTCCAGGGCCACGCCGATGGGCTCTTCGAACAGGGTCCGCCAGGCCGTGGCGTCGCCGATCCGGTCCCGCAGCGCCGACCGGGTGGGCAGCGGTTCGGTCAGGGTGGGGAAGACCTTCCCGGCGACCTCGGCCGTCATGGCGTAGAAGGCGCGCCAGTTGTCGTACTCCCGCTCCGAGCCGGTGAGGCGGGCGAAGGACTCCCGGGTCCGGTCCTCGCCGCCGCCGACGAGGAGTCCGCCGGGGGCGCCGCCGCGGACGTGGGGGGTGTACGAGGACACCGTGCGCCGGCGGACCCGGAAGCGCAGGCCCAGATCGCGGACGATCTTCGCGGGGAGCAGGGAGACGAGGTAGGAGTAGCGCGAGAGGCGGGCGTCGACCCCGGCGAAGGGCCGGGTGGAGACGGCGGCCCCGCCGGTGTGCCCCAGCCGTTCCAGGACCAGCACCGAGCGGCCCGCGCGGGCCAGGTAGGCGGCGGCGACCAGGCCGTTGTGGCCCCCGCCCACGATCACCGCGTCGTACACCTCGTGCGCGAATCCCCGGGAGACCCTCGTGGCTGTCATGGCTCTTGGTAGCACACCTGGCCGAGCCGCTCCAGACAGTGTGCCTCGTCGGCGTGGGCCAGGGCGGTGTCGGGGTGCTCGTCGCCCAGGGACCGCTCGCGGATGCCGGACAGGTCCCGGTAGATGGGCAGGGCCTCGTCCCAGCGGCCCAGGCGGCCCAGCCCCACCGCGAGTTCGCGCCGGCTGACCAGGGTGTCCTGGTGTTCGGCGCCCAGGGCCTTGGCGCGGGCGGCGCCGACCGCGCGGGCCTCGGCCACGGCCTCCTCCCAGCGGTCCAGCCGACCGAGGTTGACGCCGAGGACGTGGCGGGCGCGCAGGGTCTCCGGGTCGGAGGCGCCGTAGGCCCGGGTGCGGTCGCGGACCAGGGAGCGGAACAGGTCGAGGGCCTCGGCGGCGCGGCCGGTGCGGCCGAGCGCGATGCCGGTCTCGTAGCGGGCGGCGAGGGAGTCGGGGTGGTCCCGGCCGAGTACGCGCTCCCGTACGGCGGCGACGTGGCGGAAGCCGGTCAGCGCCTCGCCCCAGCGGCCCAGCCGGCCGAGGGAGTAGGCGGCCTCGTAGCGGGTCCGCAGGGTGTCCGGGTGCTCGGCGCCCAGGACGGCGGCCCGGTCGGCGGCCACCTCGGCCGCGGCGCCGTGGGCTTCGGCGTGCCGGCCCAGGGCGCTCAGGGCGCAGGCCAGGCTGTGGCGGCAGCGCAGGGTGTCGGGGTGGCGCGGGCCCGCGGTGCGGACGAGGGCGGCGAGCACCGCGCGGTAGGTCTCGTACGCCTCGCCGTGCCGGCCGAGCCGCCCCAGCTCGTACGCCTCCTCCTGGCGCGCCGCGAGGGTGTCGGCGTGGTCCGGGCCCAGGAGCTTCGCCCGCCCCTGGGCGACGGCCGCGTAGACGGAGAGGGCCTCCTCGGGGCGGCCGGCGCGGCTGAGGACGAACGCGCGGGTGTGCCCGGCGTCGAGCGCGTCGGGGCGGTCCGGACCGGGTGCGGCGGGGGTGGCTTCGAGCCCGCGGACGGGGGTGAGGCGCGGGTCCTCGGCGGGCGCGGGCCGCAGGATCCGCTGCTCCCCCGAGGCCGCGACCGGGCCCGTACCGGCGCCCGGGGCGGAGCCCGTGGCGGATGCCGCGGGGCGGGCGGCGGTCCAGGAGCCGGTGAGCACGGCCCACTCCCCGGACGCGGGCCGGGCGTCGATGCCGGCCTTGCGTCCGGCGGTCATCCCCGCGGCCCACGTGGGCAGCGGCGGGTGCGCGACGGTCGGCCCGGCGGCGCCGGAGCGGCCCTCGACGAGGCGCCGGTGCAGGTGGCGGGCGTCGCCGGGGCGGTCCTCGGGACGCTTGGCCAGGAGTTCCAGGACGAGCTGCTCGAAGTGGGCGGGCAGCTCGGGGCGGTGGTCGCGCAGCGGTACCGGGACGTTGTCGCGGTGGCCGACGAGCACGGACCAGGAGTCGCCGAGGTCGAAGGGCGGGGCTCCGGTGGCGATCTCGTAGAGGACGCAGCCGAGGGAGTAGAGGTCGCTGAGGTGGTCGACCTCGCCGCCCGCGATCTGCTCCGGCGACATGTAGTGGGGGGTGCCCATGGCCATGCCGCCGCCGGTGAGCTTGGCGGTGAAGCCGATGTCGTGGGCCAGGCGCGCGATGCCGAAGTCACAGATCTTCACCGTGCCGTCGGTCAGCCGCATGATGTTCGCGGGCTTGAGGTCGCGGTGGACGACGCCCTGGTCGTGGGTGTAGCCGAGGGCGGCGGCCATCTGCTCGGCGATGTCGAGAACCACGTCGACGGGGAGCGGGCGCGCCTCGTTGTCCTCCATCAGCTGGCTGAGGTTGCGGCCTTCGAGCAGCTCCATGACGAGGTAGAGGGGACCGCCCGCCGCGCTGTCGTCGCCGAAGTCGTGGACGACGGTGACGCCCCGGTGCTGGAGCGAGGCCGCGACCCGGGCCTCGCGGCGGAAGCGCTCGCGCAGGACCTGGGTGAAGTGGGCGTCCTGTTCGGGCCCGATGGGCTTGAGGCACTTCACCGCGACCTGACGGCCGAGCGATTCGTCGCGGGCGCGCCACACCTCGCCCATGCCGCCGCGCCCGATCAGATCGAGTGACCGGTACCGGCCCTGGATCAGTCTGGACTCCGCCATGTCTTAAAGCCGCCCCCGTCGTCGTGCCGCGCCCTCCTCGGCCGGTCCAGTATGGCCGCTGGTATACGCAGTGTGTACGCGGAGGGGCGGCTCCCGGGGCCCAGCCGGCGCATCGCTTTCAAGATGTGACCTGGAGGCAGCCGCCAGCGTAGACCTGCGGGAATGCTGCGCAACACGCGACCCGTGAGGCGCAGGCGCCGGGTGACGTCGCGCGGGGGCGGAGCGGTGCGCCCGTAGAGCCGGTGCGCCCAGTCGGGGAGGGTCCCGTAGGCGATTCCGGCGATCGGTCTCCACAGCAGGTTTCGGCCAGGGACGAGGAGGGGGTGGACGGGCGGGGCGCGCAGGAAGTCGTCGACGGCGCGGGCGTCGGCCCCGGCCGCGAGGCGGGGGCGGACCTCCTCGAAGTACGCGGCGAGCGCGGCGGTGTCGGCGGGCACGTCGGCCGGGTCGAGGCCGACGAGGCGGGCGTTCACCCGGTTCTCGTCCACGTAGCGGTCGGCCTGGTCGGGGGTGAGGGGGACGCCGGAGCGGAGCAGGACGTGCAGGAAGCTGTCGATCTGCGCGCAGTGCACCCACAGCAGCAGTTCGGGGTCGTCGACGCGGAAGCGCTCCCCGGTGTCCGGGTCGGTGGCGGACAGCCGGCCGTGGAGCGCCCGGACCCGGGCTCCGGCCCGCTCGGCGTTCTCGGTGGTGCCGTAGGTGAGGGTGCCGACGAAGTCGGCGGTGCGCAGCAGCCGGCCCCAGGCGTCCCGGTGGAAGGAGCTGTTCGCCATCACCGCGCGCACGGCGCGCGGGTGGAGGGCCTGGAGGTAGAGCGCGCGGACGCCGGCGATCCACATGACCGGGTCGCCGTGGCACTGCCAGGTGACGGACCCGGGCCCGTAGAGCCCCGGGTCCGCACCCCCGTACGGAGCTGCGTTCATGGCCCGCCTCCCGCCGGGGAGCCTACCCGGGCGGGGGCCGGCCCACCCGTGGGACGTGGTACCGGCGGATCCGCCGGGTGGCGGGGCCCTCCCCCGGTCGTCGCGGCCGCTCGGGGGGGGGGGTGTCAGGCCCGCAGGGCGGCCATCCAGGACTCGACCTCGTCCGACCGGCGCGGCAGGGCCGCCGAGAGGTTCTCGTTGCCGTCCTCGGTGACGAGGATGTCGTCCTCGATCCGGATCCCGATGCCGCGGTACTCCTCGGGCACGGTCAGGTCGTCGGCCTGGAAGTACAGTCCGGGCTCGACGGTGAGCACGACGCCGGGTTCGAGGACGCCGTCGGCGTACGTCTCGGTGCGGGCGGCGGCGCAGTCGTGGACGTCGAGGCCGAGCATGTGGCCGGTGCCGTGCAGGGTCCAGCGGCGCTGCAGGCCCAGCTCCAGGACCTGCTCCAGGGTGCGTTCGCCGAGCAGGCCCCAGGCGAGGAGCCGTTCGGCGAGGACCCGCTGGGCGGCCTCGTGGAAGTCGCGGAAGCGGGCGCCGGGCCTGACGGCGGCGATCCCGGCCTGCTGGGCGTCGTGCACCGCGCCGTAGACCGTGCGCTGGAGCGGGGAGAAGGTGCCGCTGACGGGCAGGGTGCGGGTGACGTCGGCGGTGTAGAGGGAGTGGGTCTCCACGCCGGCGTCGAGCAGCAGCAGGTCGCCCGGGCGGACGTCGCCGTCGTTGCGGATCCAGTGGAGGGTGGTGGCGTGCGGGCCGGCGGCGGCGATGGTGCTGTAGCCGACGTCGTTGCCCTCGACGCGGGCGCGCAGGAAGAAGGTGCCCTCGACGTAGCGCTCCGAGGTGGCCCCGGCCTTGTCGAGGACCTTCACGACGTCCTCGAAGCCGCGCACGGTGGAGTCGACGGCCTTGCGGAGCTCGCCGATCTCGAACGCGTCCTTGACGCGGCGCATCTCGGAGAGGAAGACCCGCAACTCCTCGTCGGTCGCGGCCGTGACCTTGTCCCGCAGGGCCTTCTCGATGCCGGCGTCGTGGCCGCGCAGGACGCGGACCGGGCCGGTGGCCTCCGCGAGGGCGGCGGCCAGGTTCCGGACGTCCGCGCAGGGCAGGCCGAGGAGCCGCTCGTTCTCGGTCAGGCCGGCCCGCCGTCCGTCCCACAGCTCGCCGCGGGCGGACAGCCAGAACTCCCCGTCCGCCCGGTCGGAGCGGGGCAGCAGGTACGCGGTGGACCGGTGGCCGCCGTCCTCCCCGGGCTCCAGGACCAGGACGGCGTCCTCGGTCTGGTCGCCGGTCAGGTACACGTAGTCCGAGCAGGCGCGGAAGGGGTGGTGCGTGTCGTTGGCGCGGACCAGCAGGTTGCCGGCGGGTATCACCAGGCGCTCGCCCGGGAAGCGGGCGGAGAGCGCCGCGCGCCGGCGGGCGGTGTGGGCGGCCTGCGGGAGGGGCTCGATGTCGTGGCGCTCGGTGTCGGCCCAGCCCTGCCGCATGTTCGCGGCCAGCTCCTCGCTCACCCCCCGCCGACGGCCGCGGCCCTCGCTCCGCTCCGCTTCCCCGGCCCGCGCGGCCTCCTCTGCCCCGGACGTCGGGTCCCCCTCACCGGACTGCCGGATTTCGGACGAACGCTCGGTCACAACCGCCTCCTGAATTCGATCCGTTCACCCTCAAAACCCACCGAACCCCTCCCTTGATCGCAAGGGGTCTCCGCCATCGTGGCACGAGCCCGGCCCGAGGGGCCGGGAGTGACATGGGGTCCGCGCGCTAGGGTTCGCACGTGAGTTTCTATGTCGTCGTGGGATTCGGGCCCGCCGGTGCGGCCACGGCCCGGCTGCTGGCCGGGCGGGGACACTCGGTACGGGTCGTCACCAGATCGGGCCGTGCTCCGGAACCCGGCATCGAGCACGTCGCGCTGGACGCGGCCGACGGCGTCCGGCTGACCGAGGCCGCCCGGGGCGCGGCCGCCGTCTTCGGATGCGCCGCACCTCCCTACCACCGTTGGGCGGGCGAATGGCCCGCGATGACCTCGTCCCTCTGCACGGCCGCCGAGGAGACCGGGGCCGTGCTGGTCATGCTCGGCAACCTCTACGGCTACGGTCCCGTGGACGGCCCCCTGACCGAGGAGCTGCCGCTCGCGGCGACCGGCCCCAAGGGGCGGGTGCGGGCCGCCGCCTGGGAGACGGCCCGGACCCTGCACGAGCAGGGCCGCCTGCAGGCCGTGGAGCTGCGGGCCTCGGACTTCTTCGGCCCCGGCGTGACCGACGGCGGGCACCTGGCCGGCCGGGTCGTACCGCAGGTGCTGCGCGGCAGGCCCGTCTCCGCCCTCGGCGACCCCGACGCCCCGCACAGCTGGACCTACCTCCCCGACGTGGCTGCCGCGCTGGTCGAGGCCGCGGACGAGGAACGCGCCTGGGGGCGGGCCTGGCACGTACCGACCGGGCCGGCGCTGTCCGTGCGGGAGATGGTCGGCCGGCTCGCCGACGAGTCGGGCACGGGGCCGGTCGCCGTACGCGGACTGCCGTCGGCCGTCCTGGGCGCACTGTCGCTCTTCTCCCCGCTGATGCGTGAACTCAAGGAGATCCGCTACCAGTTCGACCGTCCCTTCGTGGTCGACTCCGGCGCCTGGGAGGCGGCCTTCACGGTGCGGGCCACGCCCGTCGACGAGCAGGTCAAGACGACGGTCGAGTGGTGGCGCGAACGACTGTCCGCCACCGGGTGACACCCGTGTCGAAGAGGGACGGCGGCGCGGTGGGATCCCCGTCGGCGCGGCACGACGACGTCGCGGTCGTGGGCATGGCCTGCCGTTTCCCGGGGGCCCGGAACGTGAACGCGTACTGGCGTCTCCTGACCGCCCCGCGGCCCCAGTTCTCCGCCATCCCCGAGTCCCGGTGGCGCGCCTCCGCCTTCCTCAGCGAGAACTTCCGCGACCCGTCGACGACGTACACGGACACCATGGCGCTGCTGCCGGACGTGGGCCACTTCGACGCGGCGCACTACGGCATCCCGCCGCGGCGGGCCCGGTCGATGGACCCACAGCACCGGCTGCTGATCGACCTCGCCCGCGAGGCGATCCAGGACGCCGGATGGGAGACCGAGGGTTTCGACCGCGAGGAGACCTCGGTGATCACCTCGCTCACCGAGAGCGGCTACCGCGAGCTCAGCAGCCTGCAGATCCGGATGCGCCAGGTGGCCGGCGGCGAGTTCGGGGCCCGGCCGGCCGACCCCCGGTGGCTGGAAACGGTCCGGGGCGTCGACCACCTGCAGGGCACGTCGGTGGCCGGACTCCTGCTCAACATGGGTCCGAACACCATCAGTTCGGTCTTCGACCTGCACGGTGAGAGCTATGCGCTGGACTCGGCGTGCTCCGGTGGGCTGATGGCCGTGGCGAACGCCGTGTTCGCCCTGCGCGCGGGCCGCACCCGCATCGCGCTGGCGGGCGGCGCCCAGCTGATCCTCACCCCCGACCTGCTGGTGGGCCTGAGCCGGATCGGCGCCGTCTCGCGCAGCGGCAGGTGCCTGCCGTTCGGGGCGCGGGCCGACGGCTTCGTCCTGGGCGAGGGCGCCGGGGTCCTGGTGCTGCGGCCCCTGGCCGACGCGCTGGCCGCCGGCGACCGCGTCTACGCGGTGATCCGGGGGGTGGGCACGGCCAACGACGGGACCGTGCACGGCGGTATGCACCCCCAGGCGGCCGGTCAGCTCCGGGCCCTGCGCCGGGCCTACCGCGACGCGGACCTGGCCCCGGACTCGGTCGGGTACCTGGAGGCGCACGGTACCGGGACGACGGTCGGCGATCCGGTCGAGGTCGGTGTGCTGCGCGAGCTGCGCGGTGAGGACGCCGCGCCCGCCTTCCTCGGCGCGGTGAAGGCGGTGGTGGGCCACTCCCTGAACGCCGCCGGGATCGCGGGGCTCATCAAGACCGTCCTGGCCGTGCACCGGGGGCTGATACCGCCGCAGCCGGAGTTCGAACCGGCCGAGCCGGCGGCCCTCGCCGCCGCGCGGCTGGTCGTCCCGACGGAGGCGACGCCGTGGCCGCGGTCCCCGCGGCCGCGCCGGGCCGGGGTGAGCGCCTTCGGCTTCGGCGGCACCGGCGTCCACCTGGTGGTGGAGGAGTGCGCCGCCCCGGAGCCGGCCGTGCCCGCCCCGGACGGGGAGCCGCACCTCCTGGTGCTCAGCGCCCGTGACCGGGCGGGGCTGGCCCGTTACGCCCGCGACCTGGCGGACGTCCTCACCGAAGACCGGCTCCCGCCGGCCCGGGTCGCGGACACCCTGGCGCGCCGTACGCCCTTCGCGGAGCGTCTGGCGGTGGTGGCGCGGGACTCCGCCGAGGCCGCGGGCCGGCTGACCGCCGCCGCCGAGGCCATCGCGGCGGGCCGCACCGGGGAGCTCGGGCCGGGGCTGGCCGTCGGCGCGGTGGAGCCCGGCGCGCCCGAGACGTCCGCCGCCGCCCCGGGCGCGCCGGCGGACGGGGAACGCGCCCCCGCGCCGGCGGGCCCGGCCGTGCGTGCGGTGAGCGGCCCGGCGCCGCTTCCCGCGGCGGAGCGGACTCCTCCGTGCACGTTGCCGCCGAGTCCCCTGGCGCCCCGCCACCACTGGGTGGTGGACGCGTCGGCCCGCGAGACGGCGGAGCCCGCCGGCCACCCGGAGGAACCCCCGCGGGTGGTGGCGGCGGTCCCGCCCTCCGCCGGACGGGGCGCGCCCGCCTCGCCGGGAGGGTCCGCGCAGCCGGACGCGTCGGCCGGACCGGGCGGGGCCGCCGCGTCCGTCGTCCTCGAAGCGGTCTCACGGACCGGGGTCTTCCCGCTCTCCGACCTGGGCGCGCGGATGGTCCTGACGACCGATCTCGGCTTCGATTCCCTGATGCTCCAGGAGCTGGACGTCATCATCGCGCGGCACGCGCCGGGCTTCCCCAGCGAGGAGACCTTCAGGCCCGGCCTGACCATCGGGCGGCTGACCGAACTGGTCGCTCCCCACCTCACGCACGCGCCGGCCCCCGCCGCTCCCCCGCGGCCGCGGGAGCCGTGGGAGGCGCCGGAGCCGCAGGGGGACGAGTACGCCGCCACGGCGAGCGTCGACGGTTTCCCGGAGGTGCGGCAGTTCGAGGAACGCCTGGACGCGATCACCGCCGGCGGCGCGGACTTCCCGTACTTCCGGGTCCACCGGGGCACGATCCGCGACACGACCGTGATCGGTGACCGGGAGTACCTCTCCTTCGGCTCCTACAACTACCTGGGGCTCTCGGGCCATCCGGCGGTCACCGCCGCCGCCCACGAAGCGGTGGACCGCTACGGGACCTCGGTCTCGGCGAGCCGGGTGCTCTCCGGCGAACGGGAGCTGACCGTACGGCTGGAGCGGGCGCTCGCCGCCTTCCTCGGCGTCGACGACTGCCTGGCGCTGGTCAGCGGCCACGCCACCAACGTCACCGCGATCGGGCACGTCGTCGGCGCCGGGGACCTGGTGCTGCACGACGCCCTCGCCCACGACAGCATCCTGCAGGGCTGCGCGCTGTCCGGGGCGGCCCGGCGGCCCTTCGCCCACAACGACACGGACCAGCTGGCGCACATGCTGCGGGTCAACCGCTCGCGGTTCCGGCGGGTGCTGATCGCCGTCGAGGGCGCCTACAGCATGGACGGCGACCTGGTGGACCTGCCGGCCGTGATCGAACTGAAGAAACGATACGGCGCCCTGCTGATGGTCGACGAGGCCCACAGCATCGGCACCGTGGGCGAGCACGGCCGCGGTGTCGGCGAGTTCTTCGGCGTCGACCGGTCCGGAGTGGACCTGTGGATGGGCACCCTCTCCAAGGCCTTCGCCAGCTGCGGCGGTTACCTCGGCGGCTCGGCCCGGATGGTGCGCTGGCTGCGGCACACCCTGCCCGGCTTCGTCTACAGCGTCGGCCTGACCCCGGCCAACGCGGCCGCCGCGCTGGCCGCGAGCGAGCTGATCACCGCGGACCGGGTCCGTGCCCTGCGGCGCAACGCCGAGCTCTTCCTCTCGCTCGCCTCCTCGGCCGGCCTCGCGACGGGCTCCAGCGCCCACACCCCGATCGTGCCGTGCCTCCTCGGTGACTCGGCGAGGACCCTGCGCGTCGCCGACCGGCTGTACGAGCGCGGTGTCATCGCCGATCCGATCTTCCACCCCGCGGTGGAGGAGGGGCTCTCCCGGCTGCGGTTCTTCGTCACCTCCGATCACCGCGAAGGGGACATCCGCCGGGCCGTGTCGGTCCTGGCCCAGGAGGTGTCGGCGGCCGGGGGCTGACGTCCTCGGGTCACCCCGCGGCCCCCGCCCGGGGGCGTACTCCCACGGCCGGGGGCGGCCGCGCGAGTGCCGCCCACGGCACCATGCCCGCGGGGCGCCCTCCCGGCAGGGTTGCCCTTGTGATCGAAGTCAACGAACTCACCAAGCGCTACGGCGCCAAGACCGCCGTCGACCGGTTGTCCTTCACCGTCAGGCCGGGCCGCGTCACCGGATTCCTCGGCCCGAACGGAGCCGGCAAGACCACCACCCTGCGGATGGTCCTCGGCCTGGACCGGCCCACCGCCGGTTCCGCCACCGTCGCCGGCGTCCCCTTCGGCGACCACCCGCGCGGACTGCGGCACGCGGGCGCCCTCCTCGACGCGAACCAGGTGCACGGCGGACGCAGCGCCACCGCCCACCTGTCCGCGCTGGCCCGCAGCAACGGCATCCCGGCGCGCCGGGTGGACGAGGTGCTCCAGGAGGTCGGCCTGGCCGGAGCGGCGGGCCGCCGCATCGGCGGGTTCTCGCTCGGCATGAAGCAGCGCCTGGGGATCGCCACCGCCCTCCTCGGCGATCCCCCGGTGCTGATGTTCGACGAGCCCGTCAACGGCATGGACCCGGAGGGCGTGCTCTGGATGCGCGGCCTCTTCCGGCGGCTGGCGGCCGAGGGCCGTACGGTCTTCCTCTCCAGCCATCTGATGTCGGAGATGCAGAACACCGCCGACGATCTCGTCGTCATCGGCCGCGGGCGGCTCATCGCCGCCGAGTCGGCAGGGCAGTTCGCGGCCCGCAGCACCCGGTCCCGGACCGTCGTGGGCACGTCGCGGACCGCCGAACTGGCGGCGCTGCTGGCCGGCGCGGGCGCTTCGGTGGAGCCGGAGGGGCCGGCGGACACGGGCAGGCTCGTGGTGACCGGACTGGCGGCGGACCGGATCGGGGCGCTCGCCTTCGCTCACGGGATCGTGCTGGACCAACTCACCCCGCGTACGGCCTCCCTGGAGGAGGCCTTCATGGAACTGACCGCCGACAGCGTCGAGTACACGACAGGACGGACCCGATGACCCGAACCGCCTCCGCCCACGCGGCCTCCGCCTCCCCCGTCTCCTCCGTCTCCTCCATCGCCGAACCTCCCGCCCGCTTCCGTGACCTGCTCGTCGCCGAGTGGATCAAGATGCGGTCCCTGCGCTCCACTTGGTGGACGATCGCCCTCACCGCGCTGTTCGTCATCGGGTGCGCGACCGTCGCGGCGCTGGCGGACCACGACACCATCGCCGCCGCCGGCCCGGGTGCGCAGGAGTCCCGCGGGTTCCTGCCCTTCGACGCCTTCCCGCCCGGCGCCTACATGACGCTGATGCTCGTCGCCGGCAGCCTCGGAGCCGTCACGATCGTGAGCGAGTACGGCAGCGGGCTGATCCGTACCACCACCGTGGCCGTACCCGCCCGTCACTCGGTGGTCCTGGCCAAGGCCGTCGTCGTCGCGGCGGTGTGGACCGCCGTCGGGACGGCCGTCTCCCTGGGCGCCTTCCTGGTCTCCCAGGCCGTCCTCGACGGCCGGCACGCCGGGGTCTCCCTCACCCACCCCGGTGCGGCCCGGGCCATGGCGGCGTCCGCGCTGCTGGCTCCGGTCTGCGCCCTGGTCGGCCTGGGCCTCGGCGCGCTGATCAGGCACACCCCGGGCAGCCTGGTCGCCACGCTCTTCACCCTGGTGATGCTGCCGCCGCTGTTCAGTACCTCCAGGCAATGGTCCGCCGACGTCAACCACGTGATGGTGGCCTCCGCCTGGAAGCGCCTCGTCCAGAACTGGGGGGACCTTCCCGACCTCCACCACGTCCACGACGCCACCGTCTCCGGTTCCTGGGCCGTGTACGTGGTGTGGCCGCTGGTCGCGGTCGCCCTCGCGGTGGTCGTCGTACGCCGGCGCGACGTGTGAGCCGGACGCCGGGGACCTGACGGGCCGGGCGGGCCCCTCAGAACAGGGTGCGCTCGATGCGGCTGAGCGTGTCGTCGCCCTTCCCGGACGGTCCGCCCCCGGGGCCCGGGGCCGCGCCGGGTCCGTCCTCGGCGCCGCCCATCCGCTGGGAGAGCAGGTAGGCGATGACCTCGGCCTCCTGTTCCTGCACGTCGTCGTAGGTGGCGCGCAGGAGCATGTCGCGGACGAGGTCGGGGTCGAGGTTGGGGAAGAGGAGGCGGGAGCTCGCCTCGTCCAGCCAGCCCGCCCCGCGGTGACAGCAGATGATGTGGCCCAGCTCGTGCAAGATGATGTGCTCCTGATGCGCGCTGGTGGTGTTGGCGTCGTAGAAGATCAGGTCCTCGTCCCGCGCGGCCACCCACATGCCGCACGGCTGCGAGGCGGGCATCTGCATCGGGATCAGGGTGATGGGGCGGTCGCGGATCTCTCCGATGTACCGGCAGAGTTCGGCGACGTCTGCCCCTTCCGGCAGGTTGAGTTCGGCGAGCCGCCGCGCTCCGTCCTTGCGGAGCTTCTTGAGCTGACTGCGGCGGCCGTGATCGGCCGAACGCCCCCTTCCGGGGACCCTCATTCCGGGTCTTCCGAGGGGTCGGTGACGGGCGGGAGGCCCTGGAGCTGCCGGTACTGGTCCATGATGGCCGTGATGGCCTGGAGGTTCTCCTTCTTCATCCCGGCCGCCCGCATGGCCACGGAGCGGACTCCGGCCTGGCGCAGCGCCTCGATGGCGGCGACCTCACTGAGGACGGACTCGGCGACCTCGTCGTCGAAGAAGTACGCGACGGAAACGCCGAAGAACCGGGCGAGGGCGGCCAGCAGGTCCGGCGAGGGATTGGAGCGCTTGCCGGTGCGCAGCTGCGACAGATAGACGCCACCGGCCTTGAGTTCGGGGTTGGCGCGCTTCAGTTCCTCCGCGACCTCGGCGTTGGTCCAGTGCTTGCCCTTGGGCCGGACCGTCTTGAAGAGGTTGTCCAGACGCACTGCCAGCTTGGGCCGGTCGTCGGTCTCCGACACGGCGATTCTCCCTTCCGTCACCTCCTCGACATTGCTCTCAGCTATCCGGCAGTTTCGCAGATTAGCCGTCAGTTGACAATCTGACCAGAGTCCGCCACCGTGGACCTCGCCGATAGCTGGCAGCTAACTTTGCTTACGGGGGTAGCCGAGTTGATGTGCTGGCGGCTGTCGGTCCGGGCAGGGCCGGCCCTCGGGGGATGGGGGTCGGCACCGAGCGGATCACACCCGCTCTGCCCGGAAGCAACACGGGGGAAACGGGGGAAACAAAGGGGGGGACCCACGGGGGAAAACGGGGGGAACCACGGGGAGGGTGAAAAAGGGAAAACCCGCCCGGCCTGACGGGGGACAGACCGGGCGGGAGCTCTCAACCCGCTTTGCCGAGTTTACGATAGACGGCTGCCACTTGGGTGAGCCAGGCGACCTCCGCCGAGAAGTTGTCCGTGTCCCGGTCGTCGAAGTCGCCCGCGTCCTTGTTGAGATCGGGGACGGTCCCGGCCCGCTTCGCGTGCAGGGCCTGCTTGATCTGCGCCGCCTCGGCGTGGGCCTGCCGGTACTCCTCGCTCGCCGCGGGATCCGCCGCCCCGACGGCGGGTGCGGTGCGGTCGATGTAGGGGCGCAGGTCCCGCCATCCGTCGCGTATCTCGATGACGCGCCGGTGCAGGCGGTAGTTGAGGTCCGAGACCGAGGCCGAGCCCGGCGGCTCCAGGACGATGTCCGGAGAGGACTCGTACAGGTCCCGCCAGAGCGGGTAGAGGGCCCGGTAGGAACGGTAACTGTGCGCCCACTCCAGCAGTTTGGCGGCCGACGCCTCCCAGGAGGAGAACGTCAGGCCGAGCGAGAGGGTGACGATCCCCGCGGCGCTGAAGACGTTCGACGCGAGCTGCCAGACGCCGATGTCGATCCCGGCCGCGGCGGTGAGGATGTTCACCGTCCGGCAGGTGCAGTAGAGGAAGAGGATCACCGCGGCCACGGACAGCATGCGCAGCGCCTGCCGCAGCGAGGCCTTGCCGGTCATCCGGGCGTAGGGGCCGCACTGGCGGAAGATGGTCACGCACGGAACCGCCTGGGAGACGATGAAAACCAGGAGGTAGACGAGGACCAGCGGTTGGCCGCTGCCGGAGTTGAAGTCCGTCGCCGGCCGCCCGGGTCCGTCGGCGATGAAGAAGAGGGCGATCAGGAGCACGCCGAGGGCGACGCCGGTGATCAGCCAGTAGCGGGCCTTGCGCGCGGCCTCCGCGGGGTCGGCCGCCCAGCGCAGCAGGATGATCTCGGCCGCGACGCAGAAGGCGACGGCCGATACGTGCATCACCAGGATGGCGAGGTTGCCGACGCCGAGGAAGCTGTCGCCGCTCATGGCGACGGCGCCCATGGTGAAGGTGAGGCACTGCAGCAGGAGGGTGACCACCAGGGTGCGGTAGGCGCTGTCCCGCCAGCTGCGGCGCACTTGGCAGAGCCGGTAGACGAGGGCGGCGTACGACGAGAGCGCCGCGATGACGAAGCAGAGGGTTCTTGTGGTGTTCACGGCCTGATTCCCCGCCGGTGCCGCGCGCACGCGGCAGACGGTCTAGTCGGTGTGGGTGGGTTCGTCCAGCGGGACCGTCAGGCCGATGCCCTCGGCCGCCACCGCGATGGCGAAGTCGAAGTACGCGGACTCGTCCCGGACGCTGTCGTGGGTACGGCTGAAGACCTGGAACACCAGGAGCCCGATCAGGCTGCTCCAGAGCACGATGCCGCGCTCGACGATGTCCGAGAACGGTGCGTCGGGCACCCCTCCGAAGAGTTGCACGGCCTCCGGCCGGAGCAGCGGCGGCCCCGGTACCGTCCTCCGGGGCGGGAGGAGTTCGCCGCCCTCCAGCGCGGACCTCACGATGCCGGCCAGCACGGCGGGGGTGCGCGAGGCGGGCGGGACGGTGTCCTGCGGGGCGTGGTAGCCGGGTACGGGCGAACCGTAGATCAGCGTGAACTCGCCGGTGTGGGCGAAGGACCAGGCCCGCAGGGCCCGGGTGACCGCGAGCAGCCGCGCGCCCGCCGGGGCTCCCCCGGCCACGGCGGCCGCGTCGGCCCGCTCCATCGCGGCGGCCGACGCGTCGTAGGCGTCGACGACCAACGCCGTCAACAGGTCGTCCCGGTGCGGGAAGACGGCCGCCACGTCGGCGACGGCCAGCCCGCCCTCGGCGGCCACCGCCTCCGGGGACAGCCCCGGGGCCCCCTCCTTCGGCAGCAGCCGGCGCGCCGCGGCCATGATGGCCTCCACCTGCCCGGAGTTCTCATCGGTAGCGCTAGTTCCGGAAAAATCCATGGCCAAACCGTACCCGTCGGCTACCGACCCCTCGATCACATTCGGACGGACGATCGACAGCCGCCCGGGGCACGGGCCGGCCGGGCCCTGATCCGGACCCCTGGGACCCTCTCCGGGACGGGACGGGACGGGACGGGACGGGGCCTCCGCCGAGTCGACCGTCACGGTCTGTCACCGGCAGACCCGAGTACTCGGCCGCCACGGCCTGCGCCGTGTCGTCCAGGGGCCGATGGGGGGACACCGCCACCCGGGACCGTGACCGGGGCCGAAGGTCCCCGTCGTCGCTGCACGGACCCGTGCCGCGCGGACCGGTGGGACCTATGGTCCCGGGACGGCACCGGTCGGCCCTACCCGGGCCCCGGCCGGCCGGCCGACCCTGGAGGCAGCGCAGGCACCGCTCCACCTCGGGGGCGCCGTCGTGGCGCACGACCGGGGCAGCACAGACAGGACCAGACCCGTGACCGCACGCACCGTCGAAACCGAAACCGTCGCCCGGCTCGTCGCCGACGCCGTCACCGCCCCCTCGATGCACAACGCCCAGCCCTGGCGCTTCGTCTTCCGGCCGGACGACGAGGTCGTCGAGCTGTACGGAGACCCGGAGCGGGCCATGACCCGTACCGACCCCGATCACCGCGCCCTCCACCTCGGCTGCGCCGCGGCCCTGTTCAACCTGCGCGTGTCCGCCGCCCGCCACGGGCTCGGGGCGCGCGTGCGGCTGCTGCCCGACGGCTCCCGGCCCTGGCTCCTGGCCGGGGTGTCCTTCGAGGCGGCCGCGGACGGCGGCGACGAACTCGCCGCCCTCTACGACGCGCTCCGCCGCCGGCACACCAGCCGGCTCCCGTTCGGCGACGAGGCCGTGCCGCCCGCGGTCCTGGACGGCCTGCGGGCGGCGGCCCGACTGGAGGGGTGCCACCTCACCGTCCCCGGCACCTGGCACATCGAGACCCTGCTCGGGCTGGTGCACGACGCCGAGCACCTGGAGGAGACGGACCCGCTCGTCCGGGCCGAGACGGCCGCGTGGACCGGCGGGGACCGGAGTCCGGGCCCGACGCGCCGCGACGGCGTGCCCGCCGAGGCGTTCGGCCCCCGGAGCTCCGGCGGACCGGCGCCCGTACGCGACTTCGGCCGGGACCGACCGGTGCCGGACCGCGGGTGGGCCGTGTTCGAGAAGCGGCCCCGGCTGGCCCTGCTGGGCACGCGGGGCGACACCCGGGCCGACTGGCTGCTGGCCGGTCAGGCGCTGGAGCGGGTGCTCCTCCGGGCCACCGCCGACGGCCTGGCCACCTCGATGACCTCCCAGCCCCTGGAATGGCCGGAGCTGCGCTGGACGGTCCGCGATCCGCTCGCCGCCACGGGACACGTCCAGATGGTCCTGCGCCTCGGCTACGGCCCCGCGGGCCCCGCCACACCCCGCCGTCCGGTCTCGGAGGTCCTGGAGGTCCAGTGAGGGCGCCGGCCGGCCCCGCCGGGCGGGACGGCCGCGGGGCCGGCGGCGGACGCGGGGTGCGACCACTGCCGGTAGATGGCATTCCGTCAGCACCCTGAGCTGCTGTTTTGCCAGTTCCGAGCGGCGTTCAAACGCATGGTCAGCAGAATCTAGTTGGCACATTCGTACAGGACGGTGCGGACACCCCTGCACGGGTGTCGCCTGATTGTCGGGAACATGCCCCTCAAGCCACGTACCGCGAGGCGGACGGTCCCGTTCCACACGGCTGGGGAGGGCGCGCTCTGGGCACCCGTTCCGCCGTTTCCGCACGAACGTGGCCGTGCTTCCGGCATGATCTCCCGCAGCACCACGGCGGCCGCCCACAGGCCCGGCGTCGACTCCGGCGCCACCGGCCCCCCGGACGGTCAGCGAACCCGCTGGCGCCCCGGACGCGGACTCCCCCGGCACCGGTGCAGGCGAGAGTCGAGCCCCTCTCTCCGGCCCCCACTCCCCCGCCCGTCGGCGGGGCGACAACGACATGCACCCAGGCGATCAACCAGCTCAAGAGCGTCCTGGTCTCAGCTGACTCCGCCCTCCGCGAGTCGCTCGCCGGGCTGAGCAACCCCCACCTGTTCAAGCGGTGCGCCGACCTCGATCCCCAGCATGCGAGGGGACCGGCCGGGGCCGCCCGTCACACCTTGAGGCTGCTGGCCCGCCGCATCCGGCATCTGACCGAGGAGATCGACGATCTCAACAAGCGGATAGCCGAGGCCGTCGAAGTCAGCACGCCGGGCCTGCTGGAAGTCCGTGGCGTCGGCCCGGACAGCGCCGCTGCCCTGCTCATCTCGGCCGGCGACAACCCCGAGCG